>NZ_JBFAZD010000026.1:0-122639 GCF_040681655.1 Streptomyces sp. NPDC051662
GGCCAGGGGCCCGCGATCTGTACGAGGCCGCGCGCGACGGCCCGCATACGGGGGTCGAGTACGGGATGCGGCTCCGTTTTCCGTGCGGGCACCGGAAAAGCACCCCGCCTTTTTCTCTTCTTTGTATACGGCGTGCATGTTAATTGCGGACGCCCGCGATGTTTACGGCATGTTGCGAAGCCCTCACCTTTTCCCGGCCGCGCTCCGGCCGCTTCAGCCGGTGAACCGACGCGGTCCGCTCCGCGTGCAGCGCCGTCAGCGCCCGCGCCCGCTCCGCGTCGCCGCGCGCCACGGCGTCCACGATCGCGCCGTGCTCCGCCCAGGACTCCACGGGGCTGGCGGGCCGGTCGACCACATACATCCAGGCGATCTTGTGCCGGAGCTGGGTGAGCGGGGCGGTCAGGGCCGGGCTGCCCGACGCCTGGGCGAGCGTCTCGTGGAACCACGCGCCGAGCGAGCGCAGATCCTCGCCCTGGCCTCTGCGGGCCCGCTCCTGCCCCAGTCTGACCAGGCCACGCAGGACCTTGAGATGGGCTTCCGTACGGCGCTGGGCGGCGCGCGCGGCGCCCAGCGGCTCCAGCAGCAGCCGCACCTCAAGCAGGTCCGCCGCCTCCAGCTCCGTGGGCTCGGCCACACAGGCGCCGACATGGCGGCGGGTGGTCACGAAGCCCTCGGCCTCCAGCGTGCGCAGGGCCTCGCGCACCGGGACGCGGGAGACGCCGTAGCGCCGTGCCAGCTGCTCCTCCGTGAGCCGGCCGCCACGTTCGAATACACCGGAGACGATGTCGTCGCGAATCGCCGTGCATACCGAGTGCGCGGGAACGCGCATATCCGAACCTCCGCCTTAATCCGCGCGACATGCAGCCGATTGACTCCTGTTCCGTGACTCTATTGCAGTCATCGCGAATTTCCGATGGGTGCCCGTAATCCATGGATATCTTTTGGCCAGCGGACCGTGGCAGGGCGCGGCGGGCACGGGCGGAACACCGAAGGCCCCGGCGTGCGCCGGGGCCTTCGGGTGGCGGAGTGGTCAGACGTTCACGCCGTGCGCGCGCAGATACGCGACGGGGTCGATGTCCGAGCCGTAGTCCGGGCCCGTCCTGGCCTCGAAGTGCAGGTGCGGCCCGGTGGCGTTGCCGGTCGCGCCCGAGACGCCGATCCGCTGCCCCGGGGTGACGCTCTGGCCGACGGCGACACCGATCGAGGAGAGGTGCCCGTACTGGGTGTACGTGCCGTCGCTCATCCGCAGGACGATGTTGTTGCCGTACGAGCCGCCCCAGCCCGCCTCGACCACGGTGCCCGCCCCCACGGCGACGACGGACGTGCCGGAGGCGGCGCGGAAGTCGACGCCCGAGTGGCTGCCGGAGGACCAGAGCGAACCGCCCGCCCGGTATCCGGTGGTGACATACGAGCCGGCGATGGGGAGCTGGAAGGCGTTGAGGCGCTCACGCTCCGCGGCCCGCGCCGCGCGCTCCTTCTCGGCACGGATCTCCTTGGCGCGGGCCTCGGCCTCGCGTGCCGCCTCCGCCTTCGCCTTGGCCTCGGCGGCGGCCCGGGCCTGCGCGTCGGCCTGGGCGTCGATGGTGCCGGCGAGGGAGTCGTTGATGACCAGGGCCTGGGTCAGACCGGTCTGCCGGGCGGCGGTCACATCGGTGTCGGCGGCGAACGCCGGGGAGGCCGCGAGAGTGCTGATGACGCCGGTGGCGGTGAGTGTCGCGGCGCCCGCGACATGCGCGCTCCTGCGGATCGTACGGCCGCGGGCACGATGCTTCCCGGTGGCACGGGTGAACGCCATGGAGTGGCTGGTCCTTTCCTTCCTTCTCGCCTACCGGGTTAGCTGACGGGTTCGGAGCAGGAAGGTCTCCTACGGACCCCTCCGCGCGATCGAGCCGCGAAGGCCGTCCGATTCACCCCAGGGACTTCATGGGTCCCCGGCTCCCCGGGCTCGCGCCTGACGGGGACTCGGCGATGACTGTCCGATGCCGCGGACGCGGCGTAACCGGCGAACAGCCGGACCGACGTTAAGCGGGTCGTCTTTCAATCACCAAACAGACAGGCCCCTTTGTAGCGCACACCACAGGACAGACAGCCACTCTCCCCATCAAACACGGACATAAAGGGAAACCCCGGCGGCCGATGCCGCCGGGGTTCCATGGAGAGGCCGGATCAGCCGGTGACGACCGTCACTTCACCGATCCCGAGAGCCGTGACCGGCTCCTTGATCTGGGCGGCGTCACCGACGAGGACGGTGACGAGCCGGTCCACCGGGAAGGCGTTGACGGCCGCGGCCGTCGCCTCGACCGTGCCGGTCTCGGCCAGCCGCGCGTACAGCTGCGCCTGGAAGTCGTCCGGGAGGAACTGCTCGACCTGGTCGGCCAGCGTGCCCGCCACGGAGGCCGCCGTCTCGTACTTCAGCGGGGCCACCCCCACCAGGTTCTGGACGGCCACATCGCGCTCGGCGTCGGTCAGCCCCTCGGCCGCGAGGGTGCGCAGCACCGTCCAGAGGTCGTCCAGCGCCGGGCCGGTGGACGCGGTGTCCACGGAGCCGCTGATGGCGAGCATCGCCGCGCCGGTCGCACCGCCCGGGGCGTCGGGTGCCGAGGAGCGCAGCACCTGGGCGAAGGCCCGGACACCGTAGGTGTAGCCCTTCTCCTCGCGCAGCACGCGGTCGAGCCGCGAGGTGAGCGTGCCGCCCAGGCAGTACGCGCCGAGGACCTGGGCGGGCCAGACCCGGTCGTGCCGGTCGGCACCGATGCGGCCGATCAGCAGCTGGGTCTGCACGGCGCCGGGGCGGTCCACGATCACCACGCGGCCCGTGTCGTCTGCGGTCACGGGCGGTACGGGACGGGGTGCGACGGTGTCGCCCGTCCAGCTGCCGAGGGTGTCGGCGAGGACCTCGTCCAGATCGACGCCGGTGAGATCACCGACGATCACGGCGGTGGCGGTGGCGGTGGCGGGGCGTACGTAGGCCTCGTAGAAGGCGCGCACGCCGGCGGAGTCGATGCGCTCCACCGTCTCCTCGGTGCCCTGGCGCGGCCGTGACATCCGCGAGGACGCCGGGAACAGCTCCTTGGCGAGCTGCTTGGCGGCACGGCGGGCCGGGTTGGCGGTCTCGTGCGGGATCTCGTCGAGGCGGTTGCGTACGAGCCGCTCGATCTCGCTGTCCGCGAAGGCGGGGGCGCGCAGCGCCTCGGCGAGCAGGCCGAGCGCCTTGGGCAGCCGGGAGACCGGGACCTCCAGGGAGAGCCGGACGCCCGGGTGGTCGGCGTGCGCGTCGAGTGTGGCGCCGCAGCGCTCCAGCTCGGCGGCGAACTCCTCGGCGCTGTGCTTGTCGGTGCCCTCGGAGAACGCCCGCGCCATGATCGTGGCGATGCCGTCGAGCCCCTCGGGCTCGGCGTCCAGCGGGGCGTCGAGATTGATCTCGACCGCCACCACCTGCTGCCCGGGACGGTCGCAGCGCAGCACCGTCAGGCCGTTGTCGAGAGCGCCGCGCCCGGGGGCGGGGAAGGCCCAGGGGCGAGCCTCGCCCGCTGTCGGGCGCGGGTGGAAGTCCATGGTCACGGCAGCGTCGGTCACTGGTCCGCCCCCTCGTGCTCGTCGGTCTCGTCTTCATCGGCGGAGGCGTCGTCGCCGTCGGCGGTGATCGGCTCGTAGACCAGCACCGCGCGGTTGTCGGGGCGCAGCCGCGCCGCGGCGACGGCTCGTACCTCTTCGGCGGTGACGTCCAGCACGCGAGTCACGGCGGTCAGCGCCAGCTGCGGGTCGCCGAAGAGCACGGCGAACCTGCACAGCTCGTCGGCGCGGCCGGCGACCGTACCGAGCCGGTCCAGCCACTCGCGCTCCAGCTGGGCCTGGGCCCGCTCCATCTCCTCCGCGGTGGGGCCCTCGGCGGCGAAGCGTGCCAGCTCCTCGTCGACCGCGGCCTCGATCTCCGGGACCTCGACACCGCCGGACGTCTTCACGTCCAGCCAGCCGAGGGAGGGCGCGCCCGCCAGGCGCAGCAGCCCGAAGCCCGCGGCGACCGCGGTCCGGTCGCGGCGCACCAGCCGGTTGTGGAGCCGGGAGGACTCGCCGCCACCGAGGACGGTCAGCGCCAGATCCGCGGCGTCGCACTCACGGGTGCCGTCGTGCGGCAGCCGGTAGGCGGCCATCAGCGCGCGCGCCGGGACCTCCTCGTGGACCTCCTCGCGCAGCTGCTCACCGATGGTGTCGGGGAGCGAGCCGTCGCGCGGCGGCTGCTTGCCGTCGTGGGACGGGATCGAGCCGAAGTACTTCTCGATCCAGGCGAGTGTCTGCTCGGGGTCGATGTCGCCGACGACCGAGAGCACCGCGTTGTTCGGCGCGTAGTTCGTACGGAAGAAGGCGCGGGCGTCCTCCAGGGTCGCCGCGTCCAGGTCGGCCATCGAGCCGATCGGGGTGTGGTGGTACGGATGGCCCTCGGGGTACGCGAGCGCGGTCAGCCGCTCGAAGGCCGTACCGTAGGGCACATTGTCGTACCGCTGACGGCGCTCGTTCTTGACGACGTCCCGCTGGTTCTCCATGGACTCGTCGTCGAGCGCGGCGAGCAGTGAGCCCATCCGGTCGGCTTCCAGCCAGAGCGCCAGCTCCAGCTGGTGGGTGGGCATCGTCTCGAAATAGTTGGTGCGCTCGAAGCTGGTGGTGCCGTTCAGGGAGCCGCCTGCCCCCTGCACCAGCTCGAAGTGGCCGTTCCCCTTCACCTGCGCCGAGCCCTGGAACATCAGGTGCTCGAAGAGGTGGGCGAGTCCCGTACGGCCCTTGACCTCGTGGCGTGAGCCGACGTCGTACCAGAGGCACACCGCGGCGACCGGGGTCAGGTGGTCCTCGGAGAGCACCACGCGCAGGCCGTTGGCCAGGCGGTGCTCGGTCGCTGTCAGGCCGCCGGAACCGGCCTGCGCTGTGGCCGTGTGACCCATGGGCATGTACGTCCCTTCGATCGCGATATGGAGAAGTCCTGCCACTGTATGCAAGCGTGCTCGCACCTGGCGAAGTTCCCGGTGCCGGGCACCCCCGACGCGTGCTCAACGACGGGTCGAGGTCGGGGTTGTCAGTGGCGCGGTCCACAATGGTCCGCGTCAGTCAGAGAAGTTGCCGTTCAGAACTGTGAAGGAGCCGCAGCCGCGATGGCCCGCCGCAGCACGAAGACCCCGCCGCCGGAGGACTTCGAGGAGAAGATCCTCGACATCGACGTGGTCGATGAAATGCAGGGCTCCTTCCTTGAGTACGCCTATTCGGTGATCTACTCCCGGGCCCTGCCGGACGCCCGCGACGGTATGAAGCCCGTGCACCGCCGCATCGTGTACCAGATGAACGAGATGGGCCTGCGCCCCGACCGCGGCTATGTGAAGTGCGCGCGCGTCGTGGGTGAGGTGATGGGCAAGCTCCATCCGCACGGAGACGCGTCGATCTATGACGCCATGGTCCGCATGGCACAGCCGTTCTCCATGCGGCTGCCGCTGGTGGACGGCCATGGCAACTTCGGTTCGCTCGGCAACGACGACCCGCCGGCCGCCATGCGTTACACCGAGTGCCGGATGGCCGACGCCACGTCACTGATGACGGAGTCGATCGACGAGGACACCGTCGATTTCGAGTCAAATTACGACGGCCAGGAGCGGGAACCGGTCACGCTTCCGGCCGCGTATCCGAACCTGCTGGTCAATGGCGCCTCGGGGATCGCGGTCGGGATGGCGACGAACATGCCGCCGCACAATCTCGGCGAGGTCGTGGCGGCCGCACGCCATCTGATCAAGCACCCGGGCGCCGACCTGGACACGCTGATGCGTTTCGTGCCGGGCCCCGATCTGCCCACCGGTGGCCGGATCGTCGGGCTGACCGGCATCAAGGACGCCTACGAGAAGGGCCGGGGCACCTTCAAGATCCGGTCCACCGCCACGGTCGAGGATGTCTCCGCGCGCCGCAAGGGCCTGGTCATCACGGAACTGCCGTTCACGGTCGGTCCCGAGAAGGTGATCGCGAAGATCAAGGATCTGGTCTCGGCCAAGAAGCTCCAGGGCATCGCGGATGTCAAGGACCTCACGGACCGGGCACACGGACTGCGCCTGGTCATCGAGGTCAAGAACGGTTTCGTGCCCGAGGCGGTGCTTGAGCAGCTCTACAAGCTCACGCCGATGGAGGAGACCTTCGGGATCAACAATGTGGCGCTGGTCGACGGCCAGCCGCTGACGCTGGGCCTGAAGGAGCTGCTTGAGGTCTATCTCGACCACCGCTTCACGGTGGTGCGGCGGCGCAGCGAGTTCCGGCGGACGAAGCGGCGTGACCGGCTTCACCTGGTCGAGGGGCTGCTCGTCGCGCTCATCGACATCGATGAGGTCATCCGGATCATCCGGTCGAGCGACAATTCCGCGCAGGCCAAGGAGCGGCTGATCGAGCGCTTCTCGCTCAGCGACATCCAGACGCAGTACATCCTGGACACGCCGCTGCGCCGGCTCACCCGGTTCGACCGGATCGAGTTGGAGAGCGAGCGCGACCGGCTCAACGGCGAGATCGACGAGCTGACCGGAATCCTGGAGTCGGACGCCGAGCTGCGCAAGCTGGTCTCGTCCGAACTGGCCGCGGTGTCCAAGAAGTTCGGCACCCCGCGGCGCACGGTGCTGCTGGAGTCCGCGAGTTCGTCCGTCGCGTCGGTGCCGCTGGAGGTGGCTGACGACCCGTGCCGGGTGCTGCTCTCGTCCACCGGTCTGCTGGCTCGTACGGTCAATGGCGAGCCGCTGGAGGGCGGTGACGGCAAGCGCGTCAAGCACGATGTGATCGTCTCGGCCGTGCCGGCGACGGCGCGCGGTGACATCGGCGCGGTGACCTCCACCGGACGGCTGCTGCGGATCGCGGTGATCGACCTGCCCCAGCTGCCGGACACGGCCTCGGCGCCGAGTCTGTCCGGCGGGGCGCCTGTCTCGGAGTTCCTCGCGCTGGAGGGTGACGAGGAGCTGGTCTGTCTGACCACGCTGGACGAGTCGTCCCCGGGACTCGCGCTGGGGACGCTCCAGGGTGTGGTCAAGCGGGTGGTGCCCGACTATCCGTCCAACAAGGACGAGTTGGAGGTCATCACCCTCAAGGAGGGCGACCGGATCATCGGCGGCGCGGAGCTGCGGACCGGCGAGGAGGATCTGGTGTTCATCACCTCCGACGCCCAACTGCTGCGCTATCCGGCCTCGCAGGTACGGCCGCAGGGCCGGCCCGCGGGCGGTATGGCGGGCGTCAAGCTCGCCGAGGGCGCCTCGGTGATCTCCTTCACCGCGGTGGATCCGGCGGTGGACGGCATGGTCTTCACGGTCACCGGCTCGCACGGCACGCTGGACGATTCGGCGCGTACGGCCAAGCTCACCCCGTTCGACCAGTACCCGCGCAAGGGGCGGGCCACGGGCGGTGTGCGCTGTCACCGGTTCCTGAAGGGGGAGGACATGCTGGTCCTGGCCTGGGCGGGAGCGAGTCCGGCACGGGCGGCCACGAAGACCGGGACCCCGGTGGAGTTGCCGGAGCCCGATCCGCGCCGGGACGGTTCGGGTACGCCGTTCACGAAGGCGGTCGAGACACTGGCCGGCCCCGCGCACTGACGGACGGCCCGTTCACGGCATGTCCGGCTCCGGGTCCGGGTCCAGGCTTTCGGACTCGGACTCGGTCAGGTCGGGATCGGGCTCGGTCAGGTCGGGTACGGGATCGGGCTCGGTCAGGTCGGGTACGTAACGCAGGACGCCCCACATGCCGCTCCGGTCGACGGCGGGGGCGTCCCGCGGTTCCGTCTCCTGGCAGGCGTCCAGCTCCTTGAGCAGGGCCTCCCGGTCGATTCCCGAGCCGATCAGCACCAGTTGGGTGAGGCGTTCCTCGCCGCGGCCCCAGGGCGCCGGGTGGAAGCGCAGCGACCGGCCGACCGCGTGCAGGGCGTAGCGGTTGGCCGGGTCGGCCGGCCCGAAGTCGACGAATCCCTTGATCCGGTAGAGCCCAGGCGGCCGGGAGTCGAGGAAGGCCATGAGCCGCCGCGGGTTCATCGGTGCCCCGGCGGTGAAGGACACGCTGTCGTAGGCCGCGTGGAGATGCCCGTGGTGGGACGCGTGATCGTCGTGGGACGTGGGATCGTCATGGGCACCGTGCGTGTCCTCGTACAGGTCCTCGAAGGAGAGCTGGCGCGCCTTCTCGTCCTCGTCGGGACGGACCGCCGGGTCGAAGAGCAGTTCCGGATCGATCCGCCCGTACGAGGCGGAGACCACCGGCGTCCCCGGACCCAGTCCCTCCAAGGTGGCGAGGACGCGCCGGTGTTCCGCCTCCGCCACCCGGTCGGTCTTGTTGAGCACCACGAGATCGGCGATCGAGATATGCCGGTCGATCTCGGGGTGGCGCGCCCGGGTGGCGTCGAACTCGGCGGCGTCGACGACCTGGACCAGTCCCCCGTACACGGCGTGCGGATGGTCGCCGGTGAGGATCATCCGGACGAGTTCCTGCGGTTCCGCCAGTCCGCTGGCCTCGATGACGACGATGTCGATCCGGGCGGACGGCCGGGTCAGCCGCTCCAGATAGCCGTCGAGTTCGCTCGCGTCCACGGCGCAGCACAGACAGCCGTTGCCGAGCGAGACCGTCGAGCCGACCTGTCCCGCGACCGTCATGGTGTCGATCTCGATGGCGCCGAAGTCATTGACGACCACCGCGATCCTGTTGCCCGCGCGGCGGCGCAGCAGATGGTTGAGCAAGGTCGTCTTGCCCGATCCCAGAAAGCCGGTGAGGATGACCACCGGGATCTGCTGCTTCCTGCTCACGCGCGCCTCCGTGCCGTGCCGGGTCCGGTTCCGTCCCGCTCAGCCGGCCGGCACCGGCTGGGGCGGGGGCGGTCCCACATAGCGGGCCGCCGGGCGGATGATCTTGGAGTCCGCCGCCTGCTCCAGGATATTGGCGCTCCAGCCGACCACCCGAGCGGCGGCGAAGGTCGGTGTGAACATCGCACGCGGCAGCCCGCACAGCTCCATGACCACGCCCGCGTAGAACTCCACATTGGTGTGCAGCTCGCGGCCCGGCTTCAGTTCGGCGAGGATCGCCTCGACCCGTGACTCGACCTGGACGGCGAAGTCGGCCAGCGGGCCGCCGAAGCTCTCGGCGATCTCGCGCAGCATCCGGGAGCGGGGGTCCTCGGTGCGGTAGACGGGGTGTCCGAAGCCCATGATCCGGTCCCCCGCGCCGACGCGTTCCCTGATCCAGGGGTCGATACGGTCCACGGTCCCGATGGCGTCGAGGGTGTCGAGTGCCCGGCTCGGCGCGCCGCCGTGCAGCGGTCCCGAGAGCGCCCCTACGGCGCCCACCAGAGCGGCGGCCAGATCGGCCCCGGTGGAGGCGATGACCCGGGCGGTGAAGGTGGAGGCGTTGAAACCGTGGTCGATGGTGGAGATCAGATAGCGCTCGATCGCCCGCGCCCGCTCGGGGTCCGGTTCCGAACCGGTGAGCATGTAGAGGTAGTTCGCGGCGTGGGGCAGATCGTCACGCGGTTCGACCGGTGCCAGGCCCTGGCCGAGCCGGTACAGGGCCGTCAGCATCGTCGGTACGGCGGCGCAGGCCGCGAGGGCGTCCGTACGGCGTGCGTCGGCGTCGATGTCGTACAGCGGGCGCAGCCCGGCGCGGGCACCGAAGAGCGAGAGGGCGGTGCGCAGCCCGGCGAGCGGTCCTGACCGGGCGGAGGCCCCGGCGATGACGGGCAGTGCTGCCCCGACGTCCTCGGGCAGCCGGCGCAGGCGGGCGGTCAGCTCGGTGAACTCCGCCCGCCGGGCGGCGTCCGGCAGTGCGCCGTGGAACATCAGGTACCAGACGTCCTCGAAGCTCCGCTCCCTGGCCAGTTCGACGGCGGAGTACTGGCGGTAGTGGTAGAAGCCCTCGGCTCCTCTGACATCCCCGAGCGCGGTGTCGGTAACCACGACGCCGGCGAGTCCGCGCGGTACGGCGGCAGGGGCCGGAGCGCGGGCCGGGGTGACGGCAGGTGTGGTGGCGGGGGTGGCGGGGGTGGCGGTCCCCGTGGTCCCGGTGGTCCCGGTGGTCCCGGTGGTCGGCATGGTTCCTCCTTGGGCTTGATTCGACTGTCCATGCTTTACTCAATCACTGTCAATATTGATTGAATCAATACGTGTACGGTGAGGCCATGGACGACCAGGAACAGCGGCTGACCACCCGGGAGGCGGCCGAGCGGCTCGGGGTGAAGCCGGAGACGGTCTACGCGTATGTCAGCCGGGGCCAGCTCTCCAGCCGCCGCGACCCGGCGGGACGCGGCAGCACCTTCGACGCCGGAGAGGTCGACGCGCTCGTCCGCAGGGGCAGGCGCGAGCCCTCGGCGGGCAGCGACGCCTTTCAGATCAGGACCGGCATCACCCTCATCGACACGGACCGCTACTACTTCCGGGGGGTGGACGCGACGGAGCTCGCGCGACGCTTCCACTACGAGGAGATCGCCGACTGGCTCTGGGCGGACACGATGCGGACGGGAGTACGGTTCACGGCCCCCGCCGAGGCCCTCGCCGCCGCCCGGCACGCGGTCGGGGCCCTGCCCGCGCACAGCGGCCCGACGGACCGGCTGCGGGTGGCGGCCATCGCGGCTTCGGTCGCCGATCCGCTGCGCTTCGACCTCTCGCGGGACGCCGTACTGGCCACCGCCCGTACGCTCATCCCCACACTCGTGGACGCGCTGCCCGCGGTCGGCCCGCCCCGGGACGGTGACGGCCTGCTGGCGCGCCGGCTGTGGTCGCGGCTGACCGCGCGCGAGCCGGGTGAACCGGGCGTACGCGCCCTGGACATGGCGCTTTCCCTGCTCATCGATCATGATCTGGCGGCTTCCACGCTCGCCGTCCGGGTCGCCGCGTCCGCCCGCGCGCACCCCTATGCCGCGGTGTCGGCGGGTCTCGGCGCGCTGGAGGGACCGCTGCACGGAGCGGCGAGCGGCCTCGCCCACCGGATGCTGACCGACGTGCTGGAGCGGGGCAGCGCGGCGGCCGTGGTGGCGGACCATCTCCGGGCCGGCCGCCGGGTGCCGGGGCTCGGTCACCGCCTCTATCCGGGCCGGGACCCGCGCGCCGAGGCGCTGTTCACCGTACTGGCCGAGCTGCCGGGCGCGGGTCCCGTGCTGGCGGCGGCGCGCGAGGTGGAGTCCACCACCGCCCGTCATGTCACTCTGCACGCCAATGTCGATCTGGCGCTGGCGGCGCTGTCGGTGACCGCCGGGATGCCGGCCGAGGCGGGCGAGACGGTCTTCGCGGTGGCCCGTACGGCGGGGTGGATCGCGCACGCCATCGAGGAGTACGGCGAACGGCCGCTGCGGATGCGGCCGAGCGGCCGGTACGACGGCCCCCGTCCGCCCAGGGATCTGCCCTGAGCGGGACGGATCCGAGCTGAGCGGACGGGGGCTGTACGGCACGGCTGTCGCGGTCGCCCGGACGGGTAGGTCCGCGGTCCCGTCGCGGACAGGGCCTACCCGTCCAGTGGCTCAGCTCCGCAGCCAGGCCGCCGTGTCCCGCGGGAGGCGCCCGCCGTCCAACGGGCCGCTGGTGAGCAGGACACGTGTGTGGGCGGGGAGTTCCGCCGGTTCCTCCGCGAGGTTGACGACACAGACCAGACCGTCGGTTCGGGTGAAGGACAGCACCCCGGCGGCGGCCTCCAGCCAGCTCATCGGCCCGTCCCCGAAGCCCGGTTCCGTACGGCGCAGCCGCAGGGCCTCACGGTAGAGGGTGAGCATCGACGCCGGATCGGCCCCCTGGAGATCCGCGGCGTACGAGCCCCAGGACTCCGGCTGCGGCAGCCATGGTTCGGTCTCCGAGCCGAACCCCGCGTAGGGCGCGTCCGCCGTCCAGGGCAGCGGCACCCGGCAGCCGTCACGCCCCGGGTCCGTGCCGCCGGAGCGGAAGTGCATCGGATCCTGGATCCGGTCGCGCGGGATCTCCACCTCGGGCAGCCCCAGTTCCTCGCCCTGGTAGAGATAGACGGCGCCGGGGAGCGCCAGTGACAGCAGCGCGGCGGCGCGCGCCCGGCGCGTGCCGAGCTCGGTGTCCGTCGGGGTGCCGAACGCCTTGGCCGCGAAGTCGAAGCCGCTGGCCTCCCGCCCGTACCGGGTGACCGTGCGGGTCACATCGTGGTTGCAGAGCACCCAGGTGGCCGGGGCGCCGACGGGCGCGTGCTCCGCGACCGTCTCGTCGATCGCGGTCCGCAGCAGATCCGCGTCCCAGGGGCAGGCCAGGAAGTTGAAGTTGAACGCCGTGTGCAGTTCGTCCGGGCGTAGATAGCGCACGAACCGCTCGGTGTCGGGCAGCCAGACCTCGCCGACGAAGATGGCGTCGTACTCATCGGCGATGGCGCGCCAGGAGCGGTAGATGTCATGCAGTTCGTCGAGGTCGACATAGGGATGCGGGTCGCGGCCCGCGGTGAAGTCCGGCAGCGCCGGGTCCTTGGCGAGCAGCGCGGCCGAGTCGATCCGTACGCCGGCGACGCCCCGTTCGAACCAGAAGCGCAGCACGTCCTCGTGCTCCCGGCGCACCGCGGGATGGGCCCAGTTGAGGTCGGGCTGCTCGGAGGCGAAGAGATGCAGATACCACTCGCCGTCGTCCAGCCGGGTCCAGGGAGTGCCGCCGAACTCGGAGATCCAGTCGTTCGGCGGGATCTCACCGTTCTCGCCGCGCCCGGGTCTGAAGTGGAACAGTTCGCGCTCGGGGCTGCCGGAGCCGGCGGCCAGCGCGGCCTTGAACCAGGCGTGCTGGTCGGAGACATGGTTGGGTACGACGTCGATGATCGTACGGATACCCAGTTCACGCGCCTCGGCGATGAGTTTCTCGGCCTCGGCGAGGGTGCCGAAGGCGGGGTCGATGGACCGGTAGTCCGCCACGTCGTAGCCGCCGTCGGCGAGGGGCGAGAGATACCAGGGGGTGAACCAGATGGCGTCCACCCCCAGTCGCACGAGATACGGCAGCCTCGCCCGTACGCCCGCGAGATCTCCGGTGCCGTCTCCGTCACCGTCGGCGAAGCTGCGTACGTAGATCTGGTAAATGGCGGCGTCACGCCACCAATTCGTGTCGGCGGGCACCAGAGGGCTGCCTTCCATACGACTTCCTTTCACGATGTTGGCCCTGGGGGGTCCTGGTCAGCCCTTGGTGCTGCCGGCGCTGATGCCGGCGATGATGTGGCGCTGGAACACCAGGAACATCAGGACCATCGGGATACTGGCGATCACCATGGCGGCGATGAGTACCGACAGCGGGATGTTCTGCGACAGCTGGACCAGCGCGACGCTGATGGGTTGTTTGTCGGTGTCCGAGAAGACCATCAGCGGCCAGAGGAAGTCCTGCCACACGGCGACGAGCGCGAAGATGGAGACCACGCCGAGCACCGGCCGTGACATGGGCAGCAGGATCGACCAGAGGGTACGGAACTTTCCCGCGCCGTCGATCTCCGCCGCCTCCAGCACATCGCGCGGGATCTGGTCGAAGAAACGCTTCAGCAGATAGAGGTTGAACGCGTTGGCCACGGCCGGCAGCCAGATCCCCAGCGGGTCGTTGAGCAGGCTGGTGTGGATCAGCGGCAGATCGGCGATGGTCAGGTACTTCGGTACGAGCAGCGCCTGGGCGGGGACCATCAGGGTGGCGAGGATGCCGCCCAGGATCACCTTCCCGAACGCCGGCCTCAGTTTGGACAGGGCGTAGGCCGCCGCCGTACAGAAGACGATCTGGAGGATCCAGGCTCCGGTGGCCTGGACCACGGTGTTCCACAGATGCGTGGGGAGCTGCATCAGGTCCCAGGCATCGGTGTACGCGCTGAGATGCCAGCTGTCGGGGATCAGCGTCGGCGGCGTCCGCACCAGTTCGTCCGGCGACTTCATGGCCCCGGAGGCCATCCAGTACACCGGGAACAGGAAGGCCAGGACGAACGCGAGGACGACCCCGCAGAAGACGATCCAGTACAGCGTCCTGCCCCGGGTGCTCGCGAGCGCGAGCGGGGAGACGAGGGTGCGTACGGCCGGGGTGCGTACAGCGGGGGTACGTACGGCCGAGGTACGTCGGGTCATGCGCCGCGCTCCTCTCTCAGTCGTCGGTGCGGGTGAGCCGCAGATAGAGGGCGGAGAAGAGGCTGAGCACGATCAACAGCATCACGCTCAGGGCGCAGGCCCCGCCGAAGTCGTTGTAGAGGAACGCGTACTTGTAGATGAGATAGAGGATCGTGACGGTGGAGTTCTCCGGCCCGCCGCCGGTGATCACAAAGGGCTCCGTGAACACCTGCATCGTGGCGATGATCTGGAGCAGCATCAGCATCAGGATGATGAAGCGGGTCTGCGGAACGGTCACATGGCGCACGCGCTGCCAGATGCTGGCGCCGTCCAGCTCCGCGGCCTCGTACAGCTCCCCCGGGATGCCCTGGAGCGCGGCGAGATAGATCAGGACCGTGCCGCCCATGTTCGCCCAGGTCGCGACGATGACGAGGGAGAGGAGCGCGGTGTCCGCGCCGTTGGTCCAGTTCGAGGTGGGCAGATGGAGGAAGCGCAGCGCCTCGTTGGCGAGACCGGCGCCCGGATCGTAGAACCACTTCCACAGCAGGGCGCTGACCACCGGCGGGATCATCACCGGGAGGTAGACGACCACGCGGAAGAACGCCTTCGCGTGGCGCAGTTCATTGAGGACGAGCGCCATCACGAACGGGACCGCGAAGCCGATCAGCAGGGCGATCAGGGTGAAGGTGAGCGTGTTGCGCCAGGCCGCCCCGAACTCGGGGTCGTCGAAGACATGGGTGAAGTTGGCGGTCCCGACCCACTCCGGAGCCGATCCGGGGGTGTACTTCTGGAAGGCGATGATCACCGCGCGGATCGCCGGGTACCAGGAGAACAGCGCGAAGCAGATGAGGCCGCCGATCAGGAACCCGTAGGCGCGCGCCTGATGGGACAGCTTGCGGCGGAGTGGGCCCGCGGCGGCGCGGCCCGCCGGGCGCGGCCCCGGGGTGGCGGGCGGCGCGGCGGCGGACCGGTGGGGGGCCTGGGCAGTCTTCATCGACGCGTCAGCCTCGTGCCAGGATTCCGTCGATCTTGGACTGGGCGTCCTTCAGGAGACCGTCGATGTCGGCGTCCTCCTTGGTGAGGACCGCGGAGACCGCCCCGTCGAGGACCGAGTAGATCTGCTGGGCCTTCGGGGGCTCCAGCTTCGCGGTGAGCTGCTGGCTGCCGTCCAGGAACGCCTGGTAGTTCTCGACCGGGACGTTGGCGTACTGCTTCTTCAGCTCCTGGTCCTTGGCGTCCGTGGCGCCGGTCCACAACCGGGGCTCGGGCAGACCGACCGGGGCCTTCAGATCGGCGGCGCGCTTCCAGTTGTTACGCCCGGTGCCCGGACCGTTCGGCTCGAACTCCAGCCACTTCAGACCGGCCCTGATCTGCTCGGGGGAGGCCTTCTTGTTGAACATGTAGCCGTCGCCGCCGATGAGCGTGCCCTTGCCGCCGGGCATGGGGGCGAGCGCGAGGTCCTCGTACTTGCCGCCCTTCTCCTTGACCAGGATCGGCACGTTGTCCGGCGCGGAGATGTACATACCGAGCTTGCCGGAGCCCATCATCTGCTGGACGTCGTTGAGGATCAGGAGCTGCTTGGTCCCCATGGAGTTGTCGGTCCAGCGCATGTCCTTGAGGTTCTGCAGGACGGCCTTGCCCTCGGGGGTGTCGACGGCCCCCTTCTTGCCGTCCGGGGTGACGACATCGCCGCCCTGCGAGTAGATCTCGGCGGTGAAGTGCCAGCCGCCCTGGTTCTGCGCGCTGTAATCGGCGTATCCCACATAGCCCTTGCCGAGCCCCGCGATCTTCTTGGCGGCGGCCCGCACCTCTTCCCAGGTGGCCGGCGGCTTGTCGGGGTCGAGACCGGCCTGCTGGAAGAGCTTCTTGTTGTAGAGGAGGCCCATCGAGTAGTTCGACCGCGGAACGCCGTAGACCTTGCCGTCGACGGTGTAGACGTCACGCAGCGACTGCTGCATGTCGCTGTAGCCCTTCATCTCCTTCACGTACGAGGTGATGTCCGCCGCCTGGTTGATGTCGACGACGTGCTTGGCGTCCGTGAAGTACGTGTAGAAGACGTCCTCCATCTGACCGCCGGCGAGCTTCGCGTCGAAGGTCTTCGGGTCCTGGCAGGGGAAGGCGTCGCGGCCGACGACGTCGATGTCCGGGTTCGCCTTCTCGAACGTCTTGATGTCGTCCTCGAAGCTCTGCCGGTCGGTCTTGGCGCTCTTCGGCGGCATGCAGTTCACAGTGATACGCGTTTTGCCCCCGGCGGTGTCCTCGCTGCCCGAGCCGCACGCGGCCAGACCAGTGAGGGCGAGCGCGGAGGCTATGGCTGCGGTACAGGTGCGGCGGAACCCGGAACTTCTCATCGGTGGGACCCCTCTTGGGCAGGAGCGTGGGAAACCCACAGCTGCTCGCTGTGTGGCGGCGCTCACTCAACCACCAACTACGGATGTCCGCAATATGTCGCCCCGATTTCGCAAATACTTGACAGTTGGTGCGCATGTCCGGTCATCTGTATGCGGAACGGCCCCGCAACGCGGCGGGCCCCGCACGCTGTTCGCGTGCGGGGCCCGGATCGTGGCGTGTCCGCCTGTCAGCCGCGCGGGGCCTGCGCCGTGGAACCGCGTACCACCAGCTCCGGCTCGAACAGCAGCTCACCGGGCGGCACCGCGCCGCCCTGGATCTGGGCGCTCAGCATTTCGACGGCCGCCCGCCCCATGGCCTCGATGGGCTGCCGGACAGTGGTCAGCGGAGGCTCGGTGCAGTTCATGAAAGCGGAGTCGTCGAAGCCGACGACGGACACCTCGCGCGGTACGTCGAGACCGCGCCGGCGGGCGGCCCGTACCGCGCCGAGCGCCAGCGGGTCACTCGCGCAGATGATGCCCGTGACGCCCCGGTCCAGCAGCCGCGACGCCGCCGCGTGCCCGCCCTCCAGCGAGAACATGGCCCGCTCGACGCACTCGTCGGGCAGCTTCACCCGGGCGGCCTTCGCCGCCGCCAGCGCCGCGGCGAGCTTGCGCCGGGAGGGCACATGGTCGGACGGGCCGAGTACGAGACCGATGCGCTCGTGGCCGAGCGAGGCGAGATGGCGATAGGCCTGCTCGACGGCCACGGCGTCGTCGCAGGAGATACAGGGGAAGTCGAGGTTCTCGATGGGTGCGTTGATCAGGACGACCGGGATCTTGCGCTCGGCGAGCAGCCGGTAGTGGTCGTGCGGGGCGTCGGCCTGCGCGAACAGCCCGCCGGCGAAGACCACCCCGGACACCTGCTGCTGAAGCAGCAGCTCCACATAGTCCGCCTCGGAGACGCCGCCCTTCGTCTGGGTGCACAGCACAGGCGTCAGACCCTGCTGGGCCAGCGCTCCGCCGATCACTTCGGCGAACGCCGGGAAGATGGGGTTCTGCAACTCCGGAAGCACCAGACCGACGAGTCGGGCGCGCTCGCCGCGCAGCTGCGTCGGCCGCTCGTAACCCAGGACGTCCAGCGCGGTCAGCACCGACTGGCGCGTGGCCTGTGAGACCCCGGGCTTGCCATTGAGTACCCGGCTGACCGTGGCCTCGCTGACCCCAACCTTCTTCGCCACCTGAGCAAGTCGTCGCGTCATACACGCAAGACTATCGCAAGGCATGCAAGCTACTTGCTTGAGAGCGTAATTCGAGCGTAAAGGGGCGGGTAAGCGTGGTGCCGACCGGAAGCGACCGGCCGGCACCACACTACGGCCCGCTGGGGGGCCGAGGCCCCTCCTACGGGTTGATATTGATCTTGAAGTTGGGCGTGGTGTTCTTCACGTCCACGGCGTTGTTGTTGAGCGTCAGACCGTTGAAGGTGACCTCACCGACGGCCGGACCCTGACCCGCCTCCGGCATCTCGTTGGCCCACAGTCCGAAGCCCGACTTGGCGTCGAACGCGTCACCGCTCTTGCGGGCCCCGGAGATCGAGATGTCGCTGAGGATGGTGTCCTTGATCGGGAACTGCGGCTGACCGCCCACATAGTTGGTCTGGAACATGATGCCGCTGTAGGTCGGATCGACGATGTCGACATTGTTGATCCGGATCCCCTGGAACACCTTGGACGCCGAGAACAGCCAGATCCCCGGGAAGGTCTGCGCTCCCCAGAAGTGGCCGCCGGCCCGGACGATCGACACGTTCTCGATCGTCGTCGGTTCGGTCCCGAAGCCGTTCATCGGATAACCGAAGTCCAGGGAGCTGACCGTGATCCCCGAGTAGACGAGGGTGTCCGCGATATGGATGTTGCGGAAGGTGTTGCGGTAGCCGCCGTACACCGCGAGACCCGCCGCACGCCAGGTCAGCGTCGAGGACAGATTCTCGTAGACGTTGTTGAACATGTCCGCGCCGCCGGCATCGATCGCCGAGAACAGCGCGAAGCTGTCGTCTCCCGTGGCCCGCGCGTCATTGTTGACCACGTGGTTGTCCGTGGAGCCGTTGGTCATGTTGATGCCGTCGGCGAACATGTTCCGGATCCGGGAGTTCTTGATCGTGATCCGGTCCGCGTTGGCGCCCCAGTACAGGCAGACCATGTGCTCGTTCCAGATGTTGTCGATCGTGATGTCGGAGACATTAGCGAAGTCGAACACCTTGCCGGGACCGTCGATGCGCGAGGTGTAGTTGCCGAAGTACGCGAAGCCGGTGAAGGACGAGCCCTTCGCCGCGGCCTCCGCGCGGAAGCCGATATCGGTGTTCTCCTGCGTCGCCGGGGCATAGAACCTGGTGAACCAGGGACCGGCGCCGACGACCTGCACCGGCTTCCCGTACACCTGGAACTTGCTGGACGTCTGGTAGTCACCGGGCGGCAGATAGACGCCGACCAGCTTCCCCGTGGTGTCCATCCGGACCCGGTCCAGAGCGTTCTGCACGTCCTGGTGGGTGAATCCGGCCGGGACCGTGTACGTGGCCGGGTCCGGGTTGGCGATCTGCGCGACCTGCTCCAGGTTGATGAAGTCGATCGCGTATGTGGTGGTGTTGGCCGCGTCCTTCTGGAGCCTGATCTTGCTGCCCGCCGGGACGGTCTTGCCCAGCATGACGTTCGCCTCGTCGTAGATGTGCCGGGGCGCACCGGAGCCGGGCGAGTTGCCTGGGCCGGTCTCCGCTCCGTACAGCCACGCGTACTTGGAGGTGAGGTCGATCGCCTTGAGGAAGGTGCCGTCGACATAGACGTTCAGAGTGGAGTTGATGCCACCGCCGCCCGCCGAGTCCGGTATCGAGAATCGCGTGACCAGCGTGTTCGTGCTGGCCCTGGTGGTGAACTCGACGTAGTTGCCGGTGTTGTTGAGCGTGACGGCCTTGCGGCCCGACGCCTCGCCCGCCACATCACCGATGGTCCTGTTCGGGCCGACGACCTGTGCGCCGCCGCCGGTGGTGCCGTCCTCCGCCTCGTACATGTCGTACGGCATATTGGCGCCGCGTCCGACGAACAGCGGCTGTGTGCTGGTGTTGTTCGCGCGCTTGACCGGCAGTTCGTTGGTGTCGTCGGCGAGGACCACCTTCACGGTGTACGAGCCGTTGGCCGCGGCCCAGGTGCCGAGGCCCACCGGCGGGGTGGTCGCCCCGGCCGCGATGGTCCCGTTGTACGTACCGGTCAGGGTCTTGACCGTGGCGCCCTTGGAGTCGAGCAGGGAGAGCGTGATGCCATGGGCGCCGGCCGCGGAGGCCACCGTGCCCTGGTTCTTGACCGCCACCGAGAAGGTGACGGTGTCCCCGGCCGCGGGCGAGGACGGTGAGGTGGAGACGGTCGCGGCGACCAGGTCCGAGCTGGAGACCGGCTTCACCACCAGCGGGGTGGGGCTGGTGTAGGAGTTGTTGGTCTCGTTCTGCTCGATGACCGCGTTGGCCGGGTCCGCGACCGCGCCGAGCTGGTACGAACCGGCGTCACGCGGGCCGACGTTCGCCGTGACGGTGGCCGACGCGCCGGCCGCCAGAGCGCCCACCGAAGCGCTGCCGGCCTTGCTGCCGCCGAGCTGGAAATCGACCGTGCTGGCCGGCGCGGCGACCGCTCCGGCGTTGCGTACCGTCGCCGACAGGGTGATCGGGTCGGACTCGACCGGCGCGGCGGGGGCCGCGCTGACCGCCGTGACCTGGAGGTCGGGGTTGGGCGCCGGGTCACCGAGCACCTGGAACTCCGCCACCTGTCCCGCGCCCGAGCCGGTGTTGGAGGTGAACTTCAGCTGGACATCGGCGACGCGCGCGGTGACCGGGATGGTCACCGAGTTCCCGGTCGCCGGGCTGAACGCGTAGTCCTTGGCGGCCACCAGGCTGGTGAGGCCCGACGCGCTCTGCTCACGTCCCAGTACCTGGATGTTCTGGGTCCGCGCTCCCCAGCTGCTGTCCGGGTTGAGCTTGACGACCACGCTCTGGGTGTCGGCGTTGGCGCCCAGTTTCACGGTGAGGGTGTTGGGGTAGCTGCCGCCCGCGCCCTCCCAGTAGGTGGTGACGCTGTTGTCGTTGGCGTTCTCCGCGACGAAGGTGTGGATCACGGAGGACGCGCTGATCGGCTTGCCGACGGCCAGGTTCGACGCCGACCCGCTGCTGCCGTTCCTGGTGACCGTGTTGCTGTTGCCGGACCGGTTGCCCGCCGCGTCCTTGGCCCGTACGTAGTACGAGACGGTCGTCCCCGCGGGCTGGGTGTCCGTGTACGTGGTGACATCGCCGGCCACGGTCTGGCGCAGCACGTTGTTGGCGTAGATCTCGTACCCCGTCACGCCCTTGTTGTCCGTCGAGGCGCCCCAGGTCAGCCTGATCTGACCGGAGGACGGCTCGGTGAAGGCGAGGTTGGCGGGGGTGGTGGGCGCCTGTGTGTCACCGCTGTCGCCCTGGCGGGTGACGGTGTTGCTGTTGCCCGAGACATTTCCGGCCGCGTCCTTGGCCCGTACGTAGTACGCGACGGTCGTACCGCCGGGCTGGGTGTCGGTGAACGTCGTGACATTGCCGGCGACGCTGGTGCGCAGCTCGTTGTTGGCGTAGATGTCGTAGCCGGTCACGCCCGTGTTGTCGGTGGACGCCTGCCAGGTCAGCTTGATCTGCCCGGTGGCCGGCTCGGTGTAGGCCAGCTCCGTGGGCGCGGTGGGCGCCTGTGTGTCACCGGTCTCGGGGCCGTAGATCTCCAGTTCGGAGAGCTGACCGCCGGGCTGGCCGGTATTGGCCGTGATCAGCACGCGGACGTAGCGCGTGGTGACGGCGTCGAAGGGGATCGTCACCGCCTGGCCGCCCGCGGCGTTGAAGGTGTACGCCTTGGACGCCGTCAGATCCGAGAAGGTGGAGTTGTTGTCGCTCCCCTGGATCTTCAGCGTCTGGTCCCTGGCGCCCCAGCCGTCCGGCAGCCGCAGCACGACCTGGTTGACGCGGACCGAGGAGCCGAGGTCGGCCTGGATCCACTGCGGGAAGGCGTTGTTCCTGCTCTCCCAGTAGCTGGCCTTGTTGCCGTCATTGGCGTTGCCCGGTCCGTAGACCTCGGTGAAGCTGCTCGCCGTGAGCGTCCTGCCGAGCGCGAGGTTGACCGACGCCGCGGCGGCGGTGTGCACCTCAAGCTCGGAGAGCTGGGCCTTCTTCCCCGCCGTGTTGCCCGTGATGTTCGCCCGTACGAAGCGGGCCTTGGTGGCCGGGAAGGACACGGTGACCTTGTTGCCCGCCCCCTTGCTGAAGGAGTACGTGGCGGAGGACTTCAGCGTCGAGAAGCTGGTGCCGTCCGCGCTGCCCTGGAGTGAGAGCGTCTGCTTCCGGGACTCCCACCCCGCGGGGAGCTTCAGCACCACCTGGTCGACGCGCTTGCTCGACCCCAGGTCCGACTGCACCCACTGGGGGAACTTCTTGCCGTCGCCCTCCCAGTACGTGGACTGATCCCCGTCGGTCACGTTCCGGGCGGTCCCGTCGCCCGATGTCGTGCTCGCCGCCGCGGTCCGCCCCGCGGCGATATTGGGACCGTCGGCCGCCGCAGCGGTCATCGACGGCCAGCCGATCATCAAAAGACTGGTGGCTATGGCGGCGGAGAGGACCCGCCATCTCCGGCGTAGCGATCTCATGGATCCCCGATCTTCGGCCTCGGCGCGGGGGCGACGAGGGCGCGGCTCTGGCTGCGTACCTGTAGGACAGGCGTTTCTGCACTGCTGAACAGAGACTTTTGCGTTTTGCGGTCAGAGAGTTGCAGAGAAATGCGAGGTCGTCCACCGCTCGGACAGAACCAAATCCCCAGGTTCCTCAGCCGGGTTGGCCGCCAATGCGCGACACACGCCGGTTTCCGGCCGCTCAGCAGGGAACCGTAAGCGCACCGCATATCTTGCAAGCCATTTGCGTAGATGTGGAAGTTTCGGAAAGGGCGCCCGGCCCTCTACCGTTCGTACATATGAACGCCGCACCGAGCACCGCGGGCAGACGACGGCGATTCGGCTGGCCACGCCGGGTCTTCTCGCAGGTGCTGCTGATGCAGCTCGCCATCGCCGCGGGCGTCACCGTGCTGGCCACGGGGCTCTTCCTCGCGCCCTTCAGCGCCGAATTGGACGAACAGGCGATGCACCGCGCGCTGGCGATCGCCGAGACCACGGCCTCCATCGATGTGGCCGCCGATCTCGTCACCACGGACCCGGCGGCCGACGGCCCCGTACAGGCCGAGGCCGAGCGCATCAGACAGTCCACCGGCGCCGAGTATGTGGTGATCATGGACAGACGCGGGGTGCGCTGGTCGCACACCGACCTGGACCAGATCGGCAGGGTGGTCTCCACCGATCCCAGCGACGCCCTCGCGGGCAAGGAGGTCATGGAACTGGACAGCGGCACGCTCGGCCGGTCCGCCCGGGGCAAGGTGCCGCTGCGGGACGAGAGCGGGCGGATCGTCGGGGCCGTCTCGGTCGGTATCGCGTACGACAGCGTCCGCGACCGGTTCCTGGCCGCGATCCCCGGGCTGCTCGCGTACGCGGGAGGCGCGCTGGCCGCCGGGGCGCTCGCCGCGTATCTGATCTCCAGACGTCTCCAGCGGCAGACCCATGACCTGGCCTTCTCCGATATCTCGGCGCTGCTCACCGAGCGCGAGGCCATGCTGCACAGCCTGCGGGAAGGCGTTGTGGCACTGGACGGGACCGGCAGGATCCGGCTGATGAACGACGAGGCGCAGCGGCTGCTTGGACTCGGCGCCGACGCCATCGGACGGCCGCTGGAGGACGTGCTCGGTGCGGGGCGCACCACCGAGGTGCTGGCGGGGCGGGTGGTGGGCGAGGATCTGCTGGCCGTCCAGGGCAGCCGCGTCCTGGTCGCCAACCGGATGCCCACCGACGACGGGGGCGCCGTCGTGACCCTCCGCGACCGTACCGAGCTGGAGCGGCTCGGCCGGGAGCTGGACGCCACCAAGGGGCTGATCGACGCCCTGCGCGCCCAGGACCACGAACACGCGAACCGGATGCATACGCTGCTGGGGCTGCTGGAGCTGGAGATGCACGAGGAGGCGGTGGAGTTCGTCACCGAGGTCGTCGGGGTGCACCGGGCCACCGCCGAGCAGATCACCGAGCGGATCCACGATCCGCTGCCGGCCGCGCTGCTGGTCGGCAAGGCCACGGTCGCGGCGGAGCGGGGCGTCTCGCTGCGGCTCTCCCCCGGCACGCTGCTGCCGGACCGGCTGATCGATCCGCAGGGCCTGGTCACGGTCGTCGGCAACCTCGTCGACAACGCGCTGGACGCGGCGGCCGGCTCCGAGGACCCGCGGATCGAGGTGGAGCTGCGCGCCGAAGGCCGTACGGTCGTTCTCGTGATCTCCGACAGTGGCCCCGGCGTCCCGCCCGACCAGCGTGAACTGGTCTTCTCCGAGGGCTGGTCGACCAAGGAACCACCGGCGCACGGCAAACGCGGCCTCGGGCTGGCCCTGGTGCGCAGACTCGCCGAGCGGCAGGGCGGCAGCGCACGGGTCGGCGCGGGGGCGCACGGCGGGGCGCAGTTCACGGTCGTCCTGCCGGAGGCGCTGACGGAAGCGGACCCCGGCGGGAGCATGGAGCGCGACGGGACCACGGAGTCCGGGGCACTACCCGGAACCGCCCGCGAGCAGGCCGGGGCAGGGGAGACACGATGATCGACGTACTGGTCGTGGACGACGACATCCGGGTCGCGCAGATCAATACGGCCTATGTGGCCAAGGTCGCGGGCTTCCGGGTGGTGGCCCAGGCCCATACCGCCGCCGAGGCGCTGGGCCGGATCGCCGAACACCCCGTCGATCTCATCCTTCTCGACCACTATCTCCCGGACGAGAACGGGCTCGCCGTGGTGCGGGAGTTGCGGCGGCTCGGCCATCAGACCGACGTGATCATGGTGACGGCGGCGCGCGATGTCGCCACGGTCCAGTCCGCGATGCGCCACGGCGCGCTCCAGTACCTGGTCAAACCGTTCAACTTCGCCGGGCTACGGGCCAAGCTGGAGGCATACGCGACGCTGCGCCGCACCCTGGAAGGCGGCGGCGAGGCGGAACAGTCGGAAGTGGACCGGATGTTCGGGGCCCTCTCCGCCGCGAGCGCCCCCGCCCTCCCCAAGGGCCACTCCCCCACCACCGCCGAGGTGGTGCGCAAGGTGCTGATGGGCGCCGGCGGACCGCTCTCGGCGCAGGAGATCGCGGAGCGCGCGGGGATGAGCCGGCAGACCGCGCAGCGCTATCTCAAGCTGCTGGAGCGGGCCGGGCGGGTACGGCTCACACTGCGGTACGGGGAGACGGGGCGCCCGGAGCACCGCTACGCCTGGGCGTCGAGCGGCTGACGGCTCCGCTTCCCGGTCCGTGTCGACGGCCCGTGTCCCCGGCCCGTGTCAGGGGCCCGGCCCCGTGGCCCGGGCCCGTGGCTCCGGCCTGAGCCGCCCTCTCCGCACGAGAGGACTCAGACCGCTCCCGCCCCCGTCAGCGATCTGACCTCGGTCTCCGCGTGCTTCGCCCCGTCCGGCGGTTCGGTGGAGGTGACCGTACCGAGCCATCCCGCCAGGAAGCCCAGCGGGATGGAGACCACCCCCGGGTTCTGGAGCGGGAAGACCGCGAAATCCGCCCCGGGGAAGATCGACTCGGGGCTCCCCGAGACCACCGGCGAGACCACCACCAGCAGGACCGCCGGAATCAGCCCCCCGTACACCGACCAGACCGCGCCGCGCGTGGTGAAGTTCCGCCAGAACAGCGAGTAGAGCAGCACGGGTAGATTGGCGGAGGCGGCGACCGCGAAGGCGAGTCCGACCAGGAAGGCCACGTTCAGGTTCTGGGCCGGCAGACTGAGCGCGATCGCCACCGCGCCGATTCCGGCCGCCGCCAGCCGCGCCACGGCCACCTCACCACGGCGCTTCGTGTGCCCGCGCTTGAGCGAGGCGTAGAGATCATGGGCGACGGAGGCCGAGGAGGCGAGCGTGACGCCCGCGACGACGGCGAGGATCGTCGCGAAGGCGATCGCCGCGACCACCGCGAAGAGCACCGTCCCCCCGGTCGACCCCGCCCCGCCGCCGAGGTCGAGGGCGAGCAGCGGGACCGCGGTGTTCCCGGCCGCGCTTGAGGCACGTACCGCGTCCGTGCCGACCAGCGCTGCCGCGCCGAACCCGAGCACGATCGTCATCAGATAGAAGCCGCCGATCAGCCCGATGGACCAGATGACCGAGCGGCGGGCGGCGAGCGCGGTCGGCACGGTGGCGAAGCGCGAGAGGATATGCGGCAGTCCGGCCGTGCCGAGAACGAGCGCGAGCCCGAGGCTGATGAAGTCGATCCGCGCGGTCCAGTCGCCGCCGTACCGCAGTCCCGGCGCGAGGAAGTCCTTGCCGTGGCCGCTCCGGGCCGCCGCCGTGTTCAGCAGCTCATTGACGTTTCCGTGGAAACGGATCAGGACGAGCACGGTCAGCGCGATCGCGCCGGCCATCAGCAGGACCGCCTTGACGATCTGGATCCAGGTGGTGGCGCGCATCCCGCCGAGCGAGACGTACACGACCATCAGCACGCCCACACCGATCACGGTCCAGGTGCGCGCCGCGCCGCTCGTGCCGCCGAGCGGCAACGCGACCAGGCTGCCCGCGCCGACCATCTGCGCGACCAGATACAGCACGGAGACGGTGACCGAGGAGGTGCCCGCGGCGATCCGTACGGGACGTTCGCGCATCCGGGCCGCGACCACATCGGCGAGGGTGAACCGGCCGACGTTACGGACGAGTTCGGCCACCAGGAACAGCACGACCAGCCAGGCGACCAGAAAGCCGACCGAGTAGAGCAGGCCGTCGTAGCCGAAGAGGGCGATCAGGCCCGAGATCCCGAGGAAGGAGGCCGCGGACAGATAGTCCCCGGCGATGGCGAATCCGTTCTCCATGGGCGAGAAGAGCCGGCCGCCCGCGTAGAACTCCTCGACGGAACCAGGCCGGCGGCGGCTCACCCATGTGGTGATCCCCAGCGTGACCGCGACGAACACGCTGAACAGCAGCAGCGCCAGGGTCTGATGGTCGCCGCTCACCGCTGGTCCCCCTCGTCTCCCTCGTTGCCCACGTCGCCCACGTCGCCGCGCGTCCGCCGGTCGAAGACGGCCCAGCGCAGTTCGAGGGCCGCGCGGTCCCGGTGCAGCCGGGCATGGCGCGCGTACGCCCAGGTCAGCAGGAACGTGGAGAGGAACTGGCCGAGGCCCGCGACCATCGCCACGTTCACCGCGCCCGCGACCGGCCGGGCCATCAGCCCCGGGGCGGCCGTCGCCGCCACCACATACGCCACGTACCAGCCGAGGAAGGCGAGCGAGGCGGGGACGACGAACCGGCGGTAGCGACCGCGCACCTCCTGGAAGGCCGCGCCGCGATGGACCTCCGCGTAGATATCGGTGGCGTCGGTCGCGCCCCGGTAGCCGGGGGCCGGTGCGGCGGGCGCCGCGGAGCCGCCCGTACCGCCCCACTCGCCCCAGTCCGGGGACAGCGCCGCATACCACGGGGCGTCGGGCCGCACCGCTGCGGCGTCACGCCCTTCCTGCTTCTCCACCGGTCAACTCTCCTTGTCGGCGAACCGTTTCGGCCGCGTGCAAGAAGGATGGACAGAGTGGGGAGATCCCGGACTCCTCTCTCTCCGGGCTTCACTCCATCAGGTGATGGTTGTCCCGGGTGGCGAGGTAAGCCCGTGCTGATAGGCATAGCGCACGGCCTGCGCGCGGTCGCGCACACCGGTCTTGGCGAAGAGGTTGTTGATATGGGTCTTCACCGTGGCCGTCCCGATATGCAGCCGGTGCGCGATCTCCTTGTTGGAGAGCCCCTCGGCGACCAGCGAGAGCACCTCCGCCTCGCGGGCGGTGAGCCCGTCGGGCAGCTCCGCCGGGGCGGGATCCGCGGGCGGGTCCGTGACCCGCTCCAGCAGCCGGCGCTGTACGGCGGGCGCCAGTCCGGCCTGCCCCGCCAGTACGTCGTCGACGGCCCGGGCGATCTCCTCGCCCCCCGCGTCCTTGGTGAGATAGCCGCGGGCGCCGGCCCGGAGCGCGGCGAAGAGCGAATCGTCGTCGGCGTATGTCGTGAGCACCACGACCTGTGTGGCCGGGTGCTCGGCGCGGATACGGCGGGTGGCCTCCACGCCGTCGCAGCGCGGCATCCGCAGATCCATCAGGACCACATCGGGGGCGAGTTCGGCGACAAGGGCCACGGCCTCCTCGCCGTCCCTCGCGGCGCCGACGACCTCGATGCCCGGCAGCAGCCCGAGCAGCATCACGATGCCCTCGCGCACCACGGCCTGGTCGTCGGCGACGATCACCCTCGCCGTCATGCGGGCACTCGCAAACGCACGTTGAAGCCCTTCTCGCCGGGGTCCTCCAGTCCTCCCGGACCGGCCTCCAGGGTGCCGCCGAGCAGCTCGGCGCGCTCCTTCATCCCCAGCAGACCGTACCCGGAACCCGAGGAGCCCAGCCCGGCCGGGGCCGCGCCCTTCCCACCGGAGTCCCGCACATCCAGCGTCACCTCGTCCGCGCCGTATGTGAGCCGGATCAGCACCCGCGCGCCCGGGGCGTGTTTCCGTACGTTGGTCAGCGCCTCCTGCACCACCCGGCGCACCGTCTGGGACGCCTCCGCGGGCAGCGGCCGAGGCACGCCGCCGATCTCGACCTCGGCACCGTCCATCGCGGCCAGTTCACGCAGGTAGTCGCCGAGGGGCGCCATGTCGCCGCGCAGCGCGGAGAGCGCCTGCCGGGTCTCGGCGAGCCCTTCGCGTGCCATGGAGCGCGCGGCGACGACCCGTTCCAGGATCTGATCGCGGAACGGGCTGTGCGGCTCGCGCTCAATCCGCAACCGCGCCGCCTCCAGATGGACGAGCTGCGCCGAGAGGCTGTGCGCCAGGACGTCATGGATGTCCCGGGCGATCCTGGCCCGCTCCGCGAGGGCGGCCGACTCCGCCTCGGCGGCCAGAGCTGCACGTTCCTGGGCCAGCAGCCGCTGGGCGTTGCCGCGCGCCTCCGCGTCGAGCCGCAGTACGTACCCGGCGAGGAGCAGCCCGACGGTGGTGATCGTGGTGGTGAGCCAGTTGTCCTGGTTGTGCGTCGCGAACCAGCCGAGGGCGACGACGGTCGTGGGCAGCGCGGCGGCGAGCGGCAGCCGTTCGATGGCGACGACCGTGCAGCCGCACCAGAGCACGGTGCCCGCGATCTCGAATCCGCTGTGCCGCGCGACCATCGACCCGCCCAGCAGCAGGACGAGCAGCCCGACCGACGGCCAGAGATCGTTGCGCAGCGTGGTGCGGTAGAAGGACCAGGCCAGAAACCCGGTGAGCAGCACCCCTGCGACCGCCGCGACCGCTGCCCAGCCGGCCACATGGCGCTGGCTGAAGGTGGACCACAGCAGGGCGGCGAGGGCCAGCACGCGTACGCCGCGGTTCAGCCATCGCCGGGCATCGCCGCGGCCCTCCCGGGAGAGAGCTTCCCGGGAGGGCCAGTTCCTCCAGGCCTCGGGGGTCACACACGGTCCTTCCACGGTGCGGCGGCTACGCCGTCACCGTACGACGGCCGGCCGGCGCGGGCCCACCACACCAGCATCCCCCTGCGGACCAGTACCGAGGCGGCGAGGGCGAGCAGCAGCGCCCCGCTGCCCTGGTGGACGCCGATCAGCGCGCCGAGACCCATGAGCCCCAGCCGCAGGGCGATTCCGGCGACCCAGACCCCGGCGGTCGCCTTCGTACCCCTCGACCACACCGAGCCGTCCCGCTCGGTCCAGATACGGCTGGTCCGGGCCCAGCCCGCGCCCATCAGCAGCCCCACCACCAGCTCGGCGCCGAGCAGCAGCGCCGACAGCGACAGTTCCCGGGAGTCGAGAAGCCCGGGCTCACGCAGCGCGACCACGACCAGGATGACGGGCAGCACCAGCCACCGGTGCCCGTCGGCGGTGACCCGCTGGGGCTTGAGCTGGCGGGCGGCGATCAGGGCGACCACCGCGACGGCCACCAGTACGTTGAGGAGCGAGGACATCCGGGCCTCCGGGGACGAAGAAGTTCAACGTCTTCGACGCTACGGAGAAACACCAGGTCAGAGCATCGGCGTGTGGGTTGATCAGGGGTGGAAGGACGGCCTCCACCCGTGGGTGGAGGCCGCTGTCCCAGATGCCCCGGCCGCCTCAGGCGTCGATGCGCGAGCGGTCCAGCGTCGCCGCGGAGCTGGTGATGAACTCCTTCCGGGGAGCCACCTCGTTACCCATCAGCAGATCGAAGATCTGCTCGGACGACTCCAGGTCCCCGATGTTGATCCGCCGCAGGGTGCGGTGGCGGGGGTCCATCGTGGTCTCCGCCAGCTGGTCGGCGTCCATCTCACCGAGGCCCTTGTAGCGCTGGATGGAGTCCTTGAAGCGCACGTTCTTGCGCTGGAACTCCAGCAGCGTCTGCCGCAGCTCGTTGTCCGAGTACGTGTAGACGTACTTGTCCTGGCCCTTCTTGGGCTGGACCAGCTCGATCCGGTGCAGCGGCGGCACGGCGGCGAAGACCCGGCCCGCCTCCACCATCGGCCGCATGTAGCGCTGGAAGAGCGTGAGCAGCAGGCAGCGGATATGGGCGCCGTCGACATCGGCGTCGACCAGCAGCACGATCTTGCCGTAACGGGCGGCGTCGATGTCGAAGGTCCGGCCCGAGCCCGCCCCTATGACCTGGATGATCGCCCCGCACTCGGCGTTCTTGAGCATGTCCGAGACGGATGACTTCTGGACATTGAGGATCTTGCCCCGGATCGGCAGCAGCGCCTGGAACTCGCTGTTCCTGGCGAGCTTGGCCGTACCGAGCGCCGAGTCGCCCTCCACGATGAACAGCTCGCTGCGGTCCACGTCGTCACTGCGGCAGTCGGCGAGCTTGGCCGGCAGCGAGGAGGACTCCAGCGCCGTCTTCCTGCGCTGCGCCTCCTTGTGCTGACGGGCCGCGATCCGCGTACGGGCGGCGGCGACGGCCTTCTCCAGCACGGCGCGGGCCTGCGCCTTGGCGTCGCGCTTCGTCGAGGTCAGAAACTCCTTGAGCTCCTTGGCGATGACATTGGCGACGATCCGGTTGGCCGCGGACGTACCGAGGACCTCCTTGGTCTGGCCCTCGAACTGCGGCTCGGCGAGCCGTACCGTGACCACGGCCGTCAGGCCCTCCAGGGCGTCGTCCTTGACGACGTCGTCCTCCGCGACGCGCAGCATCTTCGCCGAGCGCAGCGCCTCATTGACCGTTTTGGTCAGAGAACGCTCGAATCCGCTCACATGGGTGCCGCCCTTGGGGGTGGCGATGATGTTCACGAACGACTTGACGATGGTGTCGTACCCGGTGCCCCAGCGCAGGGCGACATCGACACCCAGCTCGCGGGTGACCTCGGTGGGGGTCATATGCCCGCGGTCGTCCAGGACCGGCACGGTCTCCTTGAAGGTGCCCTGTCCGGTCAGCCGCAGCACATCGCAGACGGCCTTGTCCTGCGCGAGATATTCACAGAACTCACTGATGCCGCCGTCGAACCGGAACGTCTCCTCGCTCGCGCCGCCGCCCTCGCTCTCGCCGAGACCCCGCTCGTCCCTGACGACGATCGTCAGTCCGGGGACCAGGAAGGCGGTCTGCCGGGCACGCTGGTGGAGCGTGTCCAGGGAGAGCTTGGCGTCCTTGAGGAAGATCTGCCGGTCGGCCCAGTAGCGCACGCGCGTGCCGGTACGGGTCTTGGGCACCCGCTTGCCCTTGCGGAGCCCGTTCGCGGGATCGAAGGGGCTGTCGGGGCCCTGCTCGGTGAACATCCCGGGGACACCGCGGCGGAAGCTGATCGAGTGCGTGGCGCTGTTGCGGTCCACCTCGACGTCCAGCCGGGCGGAGAGCGCGTTGACGACGGAGGCGCCCACGCCGTGCAGGCCGCCCGAGGCGGCGTACGAGCCGCCGCCGAACTTTCCGCCGGCGTGCAGCTTGGTCATCACGACCTCGATGCCGGAGAGGCCGGTCTTGGGCTCGACATCGACGGGGATACCCCGGCCGTTGTCCTTGACCTCGACCGAGCCGTCCTCGTGGAGGATCACCTCGATGTGGTCGCAGTACCCGCCCAGGGCCTCGTCGACCGAGTTGTCGATGATCTCCCAGAGGCAGTGCATCAGGCCGCGGCTGTCGGTCGAGCCGATATACATTCCGGGGCGTTTGCGGACCGCTTCGAGCCCTTCAAGGACGAGCAGGTGCCGCGCGGTGTAGTTGGAGCCGTCACGGTCTGCTGTCAGCAGCGCAGTGGACGGCACGGACGTATCGGCGGTCACGCGGTTCGCTCCTCGCTGAATTTGAGATGGGCCCCCGTGGGGTAAAGGCCCGGCGTCTGTCACCGGTCAGAGGGTACAGAGGCCTGGTAGAGCCGTTGTCACGCCACCCTCGCGAATTCTCATGCTAGTCCAAGGTCGCATAGGTGTTCGATCCTTCGATGGAGTGAAGCACACATCACGTTCCCTTCCAGGCATGAACCATTTAGGCTCCGGGCACGTCCTCATCAACAACCGGCAAGCCGGCCGGCGAGGGCGATCCCCCTGACAAGCAACGTCAAGCAACGCGAAACCCGTAGTGCGAAGCCCCGCGAGCAATACGGCCCATTCGCCGCCAATCGTCAGCAGTCAGCCACAACGGAAGAAATTTTCGAGGAAAAGCCGAGAGCGGGAACGTTTTCGGCCTGGTTGGATGTTGACCCTGGTACGACAGCTCGTCGAGCTAGAGAAGAGGCGACGTGACTACTGTTCTGACCCCCGCGAGCCCGCTGACCGCGGCTGATCGCTGCGACCGGTGCGGCGCCCAGGCCTATCTGCGCGTCCTCCTGTCCAGCGGTGGTGAACTGCTCTTCTGTGCCCATCACGGGCGCAAGTTCGAGCCGGAACTCAAGAAGATCGCCGCGGAAATACAGGATGAGACCGACCGACTGACGGCCGTACCGGCCGGCGGCGGTGAAGAGGAACACTGACACCTCGCATCCACGACGAGCCAAGGGCCGGTCCGAGCCGGCCGACGGGCGGCCACCCCTGTACCGCAGGGTGACCGCCCGTTCTCGTCGTCGTGGCCGACCCACTCGACATGGAAGCCCGAACCCCATGCCGGCAGGGGAACCCCGGGAACCCCGCCTCGGCGTGGGAACCCGCGCCGATCACCGCGGGGGCCGTGCCCCCGCCGCGTCGGCGACGGCCCGCGCGCCCATGGTGATCCGGGTATAGACGCCCGGACTGTCGGCGCGCCCGCAGCCACTCCCCCAGGAGACGAGCCCGATAAGCCGTCCCTGGGCCACCAGCGGCCCGCCACTGTCCCCCTGGCACGCGTCATGCCCGCCCTGGGGATCGCCCGCACAGAGCATCGTGGAAGCCTCGTAACGGTCCCCTGAGCCGCCCGGGTACGCCCGCTCGCAGCTTGAGTCCGGCAGCACCTTCACACGCGCGGAGCGCAGCGCCTGCGCGTAGTCGGCATCGCCCGAGGTATCACCCCAGCCGTAGACCGCCGCGTCGGTGCCCGGCGCGGCGGCCGGGTCCCCGGGCTCCGCCGGCCTGATCGCGTACTCCTCGGGCAGGGCGCGCGCCAGCGTCAGCACGGCGAGGTCCGACGCGTTGGAACGCGGCTCGTACGCCGGATCCACCTGGACGGACCGTACGGCGACCTCACGCCCGCCGGAGCCGCGCAGCCGTTCACGGCCCGCGATGACCCGGAGGTCAGGGATGTCCTTCGGGGCCGCCCCGAGGACGTCTTTGCCCACGCAGTGGGCGGCGGTCAGCACTTTCGTCGGCGCCACCACCACACCTCCGCAGAACTGGCCCGCACGCGTACCCCCGAAACGGTCACGGCTGGACAGGGCCACGACCCATGGGCTGTCGGCGATCCGTACCTCCTGACCGCCGACGATCACCCGTTCGGCGGCGGCGGGGACAGCCGCGACGAGTGGCAGCACCGCCCCGGTGGTGATCACGGCCAGTCCTCCGGTCAGCACTCGGGCTACGGAACGACGCATACAGTCTCCTGACTCTCCGGTGGGCTCCGATCTACCCAGAGTCATCCCACCGGTCGAGTCTCGCACCCCCGCGCACGACGCGAAGGCCCGGATCCCTGGTGGCATCCGGGCCTTCACTCGTGCTTCGCGCGCCCCCTGGGCCTCAGCGACTAGTCCAGGTAGTCGCGGAGCACCTGCGAACGCGAGGGGTGGCGCAGCTTCGACATCGTCTTCGACTCGATCTGGCGGATGCGCTCACGCGTCACGCCGTACACCTTGCCGATCTCGTCGAGCGTCTTGGGCTGGCCGTCCGTGAGACCGAAGCGCATGGAGACCACGCCCGCCTCACGCTCGGAGAGCGTGTCGAGCACCGAGTGCAGCTGCTCCTGGAGGAGCGTGAAGCTCACGGCGTCGGCCGGGACGACCGCCTCGGAGTCCTCGATGAGGTCTCCGAACTCGCTGTCGCCGTCCTCGCCCAGCGGAGTGTGCAGCGAGATCGGCTCACGGCCGTACTTCTGGACCTCGATGACCTTCTCGGGGGTCATGTCGAGTTCCTTGGCCAGCTCCTCCGGGGTGGGCTCGCGGCCCAGGTCCTGGAGCATCTGGCGCTGCACCCGCGCGAGCTTGTTGATGACCTCGACCATGTGCACCGGGATACGGATGGTGCGGGCCTGGTCGGCCATGGCGCGGGTGATCGCCTGCCGGATCCACCAGGTGGCGTACGTGGAGAACTTGTAGCCCTTGGTGTAGTCGAACTTCTCGACCGCGCGGATCAGACCGAGGTTGCCCTCCTGGATCAGATCCAGGAAGAGCATGCCGCGGCCGGTGTAGCGCTTGGCCAGCGAGACCACCAGTCGGAGGTTGGCCTCCAGCAGGTGGTTCTTGGCCCGGCGGCCGTCCTCGGCGATGATCTCCAGCTCGCGCTTGAGCTTCGGCGCGAGTTTGTCGGAGTTGGCCAGCTTGTCCTCGGCGAAGAGACCGGCCTCGATGCGCTTGGCCAGCTCGACCTCCTGCTCCGCGTTGAGGAGCGGGACCTTGCCGATCTGCTTCAGATAGTCCTTGACGGGGTCGGCGGTGGCGCCGGCGACGGCGACCTGCTGGGCCGGCGCGTCGTCCTCGTCGTCGTCGGAGAGTACGAAGCCCTTGTTCTCGCCCTCGGTCTCCTCCTCCTCGCCCTTGCCCGCCTGCACCTCATCGGTGGGCTCTTCGCCGTCGGCGGCCTCGTCGGAGTCCTTCTTGCCGACGGCCTTCTTGGCCGTCGTCTTCTTCGCGGCGGTCTTCTTGACCGTGGCCTTCTTGGCCACGGTCTTCTTCGCGGCCGCCTTCTTGGCAGAGGCGCCGGCCTCATCGGCCGTGGCTTCCACGATCTCTGCCGCCGGAGCCGAGGTGGCGGCCGCGACAGTCTTCGTCGTGGTCGTCTTGGCCGCGACGGTCTTGGTGGCGGTGCGCTTGACCGGGCTCTTCGCTGCGACGCTCTTGCGGGTGCGCTTCGGCGACTCCGCGGCACTGACCATCAGCGTCACACCCTCTTCCTCGAGGATCTGGTTGAGGCTGCGCAGAACATTCTTCCACTGGGTTGGCGGAATCTGGTCGGCCTCGAAGGCCCGACGCACGTCATCGCCGGCGATCTGCCCATCAGCCTTTCCCCGCTCGATGAGCGCCATCACAGACTCGGACTCGGCGATCTCCGGCGGGAGCGTACGGGATGTGCTGGCCGACACGAACAACCTCTCGGAACGATGGAAACGGCTTCCGGCCCCGCCCAGGATCGGACCGGAGCCGACGACCGTCGGCTGGGGATGTGCCGACGGCGCGGGCTTGGACCTCAGAGGTGAATACAGCGCCGTGCGTGGCGGACGTATTCCCTCCTCGGCTGTCACCTCTTAAGTCATCGCGCTGTCTCCAGGAGTGTTACGCCCATTCCACGTGGCCCGAGTCACACTCCATTTGCGACAAAATGACCAGAAGGGGGATTTAAAGCCCCACAATCGCGTCGCCGGACCCCCGGGGCCCGGCGACACACGACGCGTACATCCCCGTACGCCCGCCCCTCGGCGGCGCTCAGTGCTCGCGCGGTGCCGGAACGACACGCTCCACTTCAGGCTGGACGGTGAGCAGTTGACGCATGGCCGATTCGGCGGCGTGCGCGTCACCGGCGGCGAGCGCGTCGACGATCCGCGCGTGATGGGAGAGCGACGCCTCGGTGGGCCGGTCGCATCCGGTGACCGGGCCGCCGGAGACCTGGAGGGCCGCCGAGACGATCCCCGAGAGGTGCTCCAGCATGCGGTTGCCGGCGAGCTGGATCAGCAGGGAGTGATATTCGGCGTCCGCACGCGAAAAGGTGATCGAATCACCCTGCGCGAGGGCGTGGCTCATGATCCCCACCATGTCGGTGAGCCGCTGCTGGACATCCGCCCGGCCATGGCCGGCCGCCAGCCGCGCGGCGAGGGGCTCGATCGTCCAGCGCAGCTCACTCAGCTCGCGGCGCTGGTCGTCGCGCTGCGGCCCGAAAGCGCGCCATTCGATGATGTCGGGGTCGAGCAGATTCCAGTCGCTCACCGGACGGACACGGGTACCGACATTGGGCCGGGCGCTCACCAGGCCCTTGGCCTCCAGCACGCGCAGCGACTCCCGCACCACGGTGCGGGAGACCTCGAAGCGCTGGCCGATCTCCTCGGGTACGAGCGGCCGGTCGGCGCCCAGATCACCGGAGACGATCATCTGGCCGAGCTGCTGGACGAGTTGGCCGTGCAGCCCGCGGCCGCGGCTGCTCGTCGTACGTCGTCCCACCCGGCCCAAGTCGGTGTCGGCGCCGTCCCAGACGGGGGCGGCGACGCGGTCGGCGCCGGGCGCCTCCGCGAAGGGGTAGCGGTCGAGTTCACCCGGCTCGGCGAGGCCTGACTCGACGGAACGGGCGGCGGTCATCATGGTGTGCGCAAGGGTACTCACGCATCCTTTGTCGGCGTTGCTCCCGCGACCCTTGAGGTCTTTGGTGAAAAGCACACGAAAGGGTGATCGGCGCCCGCCCTTCGATTGACGCCTTATCGGAAAGAAGCGGGCGTTATCAGGGGAGTTGCGAACACCGGGAAACGGTCCGGTCGTTCCCCGGTCACCAACGGGCCCTACGGCGAAGGCCGGTGAGCAGATATGCGCAGAGCAGGGCCGAGAGCGACAACGTCAGGGCGGCGGCGACCGGTTGGGCGACGAGTCGGAACGTGGCCATCAGCCAGTGGTCGACCTGACGGGGCCAGTCCAGCCAGGCCAGCTCACGCAACCGGCCCGGGAGTCCGACGACCGAACGCGCGGACGGACCGACCAGCGCCCGCTGGATCAGCGGTACGACCAGGGTCGGTACGGCGACGACCACGGCCGCCCCGGCGGCCGTGACCCGGAAGACCCCGGCCCCCAGCAGCCCCGCCCAGGCGCAGCCGACGGTCAGTCCGGCCCAACCCGCGCTCAGCGCGAACCAGTTGCCCGGCACGGGCACGGCATCGGCGCCGTACACCAGGCGCAGCGCCCCGGCGTCGGCGGCCACGGTCAGCGACGCGAGCGCCAGCGCCGCCGCAGCGGTCACGACGAGCTTGGCGAGGAGCAGGCCGAGGCGGCGCGGAACGGTGCCCAGCGCGCCGGCGAGCGCGGGGTAGCGGAACTCGTCGCCGAACGAGTACGCGCCGAGCAGCCCCGCGCCGAGGGCCGCGGGCGGCAGGGGCAGGAGCGCGGGCCAGGCGCTGAGCAGACCGGGGAGCGGAGTCCTGCCGGTGCGGGCGAGCGGCACGGCGAGGGCCACGGACGCGACGAGAACGGCGACGGCGATCACCGCCGTGGTGCGGATCCCGAACATACGGCGGAGTTCGTAGCGCAGCGGCCGGAGCGGACTGCGCGCCGGCCCCGACGACAGCGGCGCCGGGAGCGGACCGCGGTCGTGATCCGGAGCCCCGCCGTCCGTGTACCCGCGGTCGAGGACGTCGTCGTAGCCGTACGTGTCATCGGGTTCGCGTGCGGGGTCGTAGGCGGGGGCGGGCGCGGGCAGCGGTACCGGTACGGGAGCGGCCATGGGGACCGGCGTGGGACCCGTGTCGCCGACCTCGTCGGCGAGCTGATGGACGAGGACTCCGTTGCGGAAGGCGGTCTCACCGATCTCCGGGCAGCTGCTGCCGTAGACGGTGAGCAGACTGCCCACACCGGGCTCGGAGACCACTTCGACGGAGCGCCGGCCCGCGCGGGCCTCGCGGCTGAGCGCGTCGGCGAGACGGGCGGCGTGCGGAGTCCTGACGGCGACGCGGGGACGCAGCCGGGTACGGGCGAAGGAGACCGCGTCCTGGTCGGCCACGAGCCGGCCCTCGTCGATCGTGACGACATGATCCGCGGTGCGCGCGGCCTCTTTGGCGTCCTGCGTGGTGAAGAGGACGGTGCCTCCATGGTCCGCGTGCGCCCGCAGCAGTCCGAACAGCCAGCCGCTCTCGCGGGGCGACAGATCGACGGACGGCGCGTCGAGCAGCAGGGTGTGCGGATCCCCCAACAGCGCGGAGGCGAGGCCGAGTCTGCGGTCCATGCCGAGCGAGAGCGAGCCGAGCCGTTCGTCGCGCAGACCGCCGAGGCCGACGACATCGAGGAGTTCGTCGGCGCGCGAGGCGGGCACTCCCGCGGCGGCGCAGAGCATCCGGAGCTGGCCCTTGACGGAGCGCGCGGGATGGCCGGGCACATCGCCGAGGAGCACCCCGATCTCACGTGCGGGATGGGCGATTCGATGGAGGGGGCGACCGCGGAAGTAGGTGACGCCGCGTCCTGGTTCGAGTTCGAGCATCAGCCGTAGCGCGGTGGTCTTGCCCGCGCCGGGGGCGCCGAGAAGCGCCGTGACAGAGCCGGGCCGCGCCTCGAAGGTCAGATCGTCCACGGCGGGCGGGAGATCTCGATGGGGGTTGCTGGTCAGTCCGATGGCCTGGAGCATCGCTTCTCTCGCGGGGAGGTGAGACCGCTCGGCGGCAGGGTGGTTACCGCAGCAAGATAACGCGACATGTCCGACTTGTGGCGCAGGGTGGCGCCCCCGGGTGTCAGACGTCCGGCACGTGGCCCCCGTCAGACCTCCGGGCGCAGCATCGGCGGGTTGAGTACGGTCGCCCCGCCGGCCCGGAACAACTGGGCGGGCCTACCGCCCTGCCGGGTCGTGGTGCCACCCGACGGAACGAGGAATCCGGGGGTGCCGGTCACCTTCCGGTGGAAGTTGCGTGGATCGAGCACCACGCCCCACACCGCCTCGTACACCCGGCGCAGCTCCCCGACGGTGAACTCGGACGGGCAGAACGCGGTGGCGAGCGACGAGTACTCGATCTTGGACCGAGCCCGTTCCACTCCGTCGGCGAGGATCCGGGCGTGGTCGAAGGCGAGTTGGGCGGGCTGTTCGTCCTCGCGGGCGAAACCGCCCTCCTGGTTGAGCAGCGCGTCCACCGGGGCCCAGCGGGCGCTGTTGGCGTCACCTCCGGCACGGGGCGCGGGAAGGTCGGGCGAGAGCGCCAGATGGGCCACGCTGACCACCCGCATCCGGGGATCGCGTCCGGGATCCCCGTAGGTGGCGAGCTGTTCGAGATGGGCCGCGTTGCCGGGCGCCGGGGAGACCGGGTCGTGCGCGCAGAGGCCCGTCTCCTCGGTGAGTTCACGCGCAGCGGCGCCGGCGAGGTCCTCGTCGGCCCTGACGAAACCGCCGGGCAGCGCCCACCGGCCCTGGAACGGCGGCTCCCCGCGTCTCACCACCAGCGCGCAGAGCGCGTGGCGGCGCACGGTGAGCACGACCAGGTCGACGGTGACAGCGAACGCGGGGAAGGCCGACGGGTCGTAGGGCGACATGCCGCGATCATAGTCGTCTGCCTGACGATAAACACTCCTTCCGTCACTCGCGCTCGCTACTTCTTCGCCATCTTCGTGATCTTCGCGCCCCCGGCCGGGCCGGGGGCGCGCTGCCCACCCACCAAGGCTCAGACCCCCAGTTGAAGGCCGGGGGCCGCCTCCTCGACCATGCCGAGCCCGAGCGCGCTGACGCGTAAGGAGAAGGGCTCCTCCGCCACCCTCAGCCCGGTGAGCTGTACCGCCCCGAGCGGTGCGCCACGGACCGGGCGCAGCGCGACGGTACGGGCGGGCGCGTCCGGGCGGATACCGGCGAGCGCGGTGAGCAGATGGATCCCGGAAGCCGCGGCCACGGCCGCCGGACGGCACGCCGCGGGGTGCGGTACGGGAGCACCGCCCGCGGTGCGCCGCTCCCCCGCGTACATCTCGGGGAGCCGGTGGCCGAACGCCTCCGCCGCGTCCAGCACACCCCTGAGCAGGGAGCCCGCCTCCTCGTCGTATCCGGCCGCGATCAGGCCCCCGATCGCGACGGCCGTCTCGTGGACGCGTACCGCCCCGGCGCGGTGGCCGAAGGGGTTGTGTCCGGGCTCCTTGCCGCCGAGGCCGCGCAGGCCCCACCCCGAGTCGAGGTCCGCTCCTCCGACCATGGCGACCAGCCGCTCGGTCTCCGTCGCGTCCAGCAGCCCCGGGGCCTGCTTCCCGCCGCCGAGCAGACCCACGTCCAGGAGATGGGCGACGCCGGCGCTCGCATGGGGAATCAGCCGGCCGTCGGCGCACCGCGCCGCGGCCGGGTGCCCGCCGGTCGACGCGTCCGCCCAGAACGTCCGCCGGAATCGCAGCCGCAGCGCGCCCGCCCACTCCCGCCAGCCGTCGGCCCCCGGCCGGCCGCAGGACTCCAGCAGATCGGCACCGAGCAGCGCGGCGCGATGTGCGTGGGCCTGGGTCTCGACGCGCCGGGGCCCGGTGGGGCCCGGCTCCCCCAGCAGCCCGTCGGCGCCGAGGGCGGTGCGCAGCCAGTGCAGACAGCGCTCCGCCGTGGGGAGCAGTTCGGCGAGGTCACCTTCGGGGAGCCCCCAGCGGCGCGCTTCGGCGAGGACCACGGGGAAGGCGAGCGTCGCCTCAACTCCCGTACAGCTCGGCGGCAGATGGGGCCCGGCGTCCCGCAGCGGGCCGGGGATACGCCCGAAGTCGCGTCCTGGGCCGCGGAACTGGGTGCGGGCGAGCGTACGCATCGTGCCCGCGGCCAGCCGGGTGCCGAGCGGGAGAGCCATCCGCACCGCCCAGAGCGCTTCCGCGGCCGGTGGCCCGCAGCGCCAGGGCACGCCCGCGGCCGGATGGACATCGGTGGAACCGCCCGGCCCGCGCAGCAGAAGCGCCTTGAGATCGCCGAGGCTCGCGGCGAACAGCGGGCGCACCCGGGGGTCGTCACCCTCCGCGCTCGCCTCAGGCAGGGGATTACTCGCGGTCCGGCCGGTCGGCCGCGCCGCCCGGTCCGCACGGACCCGCAGCTCGATGGTGCGGGAGGCCCCGGGTGCCAGCTCCATGTCCCAGCGGAGCAGTCCGGCAGAGGCCAGCGCGTCCTGCGGGGCCGGGTCGGCGGAGACGACGGAGTATCCGCGGTCGGCCGCGGCCCAGCGCAGCCCCGCGGCGTGGACGCTCGCCGGGAGTTCGGGGCCGGCGCGGCCGACCGCGATCGCGGCCAGCTCCGCCAGATCCGTCCCCAGAATGATCTCCACCGGGAACCGGCGGACGCCGCGGGCCGAGCTGTGCAGCGTGATGCGTTCGGTGCCGTCGGCGTCCCGCAGCCGTTCGACACTGATCTCCGGATCGGGTCCGGCGTCCGCCGGTGTACGGACCACCGCGCTGAACCGCGCGCGGTCGGCGTCCACCAGCCTGCCCTGTAACGGGAGAGGCTCCCGTCCGGCCACACGTAACAGACACCGGGAGAGGAGCCGACGGCCCGACTGGTAGAAGCCCTCAAGCCCTTGACCGGTGAGTTGGCCGTGCTCGGCCGAGACGGCGAGACACGGCAGCGCGACACACAGGAGGGCGCGGTGTACGTCGGGCAGTTCTCCGTGCGGGAGGACCCCTCTCCGTACGGTCCCGCTCCGTACGCTCCCGCTCCGTACGGTCCCGGACGGTGCGGCACGCGACGGTGCGGCCTGCGACGGGTCCCCGTTCGAGCCGCCAGGGGTGTGTGAGGGAAGGGCGGTGAGGGCCATGGGGAATCTGCTCTGCCTTCTGTGCGCTCCGGAGAGCCGCGCTGTGTGCGGCGACGCGGCTCATACGACTTCGCCACAGAGGTGAACGGCTGCCCGGGTGACCGGGTCACGGCTCTCATCGGCCGCTCCTGGTCCCGCGCCGGCCGTTACGCCCGGCCCCTCGGCTCTGCGCGGCCCGCGCACCGGACGCGGGGCCCTTGGGCGCGAGACTCTTGCGGGAGACGGGCCTGCGCACCGGACGTGGCTTGGGCCGCCCACTCGTGCCGTGCCGGCCGGCGAGCGCCCGTGCACCGCGCTCCTCGCGCAGACAGCGGCGCAGCGTCTCGGGGTCCAGTCCCTCGTTGCACGCCTGGTGGAGCAATCGCGCGAAGACGTACTGGGGATCGAGCCGCAACGCGAGCCCCAGGGCGACCCGCGCGCCGGGCTCGTCGCCGGTGGACCAGGAGACCCAGCCGGCCAGGGTCAGCGGGGCGGTCGCGTGCTCGGCGTACGGCCCGACACAGCGCCGGGACAGCGCGCGCCACAGCCGCAGGGCCGGCGCGGCCTCGGCCCCCTCCATCCACTCCGCGGCGCGGTCGCGGGTCTCCCTGTCCTGGAGTCCGAGGATGACGGTGGCCGCCTCCTCGTGGGTGATGAGCCGGTCGTCCTCGGCGTCCGTGGCTGCCGGTCCCCCACTCGGCACCTCTTTGAGCCGCCTGATCAGAGCCCGCGCCAGCCGCAGCGTGTCCTCGCCGACCCGTTCCCGGCTTCCGTCGGCCAGGATCCGGGGCACGAGCGCCGCGCCCGCGTCGTCCAGCGCCCGCTCCTGCTCCTCGGCGGCCGGCGTACGCCAGGGCTCCAGCCTGGCTTCCATCTCCCGCAGCGATCCCCGCACCTGGACACCGGCGTACGCGGCGGCCGCGGCCATCACCGACGTACCGGGCAAGGCCAGCCCGGTCCCCTCGGGCGGACAGCAGCGGACATCCGGGCAGCAGTAGGACCAGAAACGCCCGTCCGAGATACAGAGCGCCTCGTGCACGGGAACGTCGAGACTTCCGCAGGCGGTACGCAGCCGCTGCGCGAGGGGACGCAGCCGCTCCATCACCTGTCGGCCCGTCTCCCCCGCCACCGGGTCCTGGCAGAGGAAGACGACGATTCCCTCGGGACGGCCGCCGCGCCGCTCGCTGCCCTCGATCAGACACTCGGCGAGCTGATCGGCCACCGGTGGCCATTCCTTCGGCGAACGCGGGATGCCGAGCCTGAGCCGTCCTCCGAAGCGTCCCCGGTCGCCCTGAAGCGCGACCATGACAATGGAATCGGTGGGGTGGAACCCGAGCAAATACGGGAGAGCGTCGGCGAGTTCCGCGGGACTGCGCAGGGTGATCTGCTGCTCGTCGGCGGATCCGGTCGGTTCGTGGTGCGTGTTCATGGCTCGACAGTCCCGCGCCGGGCCGGATCCCGCGACCCCTGTGGATAACTTTATCCACAGGCTGGTCGGCGCATTCGCGGTTTGTCGGAGCCATCGGGTTGCATGGGGGCATGACCAACGAAGACCGCACGGCTCTCCGGGCCTCGGCCGACTCCGTACTCGCCCGCCTCGTCGGTGACACCACCGGCACCGCCCGGCTGCGCGAGGACCAGTGGCGGGCCATCGAGGCGCTCGTCGCCGACAAGCGCAGGGCGCTGGTCGTCCAGCGCACGGGGTGGGGCAAGTCGGCGGTGTATTTCGTCGCGACCTCCCTGCTGCGCGAGCTGGGCGCGGGCCCGACCGTGATCGTCTCGCCGCTGCTCGCGCTGATGCGTAATCAGGTGGACGCGGCGGCGCGTGCCGGGATCCGGGCCCGCACGATCAACTCGTCCAACGCGGAGGAGTGGGAGACCATTCAGGACGAAGTGGCCGCGGGCGATGTCGACGTCCTGCTGGTCAGTCCGGAGCGGTTGAACAATCCGGACTTCCGCGACCAGGTCCTGCCCCGGCTGTCGGCGGCCACGGGCCTGCTGGTGGTCGACGAGGCGCACTGCATCTCCGACTGGGGCCATGACTTCCGGCCCGACTACCGCCGGTTGCGCACGATGCTCGCCGAGTTGCCCGCGGGGGTTCCGGTCCTCGCCACGACCGCCACGGCGAACGCCCGGGTGACCGCGGATGTCGCCGAGCAGTTGGGGACAGGGGCGGGGACGGACGCGCTGGTGCTGCGCGGGCCGCTGGACCGGGAGAGTCTCAGCCTCCATGTCCTCAAACTGCCGGACGCGGCGCACCGGCTGGCCTGGCTCGCCGACCATCTGGGCGAGTTGCCCGGCTCCGGGATCATCTACACGCTGACGGTCGCCGCGGCCGAGGAGGTCACGGCGTATCTGCGGCAGTGCGGGCACACGGTCGCCTCGTACACCGGCCGCACCGAGAACGCAGACCGGCAGCAGGCCGAGGACGATCTGCTGGCGAACAGGGTCAAGGCCCTGGTCGCCACGTCCGCGCTGGGTATGGGGTTCGACAAACCGGACCTCGGATTCGTGGTGCATCTCGGTTCGCCCTCCTCCCCCATCGCCTACTACCAGCAGGTGGGGCGTGCGGGCCGTGGGGTGGAGCATGCCGAGGTGCTGCTGCTGCCCGGCCGGGAGGACGAGGCGATCTGGAAGTACTTCGCCTCGGTCGCCTTTCCGCCCGAGGAGCTGGTCAGGCGCACGCTCGACGTGCTGGGCCGGGCGGACCGGCCGCTGTCGCTGCCTGCCCTGGAGCCGCTGGTCGAGCTGCGGCGTACGCGGCTGGAGACGATGCTCAAGGTCCTCGATGTGGACGGGGCGGTGCACCGGGTGAAGGGCGGCTGGACCTCCACCGGCCGGCCATGGGTGTACGACACCGAGCGGTACGCCTGGGTGGCGCGCCAGCGGGAGGCCGAGCAACAGGCCATGCGCGACTACGCGTCGGCCACCGCGTGCCGGATGGAGTTCCTGCGGCGCCAGTTGGACGATGAGGAGGCGGTCCCCTGCGGACGGTGCGACAACTGCGCGGGGGCGCGGTTCGAGGACAAGGTGACCGCCGCCGCCCTCGACGCGGCGCGCGGCGAGCTGGGCAGGCCGGGCGTCGAGGTCGAGCCCAGGAAGATGTGGCCGACCGGGCTCACCGCCGTCGGCGTCGATCTCAAGGGCCGTATCCCGCAGGGCGAGCAGTACTTCCCGGGCCGGGCGCTGGGGCGGCTGTCGGACATCGGCTGGGGCAACCGGCTGCGGCCGATGCTCTCGGCGCAGGCACACGACGGGCCGGTACCGGACGATGTGGTGACCGCCGTGGTGAGTGTGCTCGCCGACTGGGCGAAGGGGCCGGGCGGTTGGGCCTCCGGTGAGCCCGAGGCGCCGCCCCGGCCCGTCGGGGTGGTCACCGTGGCGTCGCACGGCAGGCCCCAGCTCGTGGGTTCGCTCGGCAGCCGGATCGCGGAGGTCGGCAGGATGCCGCTGCTCGGCACGGTCGCGTACGCGCCGGGGTCGGGCGACTCACGGATCTCCCGCACCAACAGCGCACAGCGCGTACGGGCGCTGCACGAGACGCTGACCGTACCGGCCGAGCTGGCCGAGGCGTTGGTCTCCGCGGGCGGCCCCGTGCTGCTCGTCGATGACCTCTCGGACAGTGGCTGGACGCTCGCGGTGGCGGCGCGGCTGCTGCGCAGGGCCGGTGCGGAGGGAGTGTTTCCGCTGGTCCTCGCCGTTCAGACGTGACATGGAGCTGTACCAGTGGCGAGTTCAGGCGGGGATATGGCAGTCATATCCCCGCATTGCGGACGACGACGTCAATTGCTCGTTGCCGCACGCCGATACGCCAGCGAGAATTGGAACCGCCCCCGCACGGCCCCACGCGGCCTCCCAAGGCCGTGCCGCCGCGCCGCCCCCATTCGACCCAGCCCGCACTGTGGGCGCGTATGCGAAGGGAGGAACGTGACCTTCGGATTCGCTCCGTCCGCAGCCACTTCGGTCAGTACACCCGCCGATTCCGCCAGCCGTCTCGCGAGAATGCTCGAACCCGCCGAATGGGCAGAGGCGGGCATACCGCTGCTGCGCAACCCCCGTGAGGTGGTCAGCGGTCTGCACAGCAGGCACCGGCCGATCCCGTCGACCGCCGTCGTGGCCGTACTCGACCATGAGGAAAGGCTCGCCGCCAGCGCCTCGTTCGCACCGCGTGCCGCGCCGGTCGACGGCTGGGAGTTCCGTAACGCGCTGCTGGCGCATCTGCGCCGCGTCATCCCGCACGACCTGCGCCGCCGTACGCCGGTACGCACCGCCGTCCTGCTCTACTGCCGTGAGGGCGACGAACGTTGGACGGAGGAGGACGGGGCCTGGATGTGGGGGCTGCGGGACGCCTGCACCCTCCATGGGCTGCGCTGTGGCGCGTACATCACGCTGACCCGCGGTGGCTGGCAGGTGCTGGGCGAAGGCCGCGGTGGCCGACGGCCCAACTCCGAGTCCCCACCGACCGCTCTGGCCGAGACACTGGCCGATCCGGAAGCGTCGCCCGTCCATGGTGGCGGCGGAGCGGCGGAGGTACTGCGCCGCACAGCTGCCCGTTGAGCAGCCGGGCGGCCGCCGCCCGCCAGGCACGTCACAGCGGCCCGGCCGCCCCCTGAACGGGCAGCCGGGTCACGGCCGGACCGGCGTCGTACGACTCAGACGCCCGCGCCCAGCACGGTGTTGATCCGCTTCGAGTCACCGCACACCACGAGCAGTGCGGCGGCTCGCTCCCTGGCCAGGGGAAGCACCCGAGCGACGGCGTCGTCACCGCCCCCGTTGACGGCGACGACCACGACAGGCCGCGACTGAGCACGGGCCGCCGCGCCGCCGTCCGCGAAGAACACGTCCTCCCGGGCGTCGTGCTGAGCCCAGTAGGCGGCTTCGCCGAAGGACAGCTCGTGGGTGGCCCACGGGTGCTGTTCCCCGGTGGTGAGCACCAGGATGTCGCCCGGCGCCCGCCCCGAGTCGAGCAGCAGATCGACCGCCTCCTCGGCGGCATCGAGCGCACCGCCGGCCGGAGCCGGAATCAGCTGGATCTGAGGGACGGAAGGGATGGTGGCGCCGGAAGCCTGGGACTGTCCGGCGGAGTTGTGCGAGCGCTGCGCCGGCGGCGCGGGCCTCGCGGGACCGGGGCCCGGACGTCCGGGCCGCGGCGTCGTCGCGGAGCGCGGCCCGGGGACGGGACGCGGACCGGGTACAGGACGAGGGGTCGGCGCGGTACGGCCGGTGGCCGGAGTGGCGCTGGCACCCTGGGCTCTCTCGTGAATCTGAGGCTCCTGAGGGATGAGAGGCATGACTGGATGTCTATCAAACACCGGTGCGAAAAGCATCGGCAGGTGGGGATATTTGTACCCATGTCTGCGGGCGCGAGCCACACAGACCCAAGGTTCACCGGAAGTTCCGGAAGACGGACCTTCCAGAAATCGGCGGTTCAGAAGTCGAAGCCGAGCTGGCCCCCGCTTTCCATAGCCGCGGCCTCCGCGGAGACCCGGACCTTCTTGAGGTGCCGCCACTGGGGCAGCGCGTCAAGATAAGCCCACGAGAGCCGGTGGTGCGGTGTGGGCCCCCACTCCTCCAGTGCCGCTTTGTGCACCGGTGAGGGGTAGCCCGCGTTGGCGCCGAACGCGTAGGGAACGTACTCCTCGGCCGCCGCGCCGAGTTCGGCCATCATGGCGTCCCTGCGCACCTTGGCGAGTACCGAAGCGGCAGCCACCGAGACACAGGACTGGTCGCCCTTGATGACCGTACGCACCAGCCAGGATCCTCCGAGATAGTCGTGCTTGCCGTCGAGGATCACCGCGTCGGGCCGTACCGGCAGCGCCTCCAGGGCGCGTACGGCGGCGAGCCTGAGCGCCGCGGTCATCCCGAGGGCGTCGATCTCCTCCGGGGAGGCGTGTCCCAGCGCGTGCGAGGTGACCCACCCCTCCAGCTCATCGGCAAGCTCCGTACGGCGCTTGGGGGTGATCAGCTTGGAGTCGGTGAGGCCGGCCGGAGGTCTGCGCAACCCCGTGACGGCCGCGCATACCGTGACCGGACCGGCCCACGCTCCGCGCCCGACCTCGTCGACGCCGGCGATGATCCTGGCTTCGGTGGTGGCGCGCAGCGAGCGCTCAACGGTGTGCGTGGGTGGTTCGTACGGCATGGCACCAGCAAGGTTACGCCGCGCGGACGTCGCGCGACAGACCGGGTACCGGCCGTGGTGTTCGCCCGTGACATCGGGACGCCGGGTACGGGATGGCCGACCGGGCACGGGACGCCGAGCACGGGACGTCCGGCCGGGTGCGGAACGTCGGGTACGAGACGTCCGGAGGGGACGTCCCGTACCCACTGACGTTCACGGCCTGTCGAGTTCGCGCCCCAGCCCGTAGCAGGTGGAGGACGCGTCGATCTCCCGCGTCGCCACGATCTCGCGGGCCCTGCTCTCCGACCAGCTCGTCGCGTACCAGGGCTCGGACGCGTCCCCCAGATTCCGGTCGATACCGGCCAGGGCACACGAACGCAGCGGCTCGGGCAGCCGGTCGAGCGCCGGCGCGGCATCGGCCGAGAGCTCCTGGAAGTACTCGATGTCGATTTTGTGCGAACGCTCGTACCGTTGCACGTTCCGCTCCGCGACGAGCGCGTCCGGCGAGATCAGACCGTAGGCGAGCACGGCGGCACCCGCGCTCGCGGCGACGGCGCGCGGCAGCCACCGTCCGCCGAGCGCCCCGGCCACCAGGATCAGGACGATCACCACACCGAGCCACAGCTCCACCGCCGCCACCGAGACACGCAGGCGGGTGAGCCCGTAGGCGTCCACATACAGATCCATCCGACGCAGCGCCGCGGCGACCACGACGAGGGTCAGCGCACAGAGGACGCCGAGCACGGCCCGGACGAGGGTGGCGTCACCGGCTCCGTCACGCGGGGCCCATCGCCGTGCGAGCCCGATCACGAGAAGGACGAGCAGGGTGGCCCAGAGCAACTGCCAGAAGCCCTGGCGGGCGTACTCCGCGTAGGTCAGACCGGTCTCCCGCAGGACCTTGTCGTATCCGCCGAAGAGCACGGCGAGCTGGATGGCGATGAAGGCCGCGAACAGCAGGTTGAGGACGATGAGCGGAAGCGCCCACTCCATCCGGCCACGGGCCCGCCCGGGGCGTACGGTGATCCGGTCCCAGCGCAGCGGCGCGGCGGCGGTGTGGGCGGCGGCGAGCGCGCCGACGAGCCCGATCGCGAACAGCAGGAGCCGCCAAGGCCCGTCGCCGACCGAGACGTCGGGGCTCAACCGGCCGAGCAGATCGGCGAACGCCGCGTCCGCGTTCGCGAAGAGGGTGCCGAACACGATCAGCAGTACGGCCGCGACCCCGACGGCGCGGACGACCGGCATCAAGCGACCGCGCGATCCTCCGGCGCGCGCCCGCAGACCGTGCCACCCCCAGAGCGTGCCGGTTCCGAGGGAACCGAGCAGACCCAGCGGGCCGAACACGACCCCAGGCCAGGTACGGCAGCCGTGCAGGGCGAGCGAGCCGAGTGCCAGCGCGGAGACGACCGCGAGGAAGGTCGGCAGCCCGGCGTCCCGCAGGACGGGGACGGCGAGCAGAGCGATACCGCCGAGAGCCCAGACCAGTGTCCAGGCGCGCGGCCGACGGCCCGCGGCCCCCGCCGCGAAGTGGGCGGCGAGCGCCGCGGGAACCGCCACGATCAGCAGATTCAGGCCGAGTCCGTCACCCAGCAGCAGGGCGCTGAGCAGGGCTGACGCCAGGACCGACCAGAGGGTGGCGACACGGATCGGGGCAGCGGCGCGTGGCTGGATCTCGGTGAGCCAGCGGGGCGGTTCGGTGCGCTGCGGCTGCCACTGCTGCCAGTCGGGCGGGGGCGGCGCGGCCTGACGCTGCTTGCTGAGTACGGGCCCGTCGGAGGTCCGACGGGCGCTGTCCCCCGGCCCTCGCGCGCCACCCTGCCTCTGGCTACCGGCCCGCTCTCGCCCCTGCCCCGGCCCCTGCTCCCGTTCTCCGTCGGATCTCTGCGTTCTGCCCGAATCTGTCACGGGACCCCCTCCCCGGCCGGGTCCCTTCGCGGCAGCGGAGTGGCGCGTGCGGCCCGGCGTCTTGTCGGCGCACGCCCCTCGAAGATCATCGGGGGCGGCGTGGCCGACAGAGTAGCCGCGTACTTCCGCCCCTCCCCGTTTCCGGGGGCAGGTGTGGCAGGACCGTGACAACTACAGCCGTGACGACTACCGCGAGGACAACTACTCGCTATGACGACTACAGCGGCGCCGACAGCCAGCCCGGCAGTACCTCCGTCCGCTCCAGCCAACCCGCCGGCGGCGCCCCGGTACTCGCCGCGGAGATCACTCCCCCCGCGATGGCACACGTCGTGTCCACATCGCCGCCCACCTGGGCCGTGGTCCAGAACCCCGCTTCGAAATCGCCGAGAGCCCGAGCCGCCGACCAGAGGGCGAACGGCACCGTGTCATGCGCGCTGGTACGCCGCCCGCAGCCGAGAACCGCGGCGACTGTGCCGGCGTCGTCGTAGTCCAGCATGTCCCGCGCCCGGCGCAGCCCCGCCCCGACCGCGCTGCGCGGCACCAGCGCCACCACTCCGTCGAGCAGCGCCGCCGGAGCCGGTGGCCCCGAGGGATCCGCGGCGAGAGCCGCTGCCGCCGCCACCGCCATGGCGCCCACCACGGCCTCGCGATGCTGGTGTGTGGTGTACGCGGAGATCTCGGCCTGATGCGTGGCCTGCTCCGGATCGCCCGCGAACCAGGCACCGAGCGGCGCGATCCGCATGGCGGCCCCATTGCCCCACGAGCCCTGCCCGTTGAACAGCGCGGCGGCCAGTTCACGCCAGTCGCCGCCCTCCCTGATCAACCGGAGCATGCGGTTCACGGCCGGGCCGTAGCCTCGGTCGAAGTCATGGTGTTCGGCGAAGGACCGGGCCAGCGCGTCCTGGTCGATCCGGTGATGCGCGGCCAGTACGGCCAGCACGGACGCGGCCATCTCGGTGTCGTCGGTCCACTGCCAGAGCCCCGGCGGCAGCTCGCGCCGTTTCAGCATCGGATAGTTCGAGGGGACGAAGAACTGGGAGCCCAGAGCGTCTCCCACGGCCAGCCCGCGCAGGCTCGCCAGGGCGCGTTCGTAGCGCGGATCGGCGGACCGGCCGGGGGTGGATCCAGGGGGTGTGGATCCCATGGACGCGGGTTCAGCGGGGGTGGAATCGGGGGGTGTGGAATCAGCGGTCATCGCATGGTCATTCTATCCAGTACGCCCGTAGGGCTCAGGGGTGCGCCAGCGCTCGAACGGCCGGTCCAGTGTGTATCTGCCGTCCGCGCCGAGCAGCAGTGTTCTGGTCTCCCCGTTGCCCGGGTTCGACAGGGATTCGAACTCCGCCACCGACCAGTGGAACCACCGCATACAGAACAACCGCATGGTCAGTCCATGGGTCACCAGCAGCACGTTCTCCGGCGAGTCGGGGGTTTCGAAGCTCCGGTGGAGGGATTCCAGGAACGCGCCGACCCGATCGTAGACATCGGCGCCCGACTCGCCCTGCGCGAACCGGTAGAAGAAGTGCCCGTACGCGTCCCGGTAGGCCTTCTGCAGCCGCACGTCCTCGCGGTCCTGCCAGTTCCCCCAGTCCTGCTCACGCAGCCGGGGCTCCTCCCGTATCCGCACCTGCTCCGGGTCGAGGCCGAACGCCGCGAACGTCTCGTGGGTGCGGCGATAGGGCGAAACGAAGACGCTGACCGGCTCCCGGCCGAACAGCTCACGCAGCCGGACACCGGTCTCCAGTGCCTGCCGCCGGCCCTTCTCCGTGAGCTTCAGGGCATGGTCGGGCTCGCGTTCGTACACCGTGTCGTCATCGTTGCCTACCGACTCGCCGTGCCGGACGAGGACGATGCGCCGTGGTCGTGCCATGCCAAGACCCTAGTGCCCCTCCCGGTGGCCGCTCCGACAGGCCATGCGCGGGCCGCGCGGTGCCGAGCGGGGTCAGACCGTCCAGGTCGATTCGAGGTCGACGACATCTCCCGCCAGCGCCGCCACATCCGCGGCCGTCTGCGCGCGCAGGGTCAGCCGCTCCACCCGTTCGACCCGGTACTTTCCGTGCTCGGCCGCCGACTGCCACATGGACAGCACTATGAACTCATGGCCGGGCGCCTCCCCGAACAGTCCCCGCACCATCCCCGGCGACCCCGCCATCGCGGGGTTCCAGACCTTCTCCTGCATCAGCGCGAAATGCTCGACCCGGTCCTCGTGCACCTTGCAGTGCGCGACCCGCACCACATCGGCGTCGGTGAAACGCGGCTCGAAACCGGTCTTCACATCGAAGCGATAGTCGAAGAGTTTGACCTGAATGTCACGGTGCGTCCCCGCCTGTGCGGCGGCGAGCCGGTCGTGTGAGCGCGCCATGAACGAGTCGTAGAACGCGCGGCTCTCCCAGAACGAGAAGACATGCGCGACGCCCGGCCTCGCTCTGCTCCATCCTCCGCTCTGTCCCCTGAACCCCGGCTCACCGAGCAACCCCGCCCATTTCCGCTGCCCGCGCTCGAAACCTCGACGGTCGGTCACGGTGCAGCGAATCCACTTGACCAGCACCGCGCCATCGTACGGCGCGGAACGTGGCATCGGTCACGCCTGTCATGGACGGGAGTAAAGACGCGGGACGGACAGCCTACGAGGCGAGTATCGGCCAAGGTGGCGTCAACTGGACTGATCGCGAGGCGGGTTGTCGGTGCCCGGGACTAGCCTTGTGTCCAAGGCTTGGAGATCCGGCCGGTTCGGAAGAGGGGGAAGACTGGTGAGCAGCCTCAGCAGAGGGGTGGAGAAGATCGAGGTCACGCTCAAGTGGGACCCCAGTCCCCTGGGCGCGCCCCCGCACGATCTCGATCTGGTCGCAGCGACGTACACCTCCGGCGGCCCGAGCGGCGCCCCCGCCTATCTGGTCCATTTCGACAGCCGTTCACCGGACGGCACGATCACGCTGAGCCGGCAGAGCCGGACGGGCCAGGGCTACGGCTCCGACGAGGAGATGACGCTGGAGCTGGTGCGGCTGGCATCGTCCTTTACCCGTGTGGTCGTGGGCGTGGTCATTCAGCAGCGCGACGGACGGCGGGTGTTCGGCGACATAGTCAATGCCTCGGCCCGCGTCCGAGAGGGATACACGGAGCTGGCCGCCCATGATTTCGCCGGGGTGGCCGGCTCCACGGCGGCGACGTTCGCGGAGTTCACCCGGGACTCCTCGGGGGCCTGGCACTTCCACCCGACGGTCCGCGGATTCGACACCGATCTCCCGTCCTTCGGCGCCCTGATGGGCGGCGCCTGACCTACGGCGGCACGGTCGGCGCCTGACCGTACAGCCCCGAGGGGCGGCGGCCGCTCGGGCCACCGCCCCTCGGGGCTTGTCGTGCTACTGCTCAGCTGCAGCCGCTGGTGGAGCCGCATCCCTCACAGATGTAGCAGGACCCGGCCCGCTGCATCTTCGTACCGCAGGAGAAGCAGAGCGGCGCGTCGGCGCTGATGCCGAGCTGCATCTCCACCAGTTCGGCCGAGGTATGCGCCTCCTTGGGCGCCGGGACCACGGCCGCCGCCGGCGAGGCGGGGGTCGGGGTCACCGCCTTCAGCGTCTCCTGCCGGCGCGGGGCCGACTGGACCAGGTTCTCGATGTCGAGACCGTCATCATCCATCGACGGCTCGTAGGAACCAGTGTCCAGGTGGCGCTGGCGCTCCTCGGCGGAGTGGATGCCGAGGGCTGAGCGGGTCTCGAACGGGAGGAAGTCCAGCGCGAGACGGCGGAAGATGTAGTCGACGATCGACTGCGCCATCCGCACATCCGGGTCGTCCGTCATACCGGCCGGCTCGAAGCGCATGTTGGTGAACTTCGATACGTACGTCTCCAGCGGGACGCCGTACTGGAGACCGACCGAGACGGCGATCGAGAAGGCGTCCATCATGCCCGCGAGGGTCGAGCCCTGCTTGGACATCTTGAGGAAGACCTCGCCGAGACCGTCGTCGGGGTAGGAGTTGGCGGTCATATAGCCCTCGGCGCCGCCCACCGTGAAGGAGGTGGTCAGGCCGGGACGGCCCTTCGGGAGACGCTTACGGACCGGGCGGTACTCAATGACCTTCTCCACCGCCTGGCGGATGGTCTCCTCGGCCTTCTCCGCGACCTTCTCGTCCTTCTTCTTCGCGGAGAGCGGCTGACCGACCTTGCAGTTGTCGCGGTAGATGGCGAGCGCCTTGACGCCCATCTTCCACGCCTCGAAGTAGACCTCTTCGACATCCTCGACGGTGGCGGTCTCCGGCAGGTTCACCGTCTTGGACAGCGCGCCGCTGATCCACGGCTGGATCGCCGCCATCATGCGGACATGGCCCATGGCGGAGATGGAGCGCTCGCCCATCGCGCAGTCGAAGACCTCGTAGTGCTCGGTCTTCAGGCTCGGCGCGTTGATCACATTGCCGTTCTCGGCGATGTGGGCGACGATCGCCTCGATCTGCTCCTCCTGGTAGCCCAGCCGGCGCAGGGCCTGCGGGACGGTGCCGTTGACGATCTGCATCGAGCCGCCGCCGACCAGCTTCTTGAACTTGACCAGCGCGAGGTCGGGCTCCAGACCGGTGGTGTCGCAGGACATCGCGAGACCGATGGTGCCGGTGGGCGCGATGACCGAGGCCTGCGCGTTGCGGAAGCCGTTCTTCTCGCCCAGCCGGAGAACGTCCTGCCAGGCCTCTGTGGCCGCGGCCCAGACCGGGGTGTCCAGGTCGTCGGCCCGGGGCGCGGTGGCGTTGGCGTCGGAGTGCTGCTTCATGACGCGCTTGTGCGGCTCGGCGTTGCGGGCGTAGCCGTCGTACGGGCCGACGACCGCGGCCAGCTCGGCGGAGCGGCGGTACGAGGTGCCGGTCATCAGCGAGGTGATGGCCCCGGCCAGCGAACGGCCGCCGTCGGAGTCGTACGCGTGACCCGTCGCCATCAGCAGGGCGCCGAGGTTGGCGTAACCGATGCCGAGCTGACGGAAGGCGCGGGTGTTCTCGCCGATCTTCTGCGTCGGGAAGTCCGCGAAGCAGATGGAGATGTCCATCGCGGTGATGACCAGCTCGACGACCTTGGCGAAGCGCTCGGACTCGAAGGACTGGTTGCCCTTGCCGTCGTCCTTGAGGAACTTCATCAGGTTCAACGAGGCCAGGTTGCACGAGGTGTTGTCCAGGTGCATGTACTCACTGCACGGGTTCGAGCCGTTGATCCGGCCGGACTCGGGGCAGGTGTGCCAGCGGTTGATGGTGTCGTCGTACTGGATGCCCGGGTCGGCACAGGCCCACGCCGCCTCGGCCATCTTGCGGAAGAGGGACTTGGCCTCGACCTCTTCGATGACCTCGCCGGTCATCCGGGCGCGCAGACCGAACTTGCCGCCCGCCTCGACGGCCTTCATGAACGCGTCGTTGACCCGGACCGAGTTATTGGCGTTCTGGTACTGGACGGACGTGATGTCGTCGCCGCCCAGGTCCATGTCGAAGCCCGCGTCACGCAGGGCGCGGATCTTCTCCTCTTCCTTGACCTTGGTCTGGATGAAGTCCTCGATGTCGGGGTGGTCGACATCGAGGATGACCATCTTGGCCGCGCGGCGGGTGGCGCCACCGGACTTGATCGTTCCGGCGGAGGCATCGGCACCGCGCATGAAGGAGACCGGTCCCGAGGCATTGCCACCGGAGGAGAGAAGCTCCTTGGAGGAACGGATCCGGGAGAGGTTCAGACCGGCGCCCGAGCCTCCCTTGAAGATCATCCCCTCTTCCTTGTACCAGTCGAGAATCGAGTCCATGGAGTCGTCGACGGACAGGATGAAGCAGGCGGAGACCTGCTGCGGCTGGGACGTGCCGACGTTGAACCACACCGGCGAGTTGAAGCTGAAGACCTGGTGCAGGAGGGCGTACGCCAGCTCGTGCTCGAAGATCTCGGCGTCCGCGGGCGAGGCGAAGTACTGGTACTCCTCACCGGCCTTGCGGTACGTCTTCACGATCCGGTCGATGAGCTGCTTGAGACCGGTCTCGCGCTGCGGGGTGCCAACGGCCCCGCGGAAGTACTTGCTGGTGACGATGTTGACCGCGTTCAGAGACCAGAAGTCGGGGAACTCGACGCCACGCTGCTCGAAATTGACCGAGCCGTCGCGCCAATTGGTCATGACGACGTCACGGCGCTCCCAGACCACCTCGTCGTACGGGTGCACGCCGGGGCTCGTATGAATGCGCTCGATACGCAGGCCCTTGCCGCCCTTGGTCCCCTTGGCCCGGGAACCTCGTGCCGAGCCGCTCGCCGTCTCTGTCATGCCGCCTCCCATATACGTACAAAAACGCGCTGAAGTGCCATGTTCTTCCCGTGGCACTTGCGTGTGTGTGTGATGCCTCGGGTGCGCACAGGGCACCCGTGACAGGTCTTCGCCGCCGCGGAGCGGCCAGGATCGGGCCGGCCGGTCAGTCCGCGGCGGTGGCGGGTACGGGGACCTGGCCGGCCCCGTCGACGCCGGTTTCCTCTGAGGGGGGCCGCTCGCGCAGTTCCGCGATGGCGGCCTCGAAGTCTTCGAGCGAGTTGAACGCCCGGTACACGGATGCGAAGCGCAGGTACGCGACGAGGTCGAGCTCCTGCAGTGGGCCGAGTATGGCCAGCCCCACGTCGTGGGTGGTCAGCTCGGCGCTCCCGGTGGCGCGTACCGCTTCCTCGACCCGCTGGCCGAGCTGCGCGAGGGCGTCCTCGGTGACCGGCCGTCCCTGGCACGCCTTGCGCACGCCGGAGATGACCTTGGTACGGCTGAAAGGTTCGGTCACGCCGCTGCGCTTGATCACCATCAGTGAGGCGGTCTCCACCGTGGTGAAACGGCGGGAGCAATCGGGGCACTGACGGCGGCGGCGGATCGACGTCCCGTCGTCGGTGGTGCGACTGTCGACGACACGGCTGTCGGGGTGCCTGCAGAAGGGACAGTGCATGGTTCCCTACCCTCCTTCACAGCGCGACTGAATAGCCTCATCAGGGCCCGGAAACGAGCCCCTCGAAGCACCCCCAGCATAGGCGATGGCGTCACCCCCGGAAGCGGGGGGACCACAACTTCTGGGTGGCTGAGACAATCCAACCACTAGATCTGGGGTTTGACTGCATCCTAAGCCCCAGCGCGTGTCGCGCGTCGAGGCGGGTGCCGGGGCAAGCGTTCCGGGCCTCGCGGACCGGCCACGAGAGTACGGGAAGGGCGCGGCGCGCGGTCTTCCGGGCCGCCCGGTGGAACACTGGTCCCCGCCACGGAGAGCGGCGACCGGGAGCCGGACGGTACGGTGGCGAGCGGCCCCGCACCGCGGCCATAGAGCCTGCCTATACACCCAGTCAGATGCTCAAGGCAGACTCTCTGCAATTTTTCACTCGAACGTGTGTTTGGCGCAACCTTTCGAAAGCTACTACCGTTGTCCAGCTAGGGAGAACATTTCGAGAGGGGCCGACGTGACCACCACCGCAGACAGCGCCACCATCACTGCCCAGGACCGCTCCCAGAGCCGACTCGAGCCGGTGCATGCCATGAATGACGTACTCACGAACCCGGAGGGCGCCAAGCCCACACGTTCGTTGCCCGGTCGACCTCCAGGAATCAGGGCGGACAGCTCAGGACTCACGGACCGGCAGCGAAGGGTCATCGAGGTCATCCGTGACTCCGTGCAGCGGCGCGGATACCCGCCATCCATGCGGGAGATCGGCCAGGCCGTGGGCCTCTCCAGCACCTCGTCGGTCGCCCATCAGCTGATGGCCCTGGAGCGCAAGGGCTTCCTGCGCCGCGATCCGCACCGGCCGCGGGCGTACGAGGTACGCGGCTCCGACCAGCCGAGCACGCAGCAGACGGACACGACCGGCAAGCCCGCCGCCTCGTATGTCCCGCTGGTCGGCCGGATCGCGGCCGGCGGGCCGATCCTCGCGGAGGAGTCCGTCGAGGATGTCTTCCCGCTCCCCCGCCAGCTGGTGGGTGACGGAGAGCTGTTCGTGCTGAAGGTCGTCGGTGACTCGATGATCGAGGCCGCGATCTGTGACGGCGACTGGGTGACGGTCCGCCGCCAGCCGGTCGCGGAGAACGGCGATATCGTCGCCGCGATGCTGGAAGGCGAGGCGACGGTCAAGCGCTTCCGGCGTGAGGACGGCCATGTCTGGCTGCTCCCGCACAACGCGGCGTACCAACCGATCCCCGGTGACGAGGCGACGATCCTCGGCAAGGTGGTGGCGGTCCTGCGCCGGGTGTGAGTACTCCACCGGCTCCGACCGGGCCCCGGAACCCCTGCGCCGGTTCCGGGGCCCTGCTTTATGCCTGCTCAAGGGCCTGCCCCCAGGGCGTGCCTCCAGTGCCTGTCTCCGAGCGCTACGGGACAGCTCTCAGCGTCCATCGGCCTGGGCGACCGCGTCGATCGCCGCGAGGGAGCGCCGTACCTGATTACGGTCCGTGGTGTACCAGAAGTCGGGCAGTGACGCACGGAGAAAACTGCCGTACCGGGCGTTGGCCAGCCTCGGGTCCAGTACGGCCACGACGCCGCGGTCCCCGCTCGCCCGCACCAGACGTCCGGCACCCTGGGCCATCAGCAGGGCGGCATGCGTCGCCGCCACGGCCATGAACCCATTGCCGCCGGCCTCCTCGACCGCCTTCTGGCGCGCGCTCATCAGTGGATCGTCGGGGCGGGGGAAGGGAATTCGGTCCATCACCACGAGCTGGGAGCTGGGGCCCGGCACATCGACGCCCTGCCACAGCGAGAGCGTGCCGAACAGGCAGGTCTTCGGGTCGGCGGCGAACGCCTTGATCAGCTCGCCGAGCGTCTCCTCGCCCTGGAGCAGGATCGGAACGTCGAGCCTGCCCCGCAGCTCCTCGGCGGCCGCCTGGGCGGCCCGCATCGAGGAGAAGAGCCCGAGCGTCCGGCCGCCCGCCGCCTCCACCAGCTCCGCCAGCTCATCCATCATGTCGCCGCGCGAGCCCTCCCGGCCCGGTGTGGCCAGATGGCGCGCGACATAGAGGATGCCCTGCTTGGGGTAGTCGAAGGGCGAGCCGACATCGATGCCCTTCCACTGCGGGACCTCATCACCCTCGGTGCCTTCCGGTGCCAGGCCCAGCGAGGCGCCCACACCGTTGAAGTCGCCGCCGAGCTTCAGTGTCGCGGAGGTGAGCACGACCGAGCGGTCGGTGAACAGCTTCTCCCGCAGCAGTCCCGACACGGAGAGCGGGGCGACGCGGAGGGACGCGCCGAACCGGTCGTGCCGTTCGTACCAGACGACATCCCACTCGGAACCGTTGGCGATCCGCTCGGCCACGCTGTGGACGGACTCGACGGAGGCGAGCGCCTGCTTCCGTACGACATCCTCGTCCTGGACGGACTTGTCGCGGGTCGAGCCGAGCGCAGAGATGACCGTACGGGCGGCGTCGCGCAGCGCCATCAGGGCGTAGCCGAGGTCCTCGGGGATCTCTTCGAGCCGCCCGGGGAGGGCCAGCTCCATCAGCCGCTCGAAGGTCTCGGCCGCCGTCTGGAGGGCGTCCGCGGCCTTCTCGTTCACCAGCTTCGCCGAGCGGCGCACGGCGCGGTGGACCTGCCCCGGGGTCAGCTCGCCGGTGGCGACTCCGGTGACCCGGGACACCAGCTCATGGGCCTCGTCGACGATCAGCACCTCGTGCTGCGGAAGCACCGGGGCGCCCTCGATCGCGTCGATCGCCAGGAGCGCGTGGTTGGTGACGACGACCTCGGCGAGCTTGGCGCGCTCCCGCGCCAGCTCGGCGAAGCACTCCGCGCCATAGGCGCACTTCGTCGCGCCCAGGCACTCCCGCGACGAGACGGAGACCTGGGACCAGGCGCGGTCGGAGACACCGGGCGTCAGATCGTCGCGGTCACCCGTCTCCGTATCGTCCGCCCAGTCCCGCATCCGCAGCAGGTCCTGGCCCAGCTTGCTGGTGGGCGCTGCCGCCTCGAACTGGTCGAAGAGGCCGTCCTCCTCGTCCTGCGGCATCCCCTCGTGCAGCCGGTGCAGACAGAGATAGTTGGAGCGGCCCTTGAGCATGGCGAACTCGGGCCGCCGCCGCAGCAGGGGATGCAGCGCGTCGACCGTACGCGGCAGGTCCCGCTCCACGAGCTGGCGCTGCAATGCCAGGGTGGCCGTGGCCACCACGACCCGCTCCCCGTGGGCCAGGGCCGGCACCAGATAACCCAGTGATTTACCGGTGCCGGTGCCCGCCTGGACGAGCAGATGGGACGTGGTGTCGATGGCTTCGGCGACGGCCTCGGCCATGGTGACCTGGCCTGGCCGTTCCACGCCGCCGACGGAGCTGACGGCGGCGTGGAGGAGCTCGGGGAGTGATGGCTTCGTCATAGCCCGACCACCCTACGGGGCGCCGCTGACAACGGAGGTCACTCGCCCGGCGGCCGGACGGCGAGCGGGTTGGGAACCGTACCGTGCACGGCGGCGTGCGGCCGGTGGGAGCGGTCCCGGTAGCCGTCGAGATGCAGCCGGTTCCGGTTGAGGCAGAGACGCTCGATACGGGGCGTGAGCAGGTCGAATATCTCGAACCGCTCCTTCAGCTCCGGGAACCGGCCCTGGTAGCGCAGGATCTCCGCCCGTACGAGGGACCAGAACTCGTCCTCGGACACGCCCAGTTGGTCCTGGCACAGCGGCGCGAGAAAGCGGAACACACCGACGAAGAGCCCTGAATGGATGAACTGGGTGAGGAAGGAGGGCTCTTCCGTCAGAAGAACGCTCTTCACGTCCTCGGACATCGACTCATGTTCGGGCAACGGCCGCGCGCTGATGTTCACATCGTCGACGAAGTCCTTGATCGCGAGCCGTACCGGCACGTCCTGGGTGTCGAAGACGACGATGGCGTTCTCGCCGTGCGGGGAGAAGACCGTCCCGTAGCGGTAGAGGAAGTGCAGCAGGGGTGGAAGCAGCGCGGCGAAGAGCCGCTGGAGCCAGTCGGCGGGCGTGAGTCCCGAACGCGCGACGAGTTCGGCGGTGAACGCTCGGCCGTGCGGATCCGTATGGATGAGCGAGGCGAGCGTACGGGCACGCTCACCGGGTGTCAGACGGGCCTGGAGGGGCTCGCGCCAGATCGCGCCGAGCAGCTCCTTGTACTGGTAAGGAACCTCGGGAAGATGGTCGTAGAGGGGGTGTTCAACCGTTACGGAGGCGACTTCACCGAGCAGGATGACCCCGCAGTCGTCGCGGAGGAAGGCGTCCGCGTCGCGCACCCCGTGCATCCACGCGGTGACGGCGGGGGCGGCGAGCGTGCGTTCCGTGGGAAGACCGCGCCAGACAAGGGTGTTGAGGATGGACAGCGGCAGTTTGACCGTGTGCCGCTCGGGCCGGCCGAGATTGAGGAAGGTACGGATGGACTGTTGCGGCAGCCGGAGGTCCCCGTCGGTGGGGAGCGGCACGATCGCCCCCTTGGCTATGGCGGGGGCGTAGAGCTGGAGCAGCACTTCGTCCCACTGCCAGGGGTGCACGGGGAGGTAGAGATAGCCGGCGGGGTCGAGTCCGCGGTCGCGGAGTACGGAGTCGAAGCGCTCGCGGACGGTGTCGTCGAGTTCGCCGGCGTAGAGCAGATCGGGCGTTTCCAGCGAGCCGACTCCGCGGTAGGTGGCGAGTGAGGTGCTGGCCGCGATCCAGGGCAGCTCGGTCGGTGTGCGGGCCTCGGGCGCCCAGCGGTCGGCATCGGTGGCGGAGAAGCCGCCCCGGCCCTTGTTGAGGACGATCCAGGGGTGGCCGGTCTGGTGTCCTTCGAGTTCGGCGTAGCCGAGGTCGGCGAGACGTCCCACGCCGAGTGCGGTGTGCTCAAGCTTGGCGTCGGCCGCGATCGTGGTGGTGAGTTCACGCACGAGATGGCCGAGGGTGGCGCCGTCGAGGGCGAGCAGCCGGCGCGCCAGCAGCAGAAAGCGCAGAGGATCGGTGAAGCGCCGGCCGTCAAGGGCGAGGGAGCCCGGATCGACGCGCCAGCTGCCGTAGGCACCGCGGGTGGCGCGGAAGGTGAGCGTCTCCCCCTCGTCGAGGGTAAGGGCGTACGGGAGACCGTCCGCGGCGGTGTGCCGGCCCTCGGCGGCTCCGTCGGCCGACGGAGCGGGCGTGGGCTCGATGATCTCCTCGTACGCGAATTCACCGATCAGCTTGGCGAGAAGACGGGCGGCGGCCCGCTCCCAGGTCAGCGGGTTCAGCTCGGGTGGCGAGAACAGCCCGGCCGGCTCGGTGGAACCGGTGGAGTCGCCGGGGGATATGGAGCCGGTGGGGCCGGTGGGGCCGGCGGAGTCATGGGTCGCAGGGGACGTCGGCACGTGGACTCCTCGGGGAGGGAACCGATGGGATCGAGCGGATCGAGCGGGGGTGGGCATCGCGCGGGGTGGCCAGGGGAGCAGATCATTCACAGCAGGTCGCGCAGAGCGCGTTCGCGGACCATGAGAGCGGCTCGTTTGTCGGGCAGGTCGACTTCCGCGGAGAACCGGAAGCCGGCGCTGAGGAAGGCGGCGACGGAGGGCGTGTTACGGAGGTCGGGCTCGGCGATGACGCGCCCGCAGCGCGGACGGTGGTCGAGGACGAGATCGGAGACCGCTCTGAGGAGGGTCGTGCCGACTCCGCGCCCACGGTTGGCCACGCCGCCCACCAGGAGATGGATCCCGGTGTCGTGCGGGCGCGCGGGGTAGTGGCGCGCGAGCGGGTCGAGGTCCGCTCGGTAGATCTCCCAGTAGCTCATCGGGACTCCGTCGAGCACGCCGAGACAGGGGGCGCTGCGGCCGTCGCCTTCGAGCTGTGGGCGCAGATGGTCGGCGGTGACCTCGTCCGGCCCCGCCAGCTCCCAGAAGGCGGCGACGGCAGGATCGTTCATCCAGCGGCTGATCAGCGCCAGATCGCGGGCGACGCGTACCGGCACGAGCTGGAAGACGCCCGCGGAGGTGGTGACGGGCCCCCATCCGGCGGGGGCGTCGAGCAGATCACCGGCCGGGAGGTCGTCGTGCGAGGGGGTCAGGGCCACCGGATCGCCCTCCCCGAACAGCGCGACCAGTTCGTCGGACAACCGCATGTCGACGGTGTCATCGGGGCCCCCGCCGGTATGCGGGGCGGGGCCGGCATCGGTGTCGGTGCCGGCATCGGTGGGAGGCACAGTGGCGCTCTCCTCTCGGCAGTGCGGACGGTTCGGGTTCTTCAACGGCGAAGGGGGTTGGCGATGGTGACGTAGACGGACTGGGTGTCGACGGGCCCGACCAGCTCGTCGAGGCCGTGCAGCCGGGTGAGGAGGTTCGCCTTGCAGCGGAGGGTGGGGGCATCCAGCAGCAGTTCGGGCAGCGGTGAGCCGAGGCGCGCCGCTCCGGCGAGGAACTGGCGGAAGGCGGCGATCAGGACGCCTTCGTCGGCGAGGCCCTGCGCACCGAACGCCCCGATCAGACCGAGGACGTTGTTGATGCCGAGGTAGTAGGCGAAGCGTTCGTCGGTGACGTCGTCGGAGACGAAGGTGTCGCTGGCGGCGCCGATGCCGGGCAGCCGCTGCTCCAGCGAGGCGCGGTGGGACTCGCGGAAGTAGTAACCCTGGTTGTCGCGGTAGCGTCCGCCGACGGGCCAGCCCGCGGTGTCGAGGAGTACCAGCGTGTTCTGCTGGTGCGCCTCCAGGGCGATGCCCGCCGTACCGTCCAGCCAGAGCACCGGGCGTACGACCTGGTCCAGATAGCGCAGGAACCACTCGGCGGCCACGGCTCCGCCGGGGCGGCCGGTACGGTCGGCGAGCGTGGCGATGAGCTCGGCCAGCCGTGACCGCATGCCGGTACGGCCGGGACGCGGGCGCGCGGCGGTGAGTCCGGCGACGCAGACGGCGTCGTCCCCGGCGGTGAACGGGTTGTGGCGCACCATGACGTCGAGCCCGGTCACGGCTTCGCCGTCCTCGGTGTCCACGGCGAGCCAGGCGGGGTCGCGGACGATGTCGAAGCCGGGGTGGGCGGCCTGCCACTCCTTGGTGAGTCCCGCGCGCAGCAGCCGCTGGACCTCGACACCGCGGTGCAGTTCCTTGCGGAGGTTCTCGCGGCGGGAGTTGGTGATGCGGACCCCGAGGGAGAGCTTGAGCATGGCGGGTGCGCCGGGCCGGTAGACGGTACGGATCGAGGAGGTGGGGTGCCAGGGGGCGCCGTGGGGGCCCAGGTCATGGAGGAGACCGGCGTCGAGGAGGCGGGCCACGGCGGGGCGGTGTCGCACCTCACGTGCCTGCCAGGGGTGGAGGGGCAGGGCGACGGTGTGCTCGGGAAGGGTGACGTCGCCGAGGAGACGTGCCGTGAGCGCCTCGGCGGGCAGGACGCGGCCCTGCTCGGTCCAGGCGGAGTCGGTGGCGAGTACGGACCGGTCGACGGCCATCCAGTGCAGCGGGAACGAGCCGTGTGACTCCGGTGAGTAGAGCCGGGCTTCGGCCTCGGAGAGCCCTTCCCGGCTCTTGGGCGTGGGGTGCAGCGGATGGCCGAGAAGGAGCGACTGCTCGGCGGTGAGGAACAGGTCGGCGTCGGGGGCGGTTTCGGGGCGGCGCCGCCGGTCGGCGAGGAAGTCGGCCGTGTGCAGCAGGGAGTTGGCGACCCTGCCGACCAGCTCGCCGCCCTGGTAGCGGCCCGACTCGCGGCCGAGGAGAGCCGCGACGGTGACGGCCTCGGCGGCCGGGGCGTCCCGGGGGGCGCTCTCCAGGAACGGCATCCCGAAGCGGTGCCAGCCCGTCACCGACCAGTACCGGACGGGGACGAGCAGCGCGGTGCCACTGGCGTGAAGGGGGATCCGGAGGATCTGGCCCTCGGGGCGGGGCAGATCGTTCTCCCTGACCCAGCAGCGCAGCAGGTTCTCGACGGCCGCCGCGTCGGCCGCCTTCAGCGGGTCGGGATGGTCGAGCTGGTCGGCCACCGGGACACCGGCGAACGCGTCGGCACCGGTGGCGGGTTGGCCGTCGAAGCCGCCCGTCGGCTGCCGTGGCACCGTCGTCGGCTCGACGGTACCGGCGGTGTGGGACGCGTCCTGCCCCCGGTCGGGTCCTCCGGGGTGGGCGGTGGGGCGGCCGGTGGCCTCGGGCACATCTGGTGCGGGGGTGGAGTTCACGGCGGGGGCTTCCTTGTGAGGGTGTCCTGGGGCAGTTCTAGGGGCCGGTTTCTTTCCGGCGGAGTGCGGCGCGCTCGGCGGCGGCCAGGGCGTCGGCGAAGCGGTCGAGGACCGCGACGGCCTGCTCGTCGGTGAGCGTGAGCGGCGGAAGCAGCCGTACGACGGAGGCCCGGCGTCCGCCGAGTTCCACAATGAGGCCGCGGTTGAGACACTCCCGCTGGACGGCCGTGGCGAGGGCCGGATCCGACGGCGCCGGTTCGCCGGCTTCCGGGGCGACGAGTTCCACACCGATCATGAGACCACGGCCCCGTACGTCTCCGATACAGGGATGGTTGGCGGCCAGCCCCTGGAGCTGCCCCAGCATGCGCGCGCCGAGGATCGCGGCGCGGTCGGCGAGGTGGTTCTCCCGTACGTAGGCCAGGGTGGCCGCGCCCGCCGCCATCGCGAGCTGGTTGCCGCGGAAGGTGCCCGCGTGGGCGCCGGGCGGCCAGCAGTCGAGATCCGAGTGGTAGACGATCACGGCCAGGGGAAGGGAGCCGCCGATGGCCTTGGACATCACCATCACATCGGGGGTGATCCCGCTGTGTTCCACGGCCCAGAAGGTGCCGGTCCTGCCGACCCCGGTCTGTACCTCGTCGGCGATGAGCGGGATGGAGCGGTCGGTGGTGATCTCGCGCATCCTGCGCAGCCAGTTGTCGGGGGCGGGGATCACCCCGCCCTCGCCCTGCACCGGTTCGAGGATCATTCCGGCGGGGGCGGCCAGGCCGCCCTTGGGGTCGTCGAGGAGGTTCTCGGTCCAGCGCGCGGCGAGTTCGGCGCCGCGCTCCCCGCCGATGCCGAACGGGCAGCGGTACTCGTACGGATAGGGCAGCCGGGTCACCCGTACGTCCTCGGCTCCCCCGGAGGCGGCGAGCGCGCCGGCCGTCATCCCGTGGTACGCGCCGGTGAAGGCGAGGAGCCCGCCGCGGCCCGTGGCGGTACGGACGAGCTTGAGCGCGGCCTCGACGGCGTCGGTGCCCGCGGGGCCGCAGAACTGCACCCGGGCGTTCTCGGCGAACCGCGGTGGCAGCGTGGCGAACAGCTCGGTGGTGAAGGCGTCCTTGACGGGTGTGGCGAGGTCGAGGACATGGAGCGGCGCCCCCGAGTCGAGGACCTTCCTGATCGCTTCGAGAACGACCGGATGGTTGTGTCCCAGAGCCAGCGTGCCCGCGCCGGACAGGCAGTCCAAGTACCGCCGCCCGTCGGCGCCTTCGATGGTCAGTCCCCGTGCGCGCACGGGCACGATGGGCAGGGACCTCGCGTACGTGCGGGCCGCCGATTCCCGTAAGGACTGGCGCCGGAGGATGCCCTCGTGGGCGACGGTCGGTGCCGCTGGAGGGGGTTCGGTCACGGCCACGGCTGTCGGTCCTCCCGTTGTCACACGTCATGTCACAGTCAGTCGTCTGTCAGTACGGCCCTCGGCCGCCGAATGTTCGACGGTGGACGCCGACTTGAGACGGGGTGCCCTTGAGACCGGGCGCCCTTGAGCTTGAGACCGGGCGTCCTTGAGACGGAGCGCCCGCCCCTACGTACAAACGACGGAGAGTGCCCGGGATCACGGGCAGTCGAAAGATCCTTGGCCGCGGAACCGCGGCCCTGCCGCACACCGTCCCCATCGGCACCGGCATAGTGGGGGGCCGTTGTCCCGGCTCCGGCACCGCGCCCGGGCCGCGCCATCCGCTTCACCGTTCCGAATCGTCCTTCCGAATTGTCCGAAGTCCCAGGGGGATACACGCCATGCGACCCATTCGCCCCACGCTCGCCGCACGCCGTGGAAGGAGCACACGGCGCAGAACCTCCCCCGTCCTCGCCGCGGCCGCGATGGCCGCGGCGCTCGCGCTGACGGCCACGGCCTGCGGGCCGGAGGAGGACAACGCCACCGGTCAGGCGAGCGACGCCGCCACCGGCTCGTCCGACGGCAAGATCCGGATACCCGACGAGCTCAAGGACCGGCTCAAGGAGCGCGGGTTCGATCTGGACAAGTGGAAGAACGGCGAGTGGAAGAACTGGGACAAGGACACCTGGCTGCGTGAGGCCAAGGACTACATCAACCCGATCATCGAGGGCCTCTGGGACCCCGACCGGATGCGGGACGCGGAGAAGCCGCCGGAGAAGGCGGTCGAGGATCAGGACATCTCCGGCGACGCGGGCGTGACCGACCCGACTCCGGAGCCGGTCACCGCGCAGGCGGTGAACGCGCCGTACGGCGAGAACGCGGCCGAGGCGGGCAAGTTGTTCTTCGACGGCCCCGAGGGCTCGATGGTCTGCTCCGCGACCGTGGTCGAGGATCCGGCCAACCCCGGCAAGTCCAACCTGCTGTGGACCGCGGGCCACTGCGTGCACGCGGGCAAGACCGGCGGCTGGTACCGCAACCTCGCCTTCGTACCGTCGTACAACAACAGCGGACTCTCGACGGCCGAGCTGGAGACGGCTCCCAAGGAGCAGATCGCTCCGGAGGGCGTGTGGTGGGCCGACTGGGCGCAGACCTCCGACCAGTGGATCTCGCAGGGCGCCTCGACCGGCGGCCAGGGCGCGCCGTACGACTTCGCGGTCGTCCATGTCACCCCGGAGAAGGGCGGCACCGGCACGTCCCTTGAGGAGACGGTCGGTTCGGCGCTGCCCGTGGAGTTCAACGCTCCGGCCACCCCCCAGATCGACGCCATGACGGCGACCGGCTACCCGGCGGCGCCGCCGTTCGACGGCCAGAAGCTCTTCCAGTGCCAGGACAAGCCCGGCCGGCTGTCGATGACGGCCGACGACCCGACGATGTACCGGATCGGCTGCACCATGACCGGTGGTTCGTCCGGTGGCGGCTGGGTAGCGAACGGCGCGGACGGCAGGCCCGCCCTGGTGTCCAACACCTCCATCGGCCCGGTCACGGGCGGCTGGCTCGCCGGACCGCGTCTCGGTGATGTCGCCAAGGCCGTCTACGGCGAGGTCAGCGAGAAGTTCGCCGGTCAGTAACGCGCGGGACGACAGCTACCACCGCCGGCGCGGACGGCTGTCCCACGGCACGAAGGCCCGCCTCCTCCTCGCGGAGGCGGCGGGCCTTCGTCCTGTCCGGACTGCCGGGGCCTTACAAAGTCAGCGGGCCACCGGCACATACGGGCCGAGCGCCGCTGCCAGCTCCTCGTGGACACGCGCCTTGACCACCGTGCCCTCCGGGGTGTGTTCCTCGGAGAGCACCTCGCCCTCGGCGTGGATCCGGGAGACCAGCGCGCCCTCGGTGTACGGGAGAAGCGCCTCGACCTCGACCTCGGGCCGGGGCAGCTCCTCGTCGATGAGCGCGAGCAGCTCGCCGATCCCCTGGCCCGTACGCGCCGAGACGGCGATCGCGTACCGCTCCGCGCGCAGCAGCCGCTGGAGCACCAGCGGATCGGCCGCGTCGGCCTTGTTGATCACCACGATCTCGCGTACGTCCACCGCGCCCACATCGCGGATCACCTCGCGCACGGCGGCCAGCTGCTCCTCCGGCGCAGGGTGCGAACCGTCCACCACATGCACGATCAGATCGGAGTCGCCGACCTCTTCCATCGTGGAGCGGAACGCCTCGACGAGGTGGTGCGGCAGATGCCGGACGAAGCCGACCGTGTCGGCCAGGGTGTAGATCCGGCCGCTCGGGGTCTCGGCCCGGCGCACGGTCGGGTCGAGGGTGGCGAACAGCGCGTTCTCCACCAGCACGCCCGCGCCGGTGAGCCGGTTGAGCAGGGACGACTTGCCCGCGTTGGTGTATCCGGCGATCGCGACCGACGGCACCTTGTTGCGCCGCCGCTCCTGCCGCTTGATCTCGCGGCCGGTCTTCATGTCCGCGATCTCCCGGCGCATCTTCGCCATCTTCTCGCGGATACGCCGCCGGTCCGTCTCGATCTTGGTCTCACCGGGACCGCGGGTGGCCATACCGCCACCGCCGCCGCCACCCATCTGACGGGACAGCGACTGACCCCAGCCGCGCAGCCTCGGCAGCATGTACTGCATCTGCGCCAGCGCGACCTGAGCCTTGCCCTCACGGGACTTGGCGTGCTGGGCGAAGATGTCCAGGATCAGGGCCGTACGGTCGACGACCTTGACCTTGACGACATCTTCGAGATGGATCAGCTGGCCGGGGCTCAGCTCACCGTCGCAGACGACGGTGTCGGCGCCGCTCTCCAGCACGATGTCCCGCAGCTCCTGGGCCTTGCCGGAGCCGATGTACGTGGCCGGATCGGGCTTGTCACGGCGCTGGATCACGCCGTCGAGCACCAGCGCGCCCGCCGTCTCGGCGAGCGCCGCCAGCTCCGCGAGCGAGTTCTCGGCGTCCCGCACGGTCCCCGAGGTCCATACGCCGACCAGCACGACGCGCTCCAGGCGCAGCTGCCGGTACTCGACCTCGGTGACGTCTTCCAGCTCGGTGGAGAGGCCCACCACACGCCGTAGCGCGGCACGCTCGGAGCGGTCGAACTGATCGCCGTCCCGGTCTCCGTCGATCTCGTGGCTCCAGGCGACGTCCTCTTCCATCAGGGCATCGGCCCGAAGGCTTTCGGTGCGGTGGTCCGCGAAGCGCTGCGCGTCCTGGGAAGGAGAGGAAGAGGAGGTCATTGGATCCTTACGTCGAAAGATTTCTGATACGTCGGTCACAACGCGTGACGGCGGGAAATGATTCCCGGCCGCGGTGCCGACATATCGATGGTGGCACGGTTCGGCCCGGCCGTCACTCGGGTTTCACGCTCTGTTCCCGGACGGTGTCCCCGGTGCCGTGGGGCATCCTGTGCGGCGCGGCGTGCCGGTTCCGCGGGGCGTTGTGGTTCCCGGCCGGTGCCTCGGAGCGCCAGTCGGGGTGGCCGGGCATCGGCGGAGTCTTCTGCCGGTACAGCCACGCCTTGAAGAACGCGGAGAGATCACGCCCCGCGGTGGACGACGCCAGCTCGATGAAGTCCGTCGTGGTCGCCGTCCCGTCCCGGTGGATCCGTACCCAGTCCCGCTCCAGGCGCGCGAAGGCCGCCTCGCCGATCTCGTGCCGCAGCGCGTAGAGCACCAGGGCGCTGCCGTCGTACATCACCGGCCGGAACAGGCTGATCGGCTGCCCCTCCACCGGTGGCTTCGGGTCCGCCGGAGGGCCGCCCGCCGCCCGCCAGCCGTTGGACTGCCGGTACGCGTCCCGCATCCGGGTTTCCATCGACTTCCCGGCGTGCTCCTGCGCGTAGCGCATCTCGTACCAGGTGGCGTGCCCCTCGTTGAGCCAGAGGTCGGACCACCTGCGCGGGGAGACGCTGTCGCCGAACCACTGGTGGGCCAGTTCATGGACCATGACCGAGTCGACGTACCACGCCGGGTATCCGGGCTCGGTGAACAGGGCCCGCTCGAAGAGCGAGAGGGTCTGTGTCTCCAGTTCGAAGCCGGTGTCGGCGCTCGCGACCAGCACACCGTAGTTCTCGAAGGGGTACGGCCCGACCTGGCGCTCCATCCAGCCGATCTGGTCCGGTGTCTTCTTGAGCCAGGGCTCCAGCTTCTGGCGGTCCGCGGCCGGCACCACGTCCCGTACGGGCAGTCCGCCGGGACCCTGGCGGCGCACCACGGCCGAGTTGCCGATGGAGACCTGGGCCAGTTCGGTGGCCATGGGGTGGCGGGTGCGGTAGGTCCAGGTGGTGATCGCGCCCGCGCGTGCCCTGCCATCCATTACGCCGTTGGCCACGGCGGTCAGCCGCGCGGGCGCGGTGATCCGGAAGGTGAAGTAGGCCTTGTCGGCGGGGTGGTCGTTGCCGGGGAAGACGCGGTGCGCGGCGTCGGCCTGGTTGGTCATCGCGAGTCCGTCGGTGGTCCGTACCCAGCCGCCGCGGTCGCCCGTCGGATCGCTGGTGTGGCTGACGGTGATCCGCATCCGCGAGCCGTCCTCGATCGCGGCGGCCGGTGTGATCACCAGATCCTCGCCGGCTGTCGCGAAGCGCGCCGGCGCGCCGTTCACCTCGACCGAGCGGACCTTTCCATGGGTGAAGTCGAGGTTGATCCGTTCCAGCCGCTGGGTCGTCTGTGCGTCGATCTTGGTGATGGCGTCCAGCGGTTTGCGGTTGTCGCCGCCATAGGTGAAGTCGAGGTCGTAGCTGAGCACGTCGTAGCCGGGGTTGCCGAGCCGCGGGAAGAGCGGGTCGCCGATGCCGAGCGGCTCGGGGGCGGGCAGGGTCGCGGCGACGAGGGTGACCGAGGCGGCGGCCAGCAGGGCGGCGCGCAGTCGGCGGTTGGTGAGGAGCATGATCCACGGCTACCAGCGCCTCCCCGGCGCACCGCGACGGCGCGCTCCGCACCCACCCGAAAGGGGCAGGTCAGAGCGCGGACACGGGCCGGATGCCAGGCGGCGCGCGGTTGACGAAGCCGCCCGGCGGAGCGATCAGGCCGTCGCCGGATGCTGGGCGCGGCTGACGTCGTACACCCCCGGTACGTCACGCATCGCCCGCATCAGACCGGGCAGGCCCGCCGCGTCGGGCAGCTCCAGCGTGTACGTGTGCCGTACGCGCTGCTCGCTGGGCGGCTCCACCGTGGCCGCGACGATCGCTGCGCCCGCCGTGGCGATGGCTTCCGTGAGATCGGCGAGCAGCCTCGGCCGCCCGAAGGACTCGGCGTACAGCGTGACCCGGCACTCCGGGGCGTCTCCCCAGCTCACCGCGACGGGGGCGCGGTCGAGGGCCCGCATCCGTTCCACCGCCCGGCACTCCTGCCGGTGGACGGTGACCACACCGCCGCGGACCGCGAACCCGGTGACGGCGTCCGGCGGTACGGGCGTACAGCAGCCCGCCAGCCGGACCGTCGCGCCCGGCAGATCCACCACGGCGTTGGCGACGTCCCGCCGGCCCGTGCTGACGGCGAGGGCCGCGCGGGGCGTGGCGGCGGGGAGTCCGACCGTTTCCGGATGCGCCGCGAGCCATCCCGTGATCGCGATCCGCGCGGCGGCGGTACGGGCGTGGCTCAGCCACTCCGGGGAGGGCCCCGAGGCGGCGTCCCTGTCCAGCAGCAGCTGGACCGTGTCGCCGTCGCTCAGGACCGTGCTGAGCGTCGCCAGCCGGCCGTTGACGCGTGCCCCGAGACAGCCGTGCGCGGCCTCGCCGTACTGCGCGTACGCGGCGTCCACGCAGGTCGCCCCCGCCGGCAGTCCGAGCATGCCGCCCTCGGCGCGGAAGACGGTGATCTCCCGGTCCTGAGCGAGGTCCGCGCGGAGGGTCGTCCAGAAGGTGTCCGGGTCGGGCGCCGCCTGCTGCCACTCCAGGAGCCGGGAGAGCCAGCCGGGCCTGGTCGGGTCGGCCCGCTCGGAGTCCCCCGGATCCCCGGCGGACTCCGAGGCGGCACCGGCCGGGGCGGTGGTCCCGGCGGAGGACCCCGTACCGTCGTGCGCTCCCCCGCTCTCGACGGACACGTACGGATTACCGAGCGCGACCACCCCGGCCTCGGCGACCTTGTGCATCTGGTGCGTACGGATGAGGACTTCGGCGACCGCGCCGTCGGGGCCCGCGACCGCGGTGTGCAGGGACTGGTACAGGTTGAACTTGGGTGCGGCGATGAAGTCCTTGAACTCGGAGATGACCGGGGTGAAACAGGTGTGCAGCTCGCCCAGGACGGCGTAGCAGTCGGCGTCCTCACCGACGAGCACCAGCAGCCGGCCGAAGTCCGTGCCGCGCAGTTCGCCGCGTTTCAGCCCGGAGCGGTGTACGGAGACGAAGTGCCGCGGCCGTACGAGGACTTCAGCGGCGATACCCGCCTCGCGCAGCACCCTCCTGACATCCTCGGAGATCGCCGCGAGCGCGTCGCCCGCGGTGGCGTTGTCGGCGATCAGGGCACGGGTGTGCGCGTACTCCTCCGGATGGAGGATCGCGAAGACCAGGTCCTCCAGCTCGGTCTTGAGTGCCTGCACACCGAGGCGTTCGGCGAGCGGGATGAGGACGTCCCGGGTGACCTTGGCGATACGGGCCTGCTTCTCGGGGCGCATCACACCGAGCGTCCGCATGTTGTGCAGCCGGTCCGCGAGCTTGATCGACATCACTCGGACATCGTTGCCAGTGGCCACGAGCATCTTGCGGAAGGTCTCGGGCTCGGCGGCAGCGCCGTAGTCGACCTTCTCCAGTTTGGTGACCCCGTCGACGAGATAGCAGACCTCGTCACCGAACTCCGCGCGCACCTGGTCGAGCGTCACTTCGGTGTCCTCCACGGTGTCGTGGAGGAGAGAGGCCGTCAAGGTCGTGGTCTCCGCGCCCAGTTCGGCGAGGATCAGGGTCACGGCCAGCGGATGCGTGATGTACGGCTCGCCGCTCTTGCGGAACTGCCCGCGATGCGAGGCCTCGGCGAGCACATACGCCTTGTGCAGCACACCGAGGTCGGCGTCCGGATGGTGCGCGCGGTGGGCGTCCGCGACATGGCCCATGGCGTCGGGCAGCCTGTCCCTGGAGGTGGGACCGAGTAACGCGGCCCGGCCGATTCTGCGAAGGTCGATCCGGGGAAGGCCGCGTCTGCGACTCACCTGGGCACCAGGGTTGGTGGCCTCTGCACTCATGGGCACCTCCGGCAGCTTCGACCGGCGGTGAAGAGCAAGGGCGCCCTCCGGGCCGGTGCTTGATGCTATCGAGCCCACCACGTGGAGCAGTCCCGCTCTCGCCCGGCGTGAAACGGATCACCCATTCGAGCGAGCTTCAGAGCGTGCGTGCCGCGAAGGCCGTTTCGAGCCAGGCCGGATCGAGATACCCCTCCGCGACGATGACGGCGGGTCCGGTCATCTCGATCTCGCCGTCCGGGTGTTCCGTGATGACGAGGCGTCCGCCGGGCAGATCCACGGTGTAGGCGACGGGGGATCCGGTCACCGCGGGGTCGACGCCGTCCCTACGGGCCGCGGCGACGGCCACGGCGCAGGCGCCCGTACCGCAGGAGCGGGTCTCGCCCGAGCCGCGTTCATGGACGCGCATGGCGACATGGCGCGGACCGCGGTCGACGACGAATTCGACGTTCACGCCGTCCGGGTAGACGGACGCGGGGCTGACGGGCGGTTCGGAGAACAGATTCCCGGCGTGCGCCAGCTCCTCCACGAACGCGACGGCGTGCGGATTGCCCATGTTGACATTCCGGGCGGGCCACTCCCGGCCGTCGACGGCCACGGTCACCCCGTCGCCGGGGAGCACGGCACGTCCCATACGGACGGTGATGTCGCCGTCTTCGGCCCGGGTCGCCGAGCGGCCCGCGCTCTTGGCGAGGTGCACGCGCTTCACCCCGCCGCGCGTGGCCACCGCCAGATCGCCCGCCGTCACATGGCCGGCGCGCTGGAGGTAGCGCGCGAAGACCCGTACGCCGTTGCCGCACATCTCGGCGACGGAGCCGTCGGCGTTGCGGTAGTCCATGAACCACTCCGCCTCGCCGGCCATGGCGCGCGCCTCGGGGTGCGCGGCCGACCGTACGGCATGCAGCAGCCCGTCGCCGCCGATGCCGGCCCTGCGGTCGCACAGGGCGGCGACGGCGTGGGCGGGCAGGTCGATGGCATTGTCCGGGTCGGGGATGATCACGAAGTCGTTCTCGGTCCCGTGTCCCTTGAGGAAGGCGACCGGCGCGGTCTGGGAAGTGCTCACGGGGTCCATCGTACGAGCGGGGACCGACATCACCACCGCGCGGTCAGCGCAGCCGCGCGACCCGCCAGACGGCGAGGGCGACCAGGGCGGCGGCCACGGAGACGTACAGGGCGATGACCCGCCAGTCGGGGCGTTCGCCGGAGGCGCGGGTCGGCAGTCCCGGCCAGGTGTGGCCGACCCGGCGGGCGGCCATCATGGCCCAGCCCGCCGCACAGCAGCTGATCAGCAGCCCCAGCATGGCGACGACCGCACCGCCGTCCCCGGTGCCGAAGGCGAGGGGGAAGGCGAACATCAGCGAGCCGATCGCGGCGAGCCCCACGATCGGGGCGAGCTGCCAGATCCGCATCCGGCGCTGGGGACGCAGTTCGACCTCGACCTCGGGGGTCGTGGTCTCGTCTTCCGGTCCGTCGGGGCTCAGCCCCGGAGAGGCATCCGGGATGTCCGGTGCCGTGGGTTCTCTGTCGCGAGGGCCGGCCTCCATCGCCACGCGCCCTCCCCAATCGGACTTCACTGGTCGATCGATGCCCGATGGTCGATCGATGCTCGATGATGGCACGCCCGGAGGTACCGCAAGGGCGCACGGAGCGTCCCGATGCCATCACGTGATCAGGCTGTGACCGCTCGTTCGACCAACGCCAGCGCCCGGTGCGGCAGTTCCTCCCGGTGCTCCGATCCGCCTCCCAGCCAGTGGACCCGCGCGTCGCGGCGGAACCAGGAGTCCTGCCGGCGCGCGAAGCGTTTGGTGGCGCGTACGGTCTCGGCGCGCGCCTCGTCATCGGTGCACTCCCCCGCGAGCGCCGCGAGCACCTGCTGGTAGCCGAGGGCGCGTGAGGCGGTACGTCCCTGACGCAGACCCCGGGCCTCCAGCCGCCGCACCTCGTCCACCAGCCCCTCGTCCCACATCCGGTCCACGCGCCGCGTGATCCGCTCGTCCAGCTCGGGGCGGGCGACATCGACGCCGATCTGCACGGTGTCGTAGACCGAGTCATGGCCCGGCAGATTGGCGGTGAAGGGCTTGCCGGTGATCTCGATCACCTCCAGCGCCCGGACGATACGGCGGCCGTTGCTGGGCAGGATCGCGCGGCCCGCCTGGGGGTCCGCGGCGGACAGCCGCGCGTGCAGGGCGCCGGACCCGCGGAGGGTCAGCTCGCTCTCCAGCCGGGAGCGCACCTCGGGATCGGTGCCGGGGAATTCGAGGGCGTCGATGGCACCGCGTACGTACAGCCCCGAACCGCCCACCAGGACGGGGGTACGGCCCGCGGCGAGCAGCCGGTCGATCTCCGCCCTGGCGAGCCGCTGGTACTCGGCGACGCTGGCGGCCTCGGTGACCTCCCAGATGTCCAGGAGGTGATGCGGGATACCGGCACGCTCCTCGGTCGTCAGCTTGGCGGTCCCGATGTCCATCCCCCGGTAGAGCTGCATGGAGTCGGCGTTGACGACCTCACCGTCGAGTTGCCGGGCGAGATGAACGCCCAGATCGGACTTGCCGGCCGCGGTGGGACCGACGACGGCGATGACCCGCGGTGCGGTAGCTGCGCTTCTCACCGCCCCAGTCTCGCAAACACACGGGCCGCTCCCCGAATGAGTTACGTGACGGCACGCGTTCGGCTTCGTTGCCTGTTGCGAGGTTCCGGCCGCCGGTTTTCTGGCCGGTGCCCCTGGGCGGCGCAATGGGACGCTCCGGGCGGCGCGGAATTTCGCCCTCACGAGTAATGTATGGAGAAGTTATGGGTGTTTTTTCACGGTTTCGCCGGAAGTCGGTAGCCGCGTCCGACGCGTCAATCACGGAGGCACCGGCTACCACTCCAATGGCCGATCCCGCCGAGGACAGCGTTGTCGTGGCGGCGGAGGCCGAATCCGGGAAGACCGGAACGGCGACGGCCGAGCCTGCGGAGAGTGCCGGGCCCGAGACGGCGGCGGCCGAGGGCGTGGAGATCCCGAAGCAGCAGTCGGCGGAGGCCGCGGCGGACAATGAGGCCGGGAAGAGCACCCGCAAGTAGGCTGCAAGTAGGCTGTTGTCTCCTCCGAGGGAAGGTGGCCCATGAGCTTCCTGGATTCATTGAAGGCCAAGATCGGCCCGGCCAAGAACAAGGTCGCTGACCTCGCGCAGCAGCACGGGGACAAGATCGAGCACGGGCTGGAGAAGGCCGCCCGCACGGTCGATCAGAAGACCAAGGGCAAGTACAGCGACAAGATCGACAGCGGGACGGGCAAAGCCAAGGACGCCCTGGGCAAGCTCGCTCACAAGGATGACGGCACTCCCCCGCCGCCACCGCCCGCTTCCTGATCCTCGGCGCACAGAGGCCGGGCACACCGGCCAGGACGGCCGCGAGGCGCTTCGCAGCGCTTCGCGGCCGTTGTTCTTCCCCCCAGGAACCACACCGGCTCGGAGACCTGGCCCGCGCTACGACCAGGCCGCGACGAGATAACCCACGCCGTAGGGCGCGTCCTCGTACAGCAGCTCGCCGTCCAGACCGGCCCCCTGGGCGGCGCCCGCGAGCACCTGCCAGGGCGCCCGGCCCGCCGCCTTGAGCGCGTACGCCAGCTCCGTGTCCAGTGCCGTCAGCGCCGCCACGTCCGCCGTACGCAGGGCCCGGGCCACCTCCTCGTCGAATCCGGCCGCCCGTTCGTCCAGATATCCCGGCGCCTTCAGCGAGCGGCACGCGCTGGCGTCGCCCATCACCAGCAGCGCCACCCGGCCGGCCCGTGCCGCGAGCTCCCGCCCCGTGCTGAGGCACTGCTCGGTGCCGAGAGGTTCCCCCACGCCCAGTCCGCTGACGGGGGCGGCGGCCCATTGGGCACGTTCGAGCAGCCAGGCGGCCACCGCCAGGGACGCGGGCAGCGCCCGTCCGGGGCCTTCTCCGGTCCCGGCCCGCGCCGTCGCCGTGCCCGCGCCGAGGACGACATCGACGTCCACGCCGAAGCCGCGGAAGGACCCGGCGCTCCCCGGCGGATGCTCCCCCCGGCGGTCGTACTCGGCGGGTCCGACGACGATCAGCCGGTCCGGCCCGGCGGTCGCCAGCACCCCGAGGGCATCGGCGCACGCCGCGCGCGCGGCATCGAGCTCGGGGGCCGCTCCGGCGGCCACGGCGGGTACGAGCAGGGGCGGACTGGGACACACGGCGGCGGCTACGAGCATGATCCGCAGCCTAGACGAGCGAGTTCCCGGCCCCGTCCGCGCGGAGGGCGGGTGCGTACGGAGGGCGGTGCCCCGTCACTCGACGGAGCAGCCGCCCGTCACGGCCGGCAGCGGGGCCGGCACCCCGACCGTGGGCAGACCCAGCAGCACACCCGTGGGCTTCGCGGCGTCGGTCGCGTTCCGCCGGTCCCAGGCGTCTCCGGCGCGGGTGCGGCGTACCGTCCGCGTCGGTCCCTCGGCGAGCAGATGGTGCGGGGCCGCGTAGGTGATCTCGACGGTGACCACATCGCCTGGACGCACCTCCTCGTCCGGCTTGGTGAAGTGGACGAGGCGGTTGTCGGGGGCGCGTCCGGAGAGCCGGTGGGTGGCACCGTCCTTGCGTCCCTCGCCCTCCGCGACCATGACCTCCAGCACCCTGCCGACCTGCGTCTTGTTCTCCTCCCAGGAGATCTCCTCCTGGAGGGCGGACAGCCGCATGTAGCGCTCCTGGACGACCGCCTTGGGGATCTGCCCCTCCATCTCCGCGGCCGGGGTACCGGGGCGCTTGGAGTACTGGAAGGTGAACGCCTGCGCGAAACGCGCCTCGCGCACGACCCGCATGGTCTGCTCGAAGTCCTCCTCGGTCTCGCCCGGGAAGCCCACGATGATGTCGGTCGAGATGGCGGCGTGCGGAATGGCGGCGCGCACCTTGTCGATGATGCCGAGATACCGCTCCTGGCGGTACGAGCGGCGCATCGCCTTCAGGATGGTGTCCGAGCCGGACTGAAGCGGCATATGGAGCTGTGGCATCACATTCGGCGTCTCGGCCATCGCCGCGATCACATCGTCCGTGAAGTCGCGCGGGTGCGGCGAGGTGAAGCGGACCCGCTCCAGGCCCTCGATCGCGCCACAGGCCCGCAGCAGCTTGGAGAACGCCTCGCGGTCACCGATATCGGATCCGTACGCGTTGACGTTCTGGCCCAGCAGCGTGATCTCGGAGACTCCTTCGGCGACCAGCGCCTCGATCTCGGCCAGGATGTCGCCGGGGCGGCGGTCCTTCTCCTTGCCGCGCAGCGCGGGGACGATGCAGAAGGTGCAGGTGTTGTTGCAGCCGACGGAGATGGAGACCCACGCGGCGTAGGCGGACTCGCGGCGGGTCGGCAGCGTGGAGGGGAATGCCTCCAGCGACTCCGCGATCTCGACCTGGGCCTCCTCCTGGACCCGCGCGCGCTCCAGCAGCACCGGCAGCTTGCCGATGTTGTGCGTGCCGAACACGACATCGACCCAGGGGGCGCGCGTCACGATCGTGTCGCGGTCCTTCTGCGCCAGACATCCGCCGACGGCGATCTGCATGCCCGGCCGCTTGGTCTTCATCGGCGCGAGCCGGCCGAGGTTGCCGTACAGCTTGTTGTCGGCGTTCTCCCGCACCGCGCAGGTGTTGAAGACAACGACATCGGCGTCGCCGTCGGCGCCCTCGGGCGCGCGGACGTATCCGGCGTCCTCCAGCAGGCCCGACAGCCGCTCGGAGTCGTGGACATTCATCTGGCACCCGTAGGTGCGTACCTCGTAAGTCTTCTCGCTCATCTCGCCCACCAGGGTACGGGGTCGGCCGGGACGACTGCCCGAGGATTCCCATGGAGTCCGAGCGTTCCCGTGGAGATGAGCCGGAGCGTTCCCGTGGAGACCGTCGCGGGCGGAGGACAGACCGTGGCGGGCACAAGACAAGGCCTGGCCATTACGGGGAGTGAGCTGACAGGATCGGGGCATGTTCGGCCTTACGTCCCGTATCGGCCGCGGTCGCGCTCTCCAGGGCGCCACCGCGGCGCTGGTGCTGCTCGGGCTGCTGCTGTGGTGGCTGCTCCCGATCGGGCCGTCCGCGCCGAGCGGCTCGGTCACGTTCAGCACGGGCGTGACGAGCGGGGTCTATCAACGGTACGGAATGCTCCTGAAGCAGGATCTCGCCCGCGATCTGCCGGAGGTGTCGATACAGCTCCGTACCAGCGAGGGCTCACAGCAGAACATCGCGCGGGTGGCGTCCGGCGAGGCCGATTTCACCATCGCCACCGCCGACGCCGTCGCCAAGTACCAGAGGGACGGCAAGCCGGGCGCGGACCGGCTGCGCGGCTGCGCGCGCCTGTACGACGACTATGTGCAGCTGGTCGCGGCGAAGGACGCGGACATCCGCTCCACCGCTGATCTGCGCGGCAAGAAGGTGGGGGTGGGTCAGGAGGGCTCGGGGGTCCGGCTGATAGCGGACCGGCTGCTGTCCGCCGCGGATCTCGACCCGCGGAAGGACGTCGTCCCGTTCTCGGTCGGGATCGACACGATGCCGGGCCTTCTCGAACGGGGCGAGCTGGACGCCTTCTTCTGGTCGGGCGGGCTGCCCACCGGGGCGGTCCAGGATCTGTCGGAGCGCTTCGACATACGGCTGGTGCCGCTGGAGTCCGCGCTCGTCGACCGGCTGCACTCCTCGGGCGAGGCCGCGTCCCGCTACTACCGCTCCGCGGTGATACCCGCCGACGCCTACGGCAAGGCGCAGAACGGCACGGCCGTACCGACGGTCGCGGTGGCGAATCTGCTGGTGACCACCGACCGGATGAGCGCCGGGCTGACGGAGGGCTTCACGCGCACGGTGATCGACAGCCGGGACCGGATAGGCGACGAGGTGCATCCCGCGCAGCTGGTCGATCTGCGGACCGCCATCTATACGGATCCGCTGCCGCTGCATGAGGGCGCCAAGCGGTACTACCGGTCGGAGAAGCCGTAGGGCGTGTCGTAGCCCGTCGGCCGGGCAAGCACTTGATCAGGCCGTCGGGGATGATCTCGGGACGCTCAGCGTGACCTGGAGTCCGCCCGGTTCGCCGTGCTCAAAGGAGATCGAGCCGCCGCCGGCCGCGAGCAGGGCCCGGCTGATCGACAGGCCGAGGCCCGATCCCTTGATGTTCTGGTGGCGGTTGCTGCGCCAGAAGCGGTCCCCGATCCTGGCCAGCTCGTCATCCGTGAGACCGGGACCGCCGTCATTGATGACGATCTTCGAGGTCATGCCGTCGCGGGCCACCATGACCGTGACCTCTGCGTCGGCCGGGGTGAACTTGAGCGCGTTGTCCATCACGGCGTCCAGGGCGCTGGAGAGTGCGATGGGATCGGCCCAGGCGGTGACCGCCGCGCGGTGCTCCGTGAGCCTGACGCCCTTCTCGTCGGCGAGGGCCCGCCAGGCGGCGACCCGCTCGGACGCCACCTCACCGATATCCGTGAGCCGCAGATCCGCGGCGGTGTGCTCGGCCAGTGCCAGGCCCAGCAGATCGTCGAGGACCTGTGCGAGGCGCTTGCCCTCCGTCCGTACGGAGGCGATCTCCTCGTTCCCCTCGGGCAGTTCGAGGCTGAGCAGTTCGATACGGAGCAGCAGGGCGGCGAGCGGATTGCGCAGCTGATGCGAGGCGTCCGCGACAAAGGCGCGCTGCTGCTCCAGCACATCCTCGACGTTGTCGGCCATCTCGTTGAAGGAGCTGGCCAGCCGGCGCAGCTCAGGGGGGCCACCCGCCGCCGCGACCCGGGAGTTCATCCGGCCGGTGGCGATGTCATGGGTGGCCGCGTCCAGTACCCGTACCGGACGCAGTACCCAGCCGGTCAGCCGGATCGCGGCCCCGACGGCGAGCAGCATGGCCGCCACCTCGCCCGCGGCGATGATCAGCCAGCCGTGGAGGATGCGCGAACGCATCTGGCCGGTCGGTGAGTCGGTCACGACCACGGCGACGACATCGCCGTCCCGTACGACCGGTGAGTCGACGATCAGCCGGCCGTTCTGCCAGGGCCAGACCTGCTCGGGATCGCCACTGCGCCGGCCGAGCAGCGCCTCCTCGAAGGACCGCCGGGCCGGGCCCTCCTCGGGGACGCTCCAGCCTTCGGGGGCGCGGGCCATGACGCCGTTGTCGCGGTAGAAGACACCGGCCCTGACCCCGTACACCTCGTAGTACCTGGTCAGTTCCGTCTCCAGCATCGTGCGCCGCTCCTGGGCGCCCGAGCGGCTCTCGGAGACGAACTGGGCCAGGGCCGCGACCCGCGCGGTGTCGTCGATCCGGTCGACGACGACGCGCTGCTGCTCGGCGGCGGCGAGGCTCACGGCGAGCGGGAAGCCCAGGGCGAGGAGCACGCCCGCCATGAGGATGATGAGCAGCGGAAGGAGTCGGGTGCGCACGGGGCGTTACGGCCCCTGGTGTGCGCCGGGGACGACCAGGCGGTAGCCGACGCCCCGGACCGTCTCGATCAGCGCCGGCATGCCGAGCTTGCCGCGCAGGGAGGCCACATGGACCTCCAGCGTGCGGCCCGTACCTTCCCAACTGGTGCGCCAGACCTCGCTGATGATCTGCTCGCGGCCGAACACCACACCGGGGCGCTGGGCGAGCAGGGCCAGCAGATCGAACTCCTTGCGGGTCAGCTGGACGGCCGTGCCGTCCACGCTCACGCGCCGGGTGGGCAGTTCGAGGCTGAGGCGCCCGAGCCGCTGGGCGCCCCCGGGGACCGGGGCCGGCTCGTCCCCGCTGACGGTGCGCCGGCTGACGGCATGGATACGGGCGAGCAGTTCGCCGGTGTCGTACGGCTTGACCACGTAGTCGTCGGCGCCGAGGTTGAGGCCATGGATGCGGGAGCGGACATCGGCCCGCGCGGTCACCATGATCACCGGGGTCGAGGTGATCCTGCGGATCTTGCCGCAGACCTGGTAGCCGTCCTGGTCGGGCAGTCCGAGGTCGAGCAGGACGACCGAGAAGGGCACCTTGCCCACATTGGCGGCGGGCAGCACGGCCTGGAGCGCCTCCTCACCGCTGCGGGCATGTACGACCTGGAATCCATGTTTGGCGAGCACGGCCGACAGGGCGGCGGCCACATGGTCGTCGTCCTCCACGAGCAGCAGTCTCACGGGCCCCCTTCACGGTCTCGGTTCGGTTCGGGTCGCGACGTCGGTCGCGCTGATCTCGTCGCGCCGTGTTCATGCGCTGTTAGTACGTACCAGGCATCCACGCCGATCGCGCACGGTCAGTCAAGGGTCTTCCCGTTACGCCAAGGTTTCCGTTACCCACCCGGTACTCCCTCCACCGTCCTCTTCACACGGAGTGTCCGGTTGCGGCCGGATCGTTATGCTCAATTTCCGCTCAGATGTAATGACGCTGATCGCAGTGCGTGACTAAGGTCCTCCCAACCGAGGAGGACGGAGCAAAAAGCCGATGAGCGGAGTGTCAGTGACCAAGGGCGCCGAGGACGCCGTGCCTGCGACGGGCGACCTGGTCGTACTGAGCAACGTGAACAAGCACTTCGGCGCGCTGCATGTGCTCCAGGACATCGACCTGACCATCGCCCGTGGCGAGGTCGTGGTCGTCATCGGGCCCTCCGGGTCCGGCAAGTCCACACTGTGCCGCACCATCAACCGCCTGGAGACGATCGATTCGGGCGCGATCACGATCGACGGCAAGCCGCTGCCGGAGGAGGGCAGGGAGCTCGCCCGGCTGCGCGCCGATGTCGGCATGGTCTTCCAGTCGTTCAACCTCTTCGCGCACAAGACGGTGCTGGAGAACGTCACGCTGGGCCAGATCAAGGTCCGCAAGACGGACAAGGCGAACGCCGAGGAGAAGGCACGCGCGCTGCTGGACCGCGTGGGCGTCGGCTCACAGGCCGACAAGTACCCGGCCCAGCTCTCGGGTGGCCAGCAGCAGCGTGTAGCCATCGCGCGGGCGCTGGCGATGGGCCCGAAGGTCATGCTCTTCGACGAGCCGACCTCCGCGCTCGACCCCGAGATGATCAATGAAGTACTTGAGGTCATGCAGCAGTTGGCGCGCGACGGAATGACGATGGTCGTCGTCACCCATGAGATGGGTTTCGCGCGCTCCGCGGCGAACCGGGTTGTCTTCATGGCGGACGGCCGGATCATCGAACAGGCCACGCCGGACGAGTTCTTCAGCAACCCACGCAGCGACCGCGCCAAGGACTTCCTGTCGAAGATCCTGCATCACTGATCGACGCTCTGGACACGGATCTCTCACAGAGATCTCTCACCGGACCGTTCACATGGCTCATCACTGCTCTTCTTACGGTTCCGCCGAGTGCGGTGGAACCGGTTCGTTCACGTCTCACCCGAGGGAAGTTCACGCATGAAGCTTCGCAAGGCAAGCGCCGCGGCCGCCGCCGTTGTCGTCCTCTCCCTGACCGCGACCGCCTGCGGCGGCGACAGCGGTGACAGCGCCGGCGGTGACGGCGGCGGCAAGATCACCATCGGTATCAAGTTCGACCAGCCGGGCCTCGGTCTGAAGAAGCCCGATGGTACGTTCGCGGGCTTCGACGTCGATGTCGCGACCTATGTCGCCAAGGAACTGGGCTTCGACGCCAAGGACATCGAGTGGAAGCAGGCTCCCAGCGCCGAGCGCGAGAACCTGATCTCCAACGGAGACGTGAAGTTCGTCGCCGCCAGCTACACGATCAACGACGAGCGCAAGAAGAAGGTCGACTTCGCCGGCCCGTACTTCCTCGCCCACCAGGACCTGCTGGTCCGCGCGGACGACTCCTCCATCACCAAGGCCGAGGACCTGAACTCCAAGAAGCTCTGTTCGGTCACCGGCTCCACCTCGGCGCAGAACATCGCGGACAAGCTCGCGCCGAAGGCGGACCTCCAGGAGTTCGGCGGCTACTCCGAGTGCCTGACCGGCCTGGAGAACAAGGCCGTTGACGCCCTGACCACGGACGACTCCATCCTCGCGGGCTATGCCTCGCAGCAGGAGCACCAGGGCAAGTTCAAGCTCGCGGGCCTCAAGCTCAGCGACGAGCCCTACGGCATCGGCCTCAAGAAGGGCGACACCGAGCTCCAGAAGAAGATCAACGACGCGCTGACCAAGATGGTCTCGGACGGTTCCTGGCAGAAGGCCGTGACCGCCAACTTCGGTCCGGCCAACTACAAGAACGAGCCCGCCCCGAAGATCGACGCGACGAGCTGAGAGAAGCAGTGACGCGCCGCCGGCCGGGCCGGCGGCGCGTACCGACCAGCAAACCAGGGGAGAGCGCGGGGCATCGTGTTCGACTTTCTTGATTCCGGGCAGTACGACCTGCTCGGCGCCTTCTGGGTGACGGTGCAGCTCACCCTCTATTCCGCGGTGGGTTCCCTGATATGGGGAACGCTGCTGGCCGGGATGCGTGTCAGTCCCGTACCACTCATGCGTACCTTCGGTACCGCATACGTCAATATCGTCCGTAACACCCCGCTGACCGTCGTTCTCGTCGGCTGTTCGCTGGGGCTCGGCCAGACGCTCCAGATCACGCTCGGCGGCGGGGACTTCAAGTCCATCGGCTTCCGGCTGGCCGTACTGGGCCTGGTCGCCTACACCGGCACCTTCGTCTGCGAGTCCCTCCGCTCCGGCATCAACACCGTGCCCGTCGGGCAGGCGGAGGCCGCCCGCGCGCTGGGGCTGAGCTTCTTCCAGGTGCTGACGCTGATCGTGCTGCCCCAGGCGTTCCGCTCCGTGGTGGCGCCGCTGGCCAACGTACTGATCGCGCTGACGAAGAACACGACGGTCGCCGCGGCCATCGGGGTCGCGGAAGCCTCGGCACTGATGAAGACCATGATCGAGAACGAGACCAGCGCGCTCTTCGCCGTCTTCGCGGTGATCGCTTTCGGCTTCATCGTTCTCACTCTCCCGACCGGCCTGATTCTGGGCTGGGTCAGCAAGCGCGTGGCGGTGAAGCGATGAGTGACACGTCCGTCCTGTACGACACCCCAGGTTCACGCGCCAAGCGGCGCAACGTCCTCTACACGATCGTGTTCCTGGTGCTCTTCGCGCTCGCCGCGTGGTGGGTACTGGCCACCATGGCCGAGAAGGAACAGCTCGCGTCCGAGAAGTGGAGCCCGTTCGTCACGGACTCCGCGGTCTGGACGACCTATCTGCTGCCCGGACTCGGGGAGACCCTCAAGTCCGCGGCCCTCTCCATCGTGATAGCCCTGCCGTTCGGCGCGCTGCTCGGCATCGGCAGGCTCTCCGACCACGCGTGGATACGGGTTCCGGTCGGCGTGGTCGTGGAGTTCTTCCGTGCCATCCCGGTCCTGATCATGATGGTGTTCGCCAGCGCGCTGTACGTGCAGTTCAGCGACGTCTCCTCGGACATCAGGCCGCTGTACGCGGTGGTGACGGGCCTGGTGCTCTACAACGCCTCGGTCATCGCCGAGATCGTCCGGGCCGGCATCCTCACGCTGCCGAGCGGCCAGACCGACGCCGCGAAGGCGATCGGGATGCGCAAGGGCCAGACCATGTCGTACGTCCTGCTGCCGCAGGCCGTGACCGCGATGCTGCCGGCCCTGGTCAGTCAACTCGTGGTGATCGTCAAGGACACCGCGCTGGGCGGCGCGATCCTGGGGCTGTCCGAGCTGCTCGCGCAGAACCGCGCGATCACCGCGAACTACGGCGCCAACACCATCGCCACGCTCACCGTCATCGCGCTCATCTTCATCGTGCTCAACTTCGTCCTCACCACCTTCGCCGGTTGGCTGGAGAAGCGGCTGCGCCGGGGCAAGAAGAGCACCGGCGCGGTTCTCGGAGCCGGAGAGCCGCATCATGCCTACGGCCCGGGGCACACCATGGACGGCGGCAACGCCTCCCTCTGAGGCGGGTTCCAGCTGACGGGGGTTCCTTCTGAGGCGGGCGGGACAGGAGGGTACGCGCCGCCCAGCCCGTCGCTTGACGCGGGCACCCCCAGTAGGTTGCATACGTTCTGTGATCACGCACCGGGCTCCTACCGCCCTTGACCGTATGACCGCACGGGCCGGAGGGGTCGCGCCGTGGACCCGGTGATCGTCGCCGGCGCGGGCCCCGTCGGTCTCGCGCTCTCTCTGGCCCTCGCCGCGCAGGGCGTCCCCTCCGTCCTCCTGGACGAGGGGACCGGTACGGACGAGCCGCGTCCGGCCCGTACCGCGATACTGCGGCCCGACACCGCCGCTCTGCTGGCCCGGCTGGGCTGCACCACCCTCGGTGATGAGGGCACGCACTGGGTCGGCTGGCGTCTGATGCGGCGCAAGCAGCTGATGCGGGAGCTGCCGCTCGGCGAGAACGGCGCCCCCGCGCCCCTGCACATCCCCCAGCACGCCCTCGCGCGCGGGCTGCGGAGCGCCCTCGCCGGCCAGGAGCTGGTGCGCGTGGTCACCGGCAACCGGCTCGACTCACTGGAGCAGGACGACCGCGGAGTCACCGTGCACGCCCAGGGTCCCGGGGCGACCTGGTGGCGCGGCAGCCATCTGGTGGGGTGCGACGGCGCCAGGTCCACGGTCCGCAAACTGCTCGGCATCCGCTTTCCCGGGCGTACGGCGGTGGAGCGGCACGCCGTCGCCGCGCTCCGCGCCGAACTGCCCTGGCCGGGCGAGGCACTGCTGCACCGGCAACCGCCCTGGTCCGGCGGGGGGGAGGAGGTGTCCGCCAGGCCGCTGGCGGACGGTGTGTGGCGGCTCGACTGGCTGCTGCCCTCCCGGGGCGACTTGGTCACGCCCGACGCGCTGGTGGCGCGGTTACGGGACACCCTGGCCGGCTGGTGCGGCGAGACACCGCCGTACGAACTGCTCGACACGGGCGTCTACACCCTGCACCACCGGCTGGCCAGGCGCTGGCGCGCCGGACGGGCCTTCCTCGCCGGGGACGCGGCCCATCTGCTGGGCGCGGTGGGCACCCAGGGGCTCGACGAAGGGCTGCGGGACGTCAGCAACCTCGCCTGGAAGATCGCCGAGGACTGGCACCACGGGGCGTCGGAGACCCTGCTGGACAGCTATCAGGCGGAGCGGCGCACGGCAGTCGCCGCCCGGCTGCGCGCGGCCGATCAGTCGCTGCCGATACTGCGGGGCGGCGGCGGGCTGCGTACGTATATGCCGGGCGCCACGCGCGGGCATGACACCCTGCTCGCCGACGGGCATCTGGGGCACGGACCACTGGGGGCACCGCCCGCCTATCCGCACTCCCCCCTCGCGCCTCCGCGCGCCGAGGCGCAGACGGCTGTCGGTACGCCCCCCGGCGCCCCCGTCGAGGACGTACGGGTGACCGCGCCCGACGGTACGACCGTACGGCTCATGGACCGGCTCGGCCGTGGCCTGCATCTGGTGGTGCTGGTCGCGCCCGGCACCGGGGTGTGGGACCGGCGGCACTGGCTGACGGCGGGCGTGATGCCACGGCTGGCCGCGGCGGTGACCGCCCTGCCGGTACGGGCCGAGCTGCTGGTCACGGAGGCCTACCCGGGGGCCTCCGCGCACAGCGTGCTGCTGGTGCGGCCGGACGGCCATCTGGTGGCGGCCTTCAGTGGAGTACGCCCCGCCGACCTCTACTCCGCGGCGGACGCGGCGCGCGGAGGCAGTCCTTCCGCCCCGTCGGAGGTGCGCGCGGACGCCCCCTGACCACACTGCGAACATCGATTGACCGCCGCGGGCTCGCATGGTGTACTCCGGAACGTGACCGACACCGATGTGCGCCTGTGGCGGAGAGTCCATATGGACTTGCTCCGCTACGCGGGCTGCGTGTGTCGCCCGTCCTGCTGATTCGCCCTCTCTCTTCACACGCTTGTCGCGCGGCGTCGCGGCGGCACCTCTTCGCGAACATCTCAGGACGGTCACCATGTCTCTACCCGTACGTACCTCCGCATCCGGCACCGGCACCGCCGCCGGTCGCGCCGCCGCGACGCCCCCGGCCGCCGGGCCCACCCCCGCCGAGTTGCTCGACTTCGTCCGCAGGAGCGCGGCCGACACCGATCTGGTCTCCTCGCTCCCGCTGGACCCGGAGGGCCGTACGTGGATCCGGCTCAACGGTCCCGCGGGCAGCGAGGCATGGCTGATCGGCTGGCCGCCCGGTACGGGAACCGGCTGGCACGACCATGGCGGCTCGCACGGCGCGTTCGCCACCGCGTCGGGCACCCTCAAGGAGGACTCGCTCGCGGCCCGGCTGCCCACCGAGGGGTGGAAGACCCTGGAACTGGCCGAAGGCGTCGACCGCGAGCGGCAGTTGACGGCCGGGGAGGGCCGGGCGTTCGGCAGGCACCATGTGCATGAGGTACGGAACGAGTCCGGTGCCGAGCACGCCGTCTCCGTACACGCCTACTATCCGCCGCTACCGCTGATGCGGCGCTACAGCCGAACCGGCGCCGTGCTCCGCCTTGAGCAGGTCGAGCGTCCCGAGGAGTGGCAGTGACGGACCAGGCCATATCCGAGGGCGCGGGTGTCGAGTCGGCGGGGATCGAGCCGGTGGGAATCGATGAGCTGCTGGAACGGGTCCGTGAGGACCTGGACCGAATAGAACCGAGGGAAGCGGCCGAGGCCGCCGCGGATGGCGCGCTGCTGGTGGACATCCGGTACGCGGCGCTGCGCGAGCGCGATGGGCTGATCCCGGGTGCGCTGGTCGTCGAGCGCAATGAGCTGGAGTGGCGGCTCGACCCCCAGGGCAGCCATCGCGCGCGGGAGGCCACGAGCCACGATCTGCGGGTGGTGGTGATCTGTAACGAGGGGTACGCGTCGAGTCTCGCGGCGGTGTCCCTGCGGCAGCTGGGGCTGCACCGCGCGACCGACCTCGTCGGCGGATTCCAGGCGTGGAAGGCCGAGGGCCTGCCGGTTGTCGCGGCGCAGGCCAACACGGAAGACGCGGACGCGGCGTAGGCGTCTAAAGCCGACTAGTAGAGGCCCTCGTCCAGTCCCTCGGTGTCCTCCCCCTCCTCCTCCAGCGCTTGGCGGACCACCCGGAGCGCCATGCCCTCCGGATAGCCCTTGCGAGCCAGCATGCCCGCGAGCCTGCGCAGCCTTCTGTCGCGTTCCATCCCGCGGGTGGCGCGGAGCTTGCGGGCGACCAACTCTCGGGCGGTCGCCTCCTCCTGGTCGGAGTCCAACTGCCCGACCGCCTCGTCGATCAGGGTGGCGTCCACCCCTTTCGTACGCAGCTCACGGGCGAGCGCACGCCGGGCCAGGCCCCGGCCGTGATGCCGGGACTCCACCCAGGCGTCCGCGAACGCCGCGTCGTCGATCAGCCCCACGTCCTCGAAGCGGGAGAGCACCTCCCGCGCCACGTCCTCGGGGATCTCCCGCTTGGCCAGCGCGTCCGCCAGCTGTTTGCGGGTACGAGGGGTTCCGGTGAGCAGGCGCAGACAGATCGCCCGCGCCCGCTCCGCCGGATCCTGGGGCGACAGCTCCTGCCCGGCCCTCGACGGGTCGGAGCTGTCGCCCGGCCTTTCCGTCCGCCACCGCTTCTCATAAGGCATGGGACGAACTAACTCTTGGCCGTGGCCGCCTTGGCCGACTTGGCTTTGGAGGCGGGAGCGGGCACGGACTTGGCCGGGTCCTCCGCGGGCGCCGGAGCGCCCGCCGCGTCCGCCGCGGGCTCGGCCGTCGCCGCGTCCGGCCGCACACCGACGCCCAGCTTCTCCAGGATCTTCTTCTCGATCTCATTGGCGAGATCGGGGTTGTCCTTGAGGAAGTTGCGCGCGTTCTCCTTGCCCTGGCCGAGCTGGTCGCCCTCGTACGTGTACCAGGCGCCTGCCTTCCGTACGAAGCCGTGCTCCACGCCCATGTCGATCAGACCGCCCTCGCGGCTGATGCCCTGGCCGTAGAGGATGTCGAACTCCGCCTGCTTGAAGGGCGGCGCGACCTTGTTCTTGACGACCTTGACGCGGGTGCGGTTGCCGACGGCGTCGGTGCCGTCCTTCAGGGTCTCGATACGACGGATGTCGAGCCGCACCGAGGCGTAGAACTTGAGCGCGCGGCCACCCGTCGTGGTCTCCGGCGAACCGAACATCACGCCGATCTTCTCGCGGAGCTGGTTGATGAAGATCGCGGTGGTCTTGGACTGGTTGAGCGCACTGGTGATCTTCCGGAGGGCCTGGCTCATCAGCCGTGCCTGGAGACCGACGTGCGAGTCGCCCATCTCGCCCTCGATCTCCGCGCGCGGCACCAGAGCGGCGACGGAGTCGATGACGATGAGGTCGAGCGCGCCGGAGCGGACCAGCATGTCCACGATTTCGAGCGCCTGCTCGCCGTTGTCCGGCTGGGACAGGATCAGATTGTCGATGTCGACGCCGAGCTTCTTCGCGTACTCGGGGTCGAGGGCGTGCTCGGCGTCCACGAAGGCCACCGCGCCGCCGGCCCGCTGCGCGTTCGCCACCGCGTGCAGCGTCAGGGTCGTCTTTCCGGAGGACTCGGGCCCGTACACCTCCACCACGCGGCCACGCGGCAGGCCGCCGACGCCGAGCGCGACGTCGAGCGCGGTCGACCCGGTGGGGATGACCTCGATGGGTTCGTTCGGCCGCTCACCGAGGCGCATCACCGCGCCCTTCCCGAATTGCCGTTCAATTTGTGCGAGAGCGGCGTCGAGCGCCTTCTCGCGGTCGGTTCCTGCCATGGGTTCCACCCGATTTGCTTGAGTCGATCGCTTCACGTCAAAGACGCTATCCCCTGCCACTGACAACGCGTCCCGACGCCCTCCCGGACCTGTGGAAAACTCCGTCGGCCAAGCTCTCCGGACACCCCCACCGCACCACATCGCCGGCCGGTTCCGGGAGGCACCGGCAGTCATCCATGAGAATGGATGTTCGATTTTACTGTCAAGCGCACCACACGCCTCATCCGTCAATCACGCGACCGGGCCCGCCGAGACCACCGCCCGGACCCCGGCCCCACATGGCGATTCACCCGTTTCACCACCTTCGTTAACAAAAAATCCACCGGGACTTCACAACTGACTTGCCGACAGAACCCCTAGACGGATACACCTACTTCACGACCTGGGGAGGGCGTCATCACTGTGGGGGGAGTTCCATCACCGTGGGGGGGCAGTTCTTTCACGTGCGGGCAGTTCCCGTCGTGCCACGCGCCGACGGCGCTCCAACGACGACTCCAGTGGTGCGACACCACATGACGCCCCGCGACCCGCGCACCGCCGTGTCCGGCGTGTGCCGCCGCTGATCCCCGGGCTTCTTCACACCTCACTGGAGGCAGCATGTCCATCCACGCAAGACCCGGGGCCGAGTGGCCCCGCAGGATCGCCCGCTCGGCCGTGCTCGGCTGCGCCGGGCTGCTGGTGAGCGGATCGCTGATGGTCACCACGGCGTCGGCGGCCGATACGCCGGACGCCGGACCGCACGGAGCCGTCACCCTCCCCGTTCCGCAGTCCACCCGCCCCACCTTCAGCATCCCGGGCCGCGACACCGCGGACACCGCCAAGGGCCAGGACCGCCGTCTCGCCGCCGGCCGGGCCGCGGCGGACACCCCCGCGCAGCGCGCTGACATGGACGGTGACGGCTACGGCGATCTGATGTACCGCACCGACTACGGCGAGGTCTGGGCCGACTGGGGTTCCGACGGCGCGGCCGTGATCTCCGCGGACGACTCCCAGGTCAAGGATCTGCTGCTGCCAGGCGACCTCACCGGCGACGGCAAGGCCGACCTGCTCACCGTGACGCCCACCGGCTCCCTGCGGCTGCACAGCGGCGCGAACTCCACCCTCTACGGCGGGATGACCTCGTACACCACGCTCAGCACCGGCTGGCAGGCGTACGACAAACTGGTCGTCCCCGGCGATCTGACCGGTGACGGCGCGCCGGACCTGCTGGCCCGCGGCTCGTCGGGGCTGTTCCTCTTCCCCGGCACCGGCAAGGGGTTCAAGGCCGGGATCCAGGTGGGCGGCGCCGGCTGGAGCCAGTTCGACCAGTTGGTCGGCGTGGACGATGTCAACGGCGACGGCCTGGCCGATCTCGTCGCGCGCAACGCCACCGGGCTCTATGTCTACCCCGGCAACGGCAGCGCCACCGGCTACCCGTTCAAGGACCGGATCCAGATCGGCGGCGCCGGCTGGAACCAGTACAACCAGTTGGTCGGCGGCACGGACTACAGCGGGAACGGCACCCCCGACCTGGTGGCCCGCTCGTACGACGGCACCCTCTACTTCTACGAGGGCAACGGCGACGGCACGTTCGGCGCCCGGGAGCAGATCGGCACGGGCTGGGGTTTGGTGACCCAGTTCGCGGGCACGGGCAATCGGCCGCACTTCGGCAAGGCCGGCGTCTTCGCCCGTACCTCCGGCGGCACGCTCTACTACTACGGCACCACCGGCACCGGCCGGCTCACCTCGAAGTATCTGATCGGTGACGGCTGGGACCGCTCGCTGACGCGGCTGACCCACGCGGTGTCACTGCGCGCGAACGGCAGTTCGGACCTGATCGAGCACGGCGTCTACGACGGTCATCTGTACAACGCCGGCTCCTATGCCTCGTCCGACCCCGAGATCGCGGGCGGCTCCAAGTCGTACAACCTGGTCATCGGCCCCGGGGATCTCAACGGCGACGGCAAGAGCGACCTGCTTGCCCGCAGTTCCACCGCCCTCTACTTCTACGCGGGCAGCGGTACGGGCATGTCGTTGAAGGGCCGCGTCCAGATCGGTGGCAGCGGCTGGTCGCAGTTCAACAAGATCGTCGGCGCGGGTGACTTCACCGGCGACGGTCGCGCCGATCTCCTCGCGCGCAGCTCCAGCGGCCTGTATCTGTACGCGGGTACCGGCAAGGCCGGTTCACCGTTCGGTGCGAAGGCACAGGTCGGCGGCGCGGGCTGGAGCCAGTACAAGAACATCGCGGCCCCGGGTGACCTCAACGGCGACGGCGTCGCCGACCTGCTGGCCTCGAACTCGGCGGGTGAGCTGTACTTCTACGCGGGCACCGGCAAGGCGTCCGCGCCCCTGAAGGCCCGGGTGAAGATCGGCAACGGCGGCTGGAACCAGTACACCGACCTGCTCTGAGCCGGCCGAACCCCTCGGGCGCCGCGAAGCCCGTCGGGCGCCGCGAAACGCCTCAGACGTCGCGTAACCCGTCACGGGCCGCGAACCGTCCGGGTCCTCGCGGTTGCGCCCGCGGTCGCTCACTCCGGGTGCCTCAGCCGGTGCACCACACCGGCTGAGGCACCCGGCCGCGCCTGTCCAGACGCGGGCCGCGTGCGGCGGGCATCCGGTGCACGCGCGGATTGTGCGTTTCTGGGGTCAGTTGTACGTCATCAACTACGCGGTCGGGATCGTCACCGGCATTGTGATGGAGTTCCAGTTCGGACTGAGCTGGAGCGGGCTGACCCACGGCGTGGGCAATGTCCTCGGCGCCTCGCTCGCCGTCGAGACGATCGTCTGGCGTCGCTCGCCGAGCCGCAACCCATGAAGTCGGCCGTGTTCCAGCAGAAGACAGCCGAAATCGCCCGGCTCCAGACGGACTTGGTGGCGCGGTTCGGGCCAGGTGACTATGTGCCCTCGGCGGCGTGGACGCGCGGCGGCGCGTTGGTGATGCTGATCGCCCTCGCGCTGATGATGTACCTCTGCGTGGCCGGTGCGGTGCTCGGCTGCTTCCGGAAAGTGGTCTTCCGCTTCCGGCTCCGGCATCTGGTGCTGATGGCGTCCGTACCGCTGCCCTATCTCGCGATGATCAGCGGCTGGGTCTTCCGGGAGGCGGGCCGGCAGCCCTGGGTGGTGTACGGGGTGCTGCGGACGCGGGACGCGGTATCGGAGCTGTCACCCACCGCGATGCGCACCTCGCTGATCGCCTTCACCACGCTCTTCGTCCTGCTGGCCGTCGTCAACGCGCGGCTGCTCTGGCGCCATGCCCGGCTCGGTCCCGTGGAGTCAGGACTCGGCCATGACGAACGCGCCGTACGTGACGACCGTACGGACGACCGGACGGGCGGCGGCGTCGGCCCGACCGATGGCCGGACGGACGGGGACGATCCCGGCCCGGCGGACCCGACCGGGCGACCCTCGCGCCGCTCGTGCCCGTGGTGCTGGTGATCACCCCGCTGCTGGTCGCCGTGCAGGCGTGGCTGTGGTGGGTCTTCCGGCACCGTGTGACCGGGCCGTCCTATCTCTGACCCCTCTGACTGACCCCTTCGGCGTTTCCTACGGCTGCGGCGGTCGCCCGTCGTCCACTCGCGTCTTCGAGTCCGTGCCCGGGTCCATGGTCCCCTCTGTGCCCGGGTTCGTGTCCGTGCGGGTGTTCGTGTGCAGCACACGGCGTATCTGGCGCAGCAGCGGCACGCCGTCGCGCGTTCTACGGCCGTGCACGCGCGGATCGTCCATCACGTCGTACCGCTTCACATACGCCCCGAGGAATGCCTGGAGCGTGGCGACCGCCGGAATCGCGATCAGGGCGCCGACCGCGCCCAGCAGCGCCGTACCCGCGATGACCGACCCGAAGGCCACGGCCGGGTGGATGTCGACGGTCTTGGCGGTCAGCTTGGGCTGGAGCATGTAGTTCTCGAACTGCTGGTAGATCACCACGAACCCGAGCACCCAGACCGCGTACCAGGGGTCCACGGTGAAGGCGATCAGCATCGGCAGCGCGCCCGCCAGATAGGTACCGATCGTCGGGATGAACTGCGAGACGAGCCCCACCCAGATCGCCAGCGCCGGTGCGTACGGCACCCCCAGGATCTCCAGCAGGACGTAATGCGCGGCACCGGAGATGAGGGCCATCAGCCCGCGTGAGTAGAGATAGCCGCCCGTCTTGACGACGGCGATCTCCCAGGCGCGCAGCACTTCGGCCTGCCGGGCCGGCGGGAGTACGGAGCAGAGCGCGCGCCGCAGCCGGGGTCCGTCGGCCGCGAAGTAGAACGAGAACAGGAAGACCGTCAGCAGCCGGAACAGCCCGCCCAGCACGGTGGTGGAGATGTCCAGGACACCCGTCGCGCTGTTCTGCACATAGCGCTGGAGCCAGTCGGAGTGCAGCAGGCTGTCCTGGACGGCGACCCTGGACAGCTCGGTGTGGAAGGTGTCGTTGATCCAGTTGATCACCGAGTCGAGGTACTGCGGGAAGGATTCGACCATCTCGATGATCTGGCTCGCCAGCATGGAGCCGAGCATCACCATGAAGCCGACACAGACGATCAGGACCACGAAGAAGACCAGGAAAGTGGCGAGTCCACGCCGCATCCCACGATCCGCCATCCGGCTCACGGCGGGCTCAACCGCCAGTGCCAGGAAGAACGCGATCAGCATATTGATCAGCAGGCCGATGAGCTGGTGGAACGCCCAGCTGCCGAGCTGGAAGCAGGCTATGAGCGCCAGCGCCAGGATCATGGCACGCGGCAGCCAGCGGGGCATCTGGCGCCGCTCACCGTCACTGCCCGCAGGGGACACCGAAGTGCCCGAGGCGCTCGTGGAAGAGCCCGCGGGAGCCGTCGGTGAAGGAGCCGCCGCAGGAGCCGTCGAAGACGCCTCGGGAGGCGTGCCCGGTGCGGGATCCGGCGGAGGGATCGGCGGTCGGAGGTCCGGTGCGGAGTTGTCGGTCGGTGCCACTGAGCAAGTGTCGCCTACCGCTGTGACAACCTGCCCCACGGTCGGACGAAATCACATCGGCTTCGCATCACATCGGCTTGGCATCACATCGGCTTGGCATCACATCGGCTTCGCATCACATCGCCTCCAAGGACGCCGTACCGCTCGCCCCTGACCCTGGAGTGGTGCCGAGCCCGCGGGTCAGCGCTTCTCGGGTGGAATCCCCATGGCGACGCAGACCCCGCGCCAGACGTCCTTCGCCTCCCAGCCCGCTTCCAGTGCCTCGTGGACCGTACGCCCGCCCAGCTCCGCCATCACATGGTCGCGGGCGAAGGAGTCGGCGTAGGCCGCGCCGAAGTGGTCCGCCATGCGCTCCCAGAAAATCGTCAACCGCATGCCACCAGTATCCCGCCCCTGAGAGTGCAGCCCGGCCGGTCCCCCTTGCTCGGTACCGGTTCCGCTCTACGGTCGGAACATGGCCGGCACCGCAGCATCCTCCGAGTCCTCAGGGTCCTCCGGGTCCTCCCCGTCCTCCCCGTCCTCGGTGTCTCTCCCGTCGCCCCTCTCCCGGGCCGAGCACTTCATCTGGCTCACGGCCCGGGTACTCGAACAGCGGCGTTTCGCCTATCACTTCCTGGACAGAGGGACCGGTCGGGGCCACGGCGCCGAGGCCGTCGAGGCGGCCCTCACCGCGTACCGCGAGGAGGACGGCGGGTACGGTCACGGGCTCGAACCCGATCTCCGCGGCCCGGTGAGCCAGCCGCTGCACACGGCACACGCGCTGCGCGTACTCGACTCCATCGGCCGCTGCGACGGGCTGCGGGTCGAGCGGATCTGCCGCTATCTCACGGCGGTCTCCACGGCCGAGGGCGCGCTGCCCGCCGTCCACCCGTCCCTGCGCGGCTATCCGTACGCGCCCTGCCTCCCGGTCGTCGACGATCCGCCGGGCGACCTGCTGGCGACGGGCCCGGTGGTCGGGCTGCTCCACCGCAACGAGGTCTGGCACGCCTGGCTCTTCCGCGCCACCGACTTCTGCTGGGCGGCCGTCGAAGGGCTGGAGGAGTCACATCCGTACGAGATCGAGGCGGCGGTGGCCTTCCTGGACGGCGTCCCCGACCGGGCGCGGGCCGAGGCGGCGGCGGACCGCCTCGGCCGGCTCGTACGGGCGCGCGGGCTGGTGGTACTGAATCCGTCGCGCCGCGCGGAGTACCCCGTACCACCGGCGTACGCGCCGGGCGAGCACCACTTCCCGTACGACTACGCGCGCGTGCCCGAGTCACTGGCCCGCGCCTGGTTCACGGACGAGGAGATGGAACGATCGCTCGACCATCTGGCCGGTCTTCAGCGGGCGGACGGCGGCTGGCCGGTCGCCCGGCGCGCGTGGACACCGGGGACGGCGCTGGAGACTCGGCCGATCGTGACCATCGAGGCGCTGCGGACACTGCGCGCCCACGGCCGTGCCATCGGTTGACGCCATCAGGACCTGACAAGCGTCAGGGCCTGTCCGGCGGATCCTCACGGGACAAGGCCCAAACCGTCGAGCCCGCTTCAACCGCCGAGCGCCCGCACCCCCGCCGTAACGACCACAGCCGCCCCCACGACCACCAGGAACGGGGCGCGCAGCACCAACGCGAGAGCCGCCGCGGCGAGCCCCGCGCCCCGGGCGTCCAGCACGAGTGCGCCGTTCGCGCTGAAGGTCTGCTGTGCGGTCAGCGCGGCGAGCAGGGCCACGGGCAGCAGGGCCGACAGCCGCTGGACGAGGGGGCGCTCCAGCGCGCCCGCTGGCACGAGCAGGCCCAGAAGTTTGACGAGGTAGCAGCCGACGGCGGTCGCGCCGATCGCGATCCAGATGTTCAACGGTCCGTTCCCTTCCGACGAGCGCCGAATCCGCGGCCTTGGAGCCAGAGGACGGCGGGTGCGGCCAGCGCCGCGACGAGCACCGGGACACCGGCGGGCAGTACGGGCAGGAAACCGAGCCCCAGGACCACGGCGATCCCCGCGACCGCCCGCTCGGTGGCCGTACGCAGCATCGGTGCGAGCAGGGCGAGGAAGACGGCGGGTCCCGCCGCGTCGAGTCCCCAGGCGTCGGTGTCGCCAAGGGCTTCGGCACCCAGGGCCCCGCCCAGGGTGGTGAGGTTCCACAGGACGTAGAGCGTGAGCCCGGTGACGGTGAAGCCGATGCGGGCACTGCGCCGGGTGGGCTGGGCGAGCGCGACGGCGGTGGTCTCGTCGATCACCCACTGGGCGGCGAACGGGCGTACCGGCCCGGGCAGCCGCAGCAGCTGGGAGAGCCTGAGCCCGTAGAAGGCGTTGCGCACGCCGAGGAAGAACGCGCCCGCGGCGGCGGTGAGCGGATTGCCGCCCGCCGCGAGCGCGCCGACCAGTGCGAACTGCGAGGCGCCGGTGAAGACCAGCAGGCTGAGCGCACAGGTCTGGAGAACGGTGAGCCCCGCGCCCGCCGCGGTGACGCCGAAGGCGAAGCCGGAGAGCCCGACGGCGATGCCGACGCCCAGGGCGTCGCGTACGACGGCCGAGTCGGACTTGGGCTCGGGCTCGGGCTTGGGAAGGGGAGCGGGGACGGGGACGGGAGCGGAGTCGGGCTCCGGGGCGCTCCGGGCGGGACCGTGCGCCGGTATGTCCGCGGACGCGGACGCTGTCTGTTCTGCCACGTCAGGGACGTTACGCGGGGTGCGCGGACCGGGTCTTGTACGTTCTTGCGCCCCGCGCCCCGCGCCCCCGACCCCCCGCCCCACGCCTCGCGACCCCCGACCCGCGGCCCCGCAACCCGCGACCCCGCGACAAGGCAGGCTCAGCCCCCGGAGGCCGCCGTCCGCTCCTTACGGTAGGCACCGGGCGGCACCCCGACGATCCGGGTGAAATGACGGTTCAGATGGGGCTGGTCGGAGAACCCGACGGCCACGGCCACCTCGGCCGGTGTCGTACCGCCGTCCAGCAGGTGCCGGGCCCGGCGCACCCGAGCGTCCGTGAGCCAGGTGTGCGGCGGCAGCCCGTAGGTGCTCCTGAAGGCCCGCAGCAGCGCGAAGGGGCTGGTGCCGAGGTCCGCCGCGAGCCGTTCCAGGGACGGCGGGTCCGCCATCCGCTCCTCCAGCACGGCACGCGCGCGTGCCGCGATCCGCGCCCCGGCGCCCCTCACCTGGCGCCGCCGGAGCGGCCCGCCGTTCAGCCGCAGCAGCCGGGTCACCGCGACCCTCAGCAGCGTGTCGGCGGCGAGCGCGTTGCCCTCGTCGGCCGCGCGCAGCACTTGGTGGACGAGGCGCGTGGTGTACGGATCGTCCACCACGGGGGCGACGAAGCCGGGCGTACCGCGGATCGTCGTGGTCTCCGCGGCGATGGAGGCGATGACGTCGACGGCCGGGTAGACGGCCCCGTATCGCCAGCCCTCGGGGCCCTGGGCATGGCCGGTGTGCGGGGTCTCGGGGTTGATCAGCGCGAGCGAGCCGGGACCGGCGTACTGAACGCCGCCTCCGTGGTGGAAGACGTCGACGCCGTCCGTGATCGCGGCGATGACGAAGGTCTCGTGGGTGTGCCGCAGAAACGTCTTGTCTATGTAGCGGGCACGCAGCAGATCGACGCCCGGCAGCTCGGAATAGCGCCAGTGCCGTGCCTGCTCCCGCCGTGCCATGGGTCCATTCTGCGCCGCCGGTCCCGGGTCCGCGCCGCGGGTCCCCGGTCCGCGCCGCCGGTCCCGGGGGCGTTTGCCGAGGTCCGGGCGATTGTCAGTGGCGGGGTGCACGATGGGGGGCATGGCACGCTCCGCGCTCGACTCCTTCTCTCCCGCGACCCGAGGCTGGTTCACGGGGGCTTTCTCCGCGCCCACCGCGGCGCAGGAGGGGGCCTGGCGTGCCATCCAGGAGGGCTCGGACGTGCTGGTCGTGGCCCCGACCGGCTCGGGCAAGACGCTGGCCGCCTTCCTCGCCGCCCTTGACCAGCTGGCTTCGCAGCCGCCGCCCGCCGAGGCGAGGAAGCGCTGCCGGGTGCTGTATGTATCACCGCTCAAGGCGCTGGCCGTCGACGTGGAGCGCAATCTGCGCAGTCCGCTCACGGGAATCCGGCAGGAGTCCGTGCGGCGCGGGCTGCCGGAGCCGGAGGTCCGGGTCGGTATCCGCTCCGGTGACACCCCGGCCGCCGAGCGCCGCTCAATCGCCACGAAGCCGCCGGACATCCTGATCACCACCCCCGAGTCGCTGTTCCTGATGCTCACGTCCTCGGCGCGGGACGCGCTCGCCGGGATCGAGACGGTGATCCTGGACGAGGTGCACGCCGTCGCGGGGACGAAGCGGGGCGCTCATCTCGCCCTCTCCCTGGAGCGGCTCGACGAGCTGCTGCCGCGCCCCGCCCGCCGGATCGGTCTGTCGGCGACGGTGCGTCCGGTGGAGGAGGTCGCGCGCTATCTGTCGCCGCAGCGCAGGGTGGAGATCGTCCAGCCGCGCTCCGGCAAGGAGTTCGACCTCTCCGTGGTCGTGCCGGTAGAGGATCTGGGCGAGCTGGGCGGCTCCCCCGCGTCGGAGACGGACAGCGCGGACAAGCCGTCGATCTGGCCGCATGTGGAGGAGCGGATCGCCGATCTCGTCCAAGCGCATACCTCCACGATCGTCTTCGCCAATTCCCGGCGGCTGGCGGAGCGGTTGTGCAACCGGTTGAACGAGATCGCGTACGAGCGGGCCATGGGCTCGGTCCCGGACGCGTCCGGGACCGCCCGGGCGATGCCCGAGGACCACGCACCGGCTGAGCTGATGGGCCAGTCCGGCGCGGCCAGGGGAGCGCCGGCCCTACTGGCCCGCGCGCACCACGGCTCGGTCTCCAAGGAGCAGCGTGCCCAGGTCGAGGAGGACCTCAAGGCGGGGCGGCTGCCCGCTGTCGTGGCCACGTCCAGTCTGGAGCTGGGCATCGACATGGGTGCGGTGGATCTGGTGATCCAGGTCGAGTCGCCGCCCTCGGTCGCCTCGGGTCTCCAGCGGGTCGGCCGGGCGGGACACCAGGTGGGCGCGGTCTCCACGGGAGTCGTCTTCCCCAAGTACCGCGGCGATCTCGTCCAGGCCGCCGTGGTCACCGAGCGGATGCGCACCGGCGCCATCGAGGCCCTGCGCATCCCCGCGAATCCCCTCGACGTGCTGGCCCAGCAGCTGGTCGCCATGGTCGCCCTGGACACCAGACAGGCCGACGATCTGCTCGCCCTGACCCGCCGCGCCGCGCCGTTCGCCTCGCTGCCCGAGTCGGCGTTCACGGCCGTGCTGGACATGCTCGCCGGGCGCTATCCCTCCGACGCCTTCGCGGAGCTGCGTCCGCGCGTGGTGTGGGACCGCGTGGCCGGTACGGTCACGGGCCGCCCGGGCGCGCAGCGGCTCGCCGTCACCTCCGGTGGCACGATCCCCGACCGGGGGCTCTTCGGTGTCTTCCTCGCCGGAGCCGATCCGAAGAAGGGCGGCGGCAGGGTCGGCGAGCTGGACGAGGAGATGGTGTACGAGTCCCGGGTGGGTGATGTCTTCACCCTGGGCACGACCTCCTGGCGGATCGAGGACATCACCCGTGACCGGGTCCTGGTCACCCCGGCCCCCGGCACCCCGGGCCGGCTGCCTTTCTGGAAGGGCGACCAGCTGGGCCGTCCGCTGGAGCTGGGCCGCGCGGTGGGCGCGTTTCTGCGCGAGGTGGGCGCCCTCTCCGAGGAGGACGCCAGACTGCGGCTGCTGACCGCGGGCCTCGACGCCTGGGCCGCCGGCAATGTGCTGTCGTATCTGGACGAACAGCGCCGCGCCTGCGGTCATGTCCCCGATGACCGGACGATCCTCGTCGAGCGGTTCCGCGACGAGCTGGGCGACTGGCGTGTGGTGATCCACTCCCCGTTCGGCGCCCAGGTGCACGCGCCGTGGGCGCTGGCCCTCGGCGCCCGGCTCTCCGAGCGGTACGGCATGGACGCGCAGGTCATGCACGCCGACGACGGCATCGTGCTGCGGCTCCCCGACGCCGATCTGATGGGCCTGGACCTCCTCGATGAGGAACCGGACCGTCTCAGCACGGCGTTCGACAGCGAACAGGCGCCCATCGGAGCCGCGGACGTCGCCTTCGACGGCGGCGAGATCCGCGGGATCGTCACCGACCAGGTGGGCGGCTCCGCGCTGTTCGCCTCCCGGTTCCGGGAATGCGCCGCGCGGGCGCTGCTGCTCCCCCGCCGGAGCCCGGGCAAACGCACCCCGCTGTGGCAGCAGCGCCAGCGCGCCTCCCAGCTCCTCCAAGTGGCGAGCGAGTTCGGCTCGTTCCCGATCGTGCTGGAGGCGGTCCGGGAATGCCTCCAGGATGTCTTCGACGTCCCCGGTCTCACGGAACTGATGGGCGACATCGAGTCCCGGCGGGTCCGGCTGATCGAGGTCACCACCCCCGAACCCTCCCCCTTCGCCCGCTCGCTGCTCTTCGGCTATGTCGCGCAGTTCCTGTACGAGGGCGACTCACCCCTCGCGGAGCGGCGGGCCGCCGCGCTGTCCCTGGACTCCCGGCTGCTGGCCGAGCTGCTGGGCCAGGCCGAGCTGCGTGAGCTGCTCGACCCGGAAGTCCTCACCGAGCTGGAACGGGAGCTCCAGTGGCTCACCGAGGACCGCCGCGTCAAGGACCTGGAAGGGGTCGCCGATCTGCTGCGGGTCCTCGGCCCGCTCACCGACGCGGAGTTGGCCGAGCGCGGCGCGCGGCCCTCCTGGGCGGAGGATCTCGCGACCGCCCGCCGCGCCATCAGGGTGAGGATCGGCGGAGCCGATCACTGGGCGGCGGTCGAGGACGCGGGCCGCCTGCGGGACGCCCTGGGCACGGCGCTCCCGGTCGGTGTCCCCGAGGCCTTCACGGAGCCGGTGAAGGACCCCCTGGGCGATCTCCTCGCCCGCTACGCCCGTACGCACGGCCCGTTCACCTCGAACGCGGCGGCCGAGCGGTTCGGTCTCGGCCCGGCGGTCACGGACGGCGCGCTCCAGCGGCTCGCCGCGAGCTCCCGGGTCGTGCAGGGCGAGTTCCACCCTTCCGGAATCGGCCAGGAGTGGTGCGACGCCACGGTCCTGCGCCGGCTGCGCCGCCGCTCGCTCGCGGCGCTGCGCCAGGAGCTGGAGCCGGTGGCGCCGGCCGCTCTCGCCGCCTTCCTCCCGCAGTGGCAGCATCTGCACGGCCACAACCTGCGGGGTATCGACGGACTCGCCCGTGCCGTGGAGCAGTTGCAGGGTGCTCCCGTTCCGGCGTCGGCGCTGGAGAAGCTGATTCTGCCGTCCCGGGTCTCCGGCTACACACCCGCGCTCCTGGACGAACTGACCACCACGGGCGAGGTCCTGTGGGCCGGAGCGGGCGCCCTGCCCGGCAAGGACGGCTGGGTCTCGCTCTATCTCGCCGACGCCGCACCGCTGTTGCTCCCGCCCCCGCACCCCTTGGAGCTGACCGCCCTCCATGAATCGGTGCTGGCCACGCTCTCGGGCGGCTACGGCCTGTTCTTCCGGCAGATCACCGACCAGGTCCGGGCCACCACCCACCCGGATGTGACCGATCCTCAACTGGCCGACGCCGTATGGGATCTCGCCTGGTCGGGCCGGCTCACCAACGACACCCTGGCGCCGCTGCGCTCGCTGCTCGGCTCGGGCCGTACGGCGGGCTCCACGGCGCACCGCGCCCGGCGCCCGGTGCCGCGGGGGCGGTACGGCACGCTCACGGCCGCGGCCCGCCCCGCCTCCCGTACGGGCCCGCCCACCGTCAGTGGCCGCTGGTCGCTGCTGCCCGCCCAGGAGCCGGAGCCCACGCACCGCGCCCACGCGCTCGCCCGTACCCTCCTCGACCGCCACGGGGTGGTGACCCGGGGCGCGGTCGCGGCCGAGGGGGTCGCCGGCGGCTTCTCGGCGGTGTACCGCGTCCTGTCCGCCTTCGAGGACAGCGGCCAGGCCCGTCGGGGCTATGTCGTGGAGGGCCTGGGCGCGGCCCAGTTCACGATGGACGGCGCCGTCGACCGGCTGCGCGCGGCGGCGACGGCCCGTGACCGCGCCGACGCACACCCCTCGCCCCGCGCGGTGGTGCTGGCCGCCGCCGACCCCGCCAACGCCTATGGGGCCGCGCTTCCCTGGCCGGATCCCCCGGACGGCGCGGGCCACAAACCGGGCCGCAAGGCCGGCTCCCTCGTGGTTCTCGTGGACGGCGAGCTGACCCTCTACATGGAGCGCGGCGGCAAGACACTGCTGGCCTGGCCCACCGATCCGGAAGACCCCTCGCTCCGGGCCGCCGCGGAAGCCCTGGCGAGCGCGGCCCGCGCGGGGGCTCTCGGTACGGTCACGGTGGAGCGTACGAACGGCACTCCTGCCCTGACATCCCCCCTCGGGCGCGCCCTGGAGTCCGCCGGCTTCCACGCCACCCCCCGGGGCCTGCGCCTGCGGGCCTGAGCATGCGAGCCTGAAACCATGCCCGAGGGAGACACCGTCTGGCAGGCCGCCCAGCGCCTGCACACCGCGCTCGCGGGGCACCGGCTGATCCGCTCGGACCTGCGGGTACCCCGGTTCGCGACCGCCGATCTCACCGGCCGGACCGTCCTCGACGTCACACCGCGCGGCAAGCATCTGCTCACCCGTATCGAGGGCGGCCTCACCCTCCACTCACATCTGCGCATGGACGGTTCCTGGAAGGTCTACGCCCCGGGTGAGCGCTGGACCGGCGGTGCGGCGCACCAGATCCGGGCCATCCTCGGCACCTCCGAGCGCACGGCCGTGGGCTATCGCCTCCCCGTCCTCGAACTGCTCCGCACCGGCGACGAGGAGCGGGTGGTGGGCCATCTCGGCCCCGATCTGCTCGGTCCGGACTGGGACGCGGCCAGGGCCCTGCGCAACCTGCTGTCCCACCCCGCGCGCCCCGTCGGGGAGGCACTGCTCGATCAGCGCAACCTCGCCGGAGTCGGCAATATCTTCAAGTCCGAGACGTGCTTCCTCGTTCGCGCGAACCCCTGGCTGCCGATCGGCGAACTCCCCTCGCCCGAACGCCTGGTGACCGCGGCGAAGAAGCTGCTCGAAGCGAACCGGAACCGTCCGGGCGGCTCTCGGCGGCTGTATGTCTACGGCCGCGCGGGCCGCCCCTGCCCCCGCTGCGGCACCTCGATCCGTACGGCCGAACAGGACGGCCGGCCCACCTACTGGTGCCCGCTCTGCCAGTCGGCCGCCACCAGTTGACGGTTGACGTAGCAGCTGTCGCACACGTTCAAGCAGACGTTCAAGCACGCGTTGACGTACACAGTGACGTACGCCCCGACGCCTGCGGGTAGTTGGCATGCTCCCGCACGAGTCGGCGCCGTCAGCTGACGGCGCCTCACAGCCTGGGGCGACGCTGTCGCGCCGACGCGACATGCACCGGCAGCAGGCTCAGCCCCCAGCCGCCCGCCGCCACCGCCCCTTCCACCAGTCCGGTGTCCTCGGGCACCAGCACGATGCGCAGTACGGCCCACCACCACACCACGCCCAGAGCGAGCGCCGGCAGAAGGATCCATCGCCTTGCCATGGCTGCCTCCTCCGGCCGACCCTAGCCACGCACGATCACCCGCCGGGAGGGCGCATCGGGTGCACTACCCGGCGTGCGCGCGTACCCCCGGTCGCGCCCCTGCCGCAGCGACAGCGCGGCAGGGGCGCGGCCGGCCCCTCGTCCTTCGACCGGAGCTCCGGGCCAGTCAGGCACTCTCCGCCCGGGACTTCCGGGCGCCTTCCCGTTTCCGGTCACAGTTCTTTGGATCACAGTTCGGTACGCACGCAAGTTCCACCATGACATAAATGCAACAAAACGGGCATTTGGGAAAGACGTGAGCCCCGGCCGGCATCACTGCCGACCGGGGCTCACGTCAAAGCCACAAAGCTTCGTCAGGCGGCGACGACATCCACCGCCTCCGCGGGCGCCTTGATCGTCACCCGCTCCGTCGGCACTCCGGCCACCGACGTCACAGAGACGGAATTGAGCATTGGACGTACTGCCGCGGGCACCGGCTCGTTCGCCGCCGCCGACGCGGCCAGCTCGGCCAACGACAGCTCGTCACTCACTTCACGCATGAGCTCTGACATCCGTACGTCAAGCGCGTCGCAGATCGCCGAGAGCAGTTCGGAGGAAGCCTCCTTCTGCCCCCGTTCCACCTCGGAGAGATAACCGAGCGAGACCCGGGCGGACGAGGAGACTTCGCGCAGAGTACGGCCCTGGCGCTGGCGCTGCCGACGCAGCACGTCACCAAGCAGGCGACGGAGCAGAATCATCGGTGGCTCCCTCCTCGGACCGCGTAGCCGCATCCTTCACGCCCCACCGTACCGCCTAGTGCCGCGGCCGTGCGGGGAGCGATGTCGTGTTCACTCAGGGCTGCAAACATCAATTCCCCCCGTTCTGTTCCGTATCCTGTGCCCGCCCGTTCCCGGAGAGTTCGCTGAGGAGCAGACCGAGCACGCTCCGTACACTCTCTTTACGGATGTCCGCCCGGCCGCCGTTCAACCGCGGTGCGGCCACTTTCCCCACACCTTCCGGTCCCACCACCGCCACGTACACGGTGCCGACGGGCTGCCCGTCCTGCGGATCGGGGCCCGCGACCCCGGTGGTCGCCGCTCCCCAGCCGGCCCCGAGAACCCGGCGCACCCCGGCCGCCATCTGGAGCGCCACCTCGGGGTCCACGGCGCCGCGCTCCTCCAGAAGGGTTCCGTCGACGCCCAGAACATCCCGTTTGAGGTCCGTCGCGTAGGCCGTGACGGACCCGCGGAAGGTCCGGGAGGCACCGGGGACCGCCGTGAGCTCCGCGGCCACCAGACCGCCGGTGAGGGATTCCGCGACGGCCAGCGTCCCGCCGCGCCCGGCCAGGATCTCCAGCACCCGGGCCGCCCGGTCAGCGGCCGAGCGCGTCTCCCCGCCACTGTCCGGCACCACGCCACTGTCCGGCACCGCCGAGTGCCGTACGGCACTCACCGCGTGGACTCCGCCGCCGCACGCTCCGCGGCAAGCCCCTGGCGCCGCAGAACGACCGCCTGCCGTACGTAGTCGAGTCCGGTGAGCACGGTCAGCGCGACGGCCACGGCCATCACCCAGAACCGCAGCGTGGCCAGCGGCCCGGTCAGCGCGAGTACGTACATCCCCACGGCCACGCCCTGCGCCAGCGTCTTCATCTTGCCGCCGCGGCTGGCCGGAATGACCCCGTGCCTGATCACCCAGAACCGCATGAGCGTGATCCCGAGTTCACGGAAAAGGATGACGCCCGTCACCCACCACGGCAGATCGCCGAGCGCGGAGAGACAGATCAGCGCCGCTCCCATGATCGCCTTGTCCGCTATCGGGTCGGCGATCTTCCCGAAGTCGGTGACCAGGTTGTACGCCCGCGCCAGATGCCCGTCGAAGACATCCGTGATCATGGCGACGGCGAAGGCGGCCCAGGCCCAGGCGCGCCAGACGGGGTCGAAACCGCCGTCCTGGAGCAGCAGCAGGACGAAGCCGGGGACAAGCACCAGCCGCATCATCGTGAGGATATTGGCGATGTTCCAGAGACTGGCCTGATTGACCGCCGCGGCCCCCAGCTTGCCGCCGGGCGCCTGTTTCGAGCCGTTGCCACCCGGCACCGGTGTCGCGCCGCCGCCCGCCGCGGACGCCGGGACTCCGGTCATCTGGCAGCCTCCTCGCCCGGCATCCGGGAGCCGTCCCCCGGAAGCTCGTGATACTCGGCCACGAGATCCACGCCCTCGGTACCGACCACCTTGGCCTCGACCATAAGTCCGGGGCGCAGACCCTCGCCGGAGGTGAAGATCACCTGGCCGTCGGTCTCCGGTGCCTGGTGCGCCGCGCGGCCGACCGCCGCCTCCCCGTTCCCGCCCTCCGGGTCGATCGACTCGACGAGCACCTCCAGGCTCTCGCCGAGCCGCTCCTCGGCCCGCTGGGAGGTCAGTTCCTCCGCCAGCCGGGACAGGTGCGCCAGCCGCTCGGCGATCACATCGCCGTCCAGCTTGTCGGCGTAGGTAGCGGCCTCCGTACCGTCCTCGTCCGAGTAACCGAAGACGCCGATGGCGTCGAGCCGCGCCCCGTTCAGAAAGCGCTCAAGCTCGGCGAAGTCCGCCTCCGTCTCGCCGGGGAAGCCGACGATGAAGTTGGAGCGCACACCGGCCTGCGGCGCCTTGCCTCTGATGGTCTCCAGCAGCTCCAGGAAGCGGTCGGTGTCCCCGAAGCGGCGCATCGCGCGCAGCACACCCGGAGCGGAGTGCTGGAAGGACAGATCGAAGTACGGCGCGACCTTGGGCGTCGAGGTCAGGACGTCGATCAGCCCCGGCCGCATCTCGGCGGGCTGGAGGTAGCTGACCCGCACCCGCTCGATCCCGTCGACGGCCGCCAGCTCCGGCAGGAGCGTCTCCAGCAGCCGGATGTCACCGAGATCCTTGCCGTACGAGGTGTTGTTCTCGGAGACGAGCATGACCTCCTTGACGCCCTGCTCGGCCAGCCAGCGCGTCTCGCCCAGCACATCGGAGGGGCGCCGGGAGATGAAGGAGCCGCGGAACGAGGGAATGGCGCAGAAGGAGCAGCGCCGGTCGCAGCCGGAGGCGAGCTTCACGGAGGCGACGGGGCTGCGGTCGAGCCGCCGCCGCAGGGGCGCGCGGGGCCCGGAGGCCGGAGCGACCCCTTCGGGAAGATCTTCGGGGGCCGGCGCCACCTCGGCCTGGGACTGCGCGTGGCCGGGCAGCGCCACGTCGGCGCCCTGGCGCTCGACCGGGCTGAGCGGCAGCAGCTTGCGCCGGTCACGGGGCGTGTGCGAGGCGTGGATGCCGCCGTTGAGGATGGTCTGGAGCCGGTCGGAGATATCGGCGTAGTCGTCGAATCCGAGCACACCGTCGGCCTCGGGAAGGGCTTCCGCCAGCTCCTTGCCGTACCGCTCGGCCATGCAGCCGACGGCCACGACGGCCTGGGTTCTGCCCTGATCCTTGAGATCGTTGGCTTCCAGCAGGGCGTCGACGGAATCCTTCTTCGCGGCTTCGACGAATCCACAGGTGTTGACGACGGCGACATCCGCCCCCGAGGCGTCCTCGACGAGCTCCCAGCCGTCCGCTGCCAAGCGGCCTGCGAGCTCCTCCGAGTCCACCTCGTTACGGGCGCAGCCAAGAGTGACAAGGGCGACGGTACGGCGTTCGGGCATGGGCTCAAGACTACTTTGTCCTGGCCCCGCCCCCGCCGTGCAGGGTTGCTCAGCCCGCCTCGGGGTCGCCCTGGGTGTACGAGAGTCGCTCAACCTGGCCCGGCTCGAACTCGTCCTCGACCTTCTTGCCGTTCACGAAGAGCTCGATCGCACCCGCGTTCCCGAGGATCAGGTCGATCTGCTCGTCGTCCTGGAAGGTCTTGGAGTCGCCCTTCTTCAGCGTTCCGTCGAACAGCAGCTTGCCGTTGGACGATTTGGCCGAGACCCAGCTCTTGTCGTCTATGGCCGACAGCTTCACCGTGACCTTGTCGAGCGGGGCGGCGGCGATGGCGCTGTCGGACGGCTCGGGCTTGGGGTCGGCCGACTTCGTGGGGCTCGGCTTGGTGCTCTTCGCGGGCTTCGCCCCTTCGGCGACCTGCTTGGTCTTCGCGCCGTCGTCCCCGCCGCCGAACGCCGTGAAGCCGACGAAGCCGACCACCGCCACGATCGCGGCGACCATGGCCGCGGTCCAGTTGGGACGGGGGCGCTCCGGCCGGATCCGCTCGGCCTCGAACAGTGGCGCCGCGGGCGTGGGCACCGGCCGCCCGCCGTGCTCGGAGTCGAACTGCTCGACCAGGGGCCCGGGATCGAGCCCGACCGCGCGAGCGATCATACGAATGTGGCCGCGGGCGTAGACATCGCCGCCGCAGCGCGAGAAATCGTCCTCCTCGATCGCGTGCACGATGGGGATGCGCACCCGCGTGGAGCCGCTGACCTCGTCGACGGTCAGATCCGCGGCGATACGGGCCCGCAGCAGCACCTGGCCGATCGAAGGCCGTTCCACCGCGGGGGAGTTGGTGTCGGAATCGGCGCCGTCGGGGACGTGGTCCTCGACCTGGCCGTCGATTTGGTCGTCGGGAGCGTTGCCGTCTGGGGAATCCGGGGACTTGCCGTCGGGGGATTTGCCGATGGACACGGGGGCGCCTTTCGAGCGTGTAGCCACCTGCTGGACGTTCAGTCTATGGGTGGTACGAAAGGGTGGGGCAACCGGGCGGACGCACTTTGTACGCCATCAGAATGGCCGGACGGCGTAGTGGAGGAACAAGACGCTCTTCCTCTCTCCAACTTGACGTATGCGCACGGGAAACGGTTGCCCTCGGATTGCCTCGGGATTCCTTTTCCCTACGCGGGAGACTCCCCGCGGATCACCGCGAGCACTCCATCGAGTTCGTCGGCCTTGACCAGGACGTCGCGGGCCTTGGAGCCTTCGCTCGGGCCGACGATGTTCCTCGATTCCATCAGGTCCATCAGCCGGCCGGCCTTGGCGAAGCCGACCCGCAGCTTCCGCTGAAGCATCGAGGTCGAACCGAATTGTGTGGAGACCACCAGTTCGGCCGCCTGGCAGAGAAGGTCGAGATCGTCGCCGATGTCCTCGTCGATCTCTTTCTTCTTCGCCGAGCCGACCACGACGTCGTCCCGGAAGACCGGTGCCATCTGATCCTTGCAGTGCTGGACGATCGCCGCGACCTCATCCTCGGTGACGAAGGCGCCCTGCATACGGGTCGGCTTGTTCGCTCCCATCGGAAGGAAGAGGCCGTCGCCCTTGCCGATCAGCTTCTCGGCGCCCGGCTGATCGAGGATGACCCGGCTGTCCGCCAGGGAGGACGTCGCGAACGCCAGCCGCGAGGGCACGTTCGCCTTGATCAGACCGGTGACGACATCGACCGACGGACGCTGGGTGGCCAGCACCAGATGGATCCCGGCGGCACGGGCCAACTGGGTGATACGGACGATCGAGTCCTCGACGTCACGCGGCGCGACCATCATCAGGTCCGCCAGCTCGTCCACGATCACCAGCAGATACGGATACGGCGACAGCTCACGCTCGCTGCCCTCCGGGGCCATGGCCTTGCCGTCGCGCACGGCCTTGTTGAAATCATCGATATGGCGGTACCCGTATGCCGCGAGGTCGTCGTAGCGCAGATCCATCTCCCGTACGACCCACTGAAGCGCCTCGGCGGCCCGCTTGGGGTTGGTGATGATCGGCGTGATCAGATGCGGGATGCCCTCGTACGCGGTCAGCTCGACCCGCTTGGGGTCGACAAGGACCATCCGCACGTCCTCCGGGGTCGCCCGGACCATCACCGACGTGATGAGGCAATTGATGCAGGACGACTTTCCGGAGCCGGTCGCGCCCGCGACCAGTACGTGCGGCATCTTCGCGAGGTTGGCCATCACGTAGCCGCCCTCAACGTCCTTGCCGAGCGCGACCAGCATCGGATGGTCGTCCTCGGCCGCGTCCGCGAGCCGTAGCACGTCACCGAGGTTGACCATCTCCCGGTCGGTGTTCGGGATCTCGATGCCGACCGCGGACTTGCCGGGGATCGGGGAGATGATCCGTACGTCGGGGCTGGCGACGGCGTACGCGATGTTCTTGGTGAGGGCGGTGATCCGCTCGACCTTCACGGCCGGGCCCAGCTCCACCTCGTACCGCGTGACCGTCGGGCCCCGGGTGAATCCGGTGACGGCCGCGTCGACCTTGAACTCCTTGAAGACATTGGTGAGCGAGGCGACGATGGCGTCATTGGCGGCGCTGCGCGTCTTGCCCGGGCCGCCGCGCTCCAGCAGGTCGAGCGAGGGCAGTGAGTAGGTGATGTCCCCGCGGAGTTGGAGCTGTTCGGCGCGCGGCGGCAGCGGCTTGTCCCGCGCGGGCGGCGGCTTGGTCAGATCCGCGACACCGGCCGTGCCCGCGGGCGCCCGCTCGGCCTCGCGCGCCGTAGGCAGGGGTACGGGGGGCTCCGCCGCGTCCTCGACCGGCGCTTCCTCGACCGGCTCCTCCAGAGGCTCCCGCCGCTCTCCGGGCCGCTGCCCCGGCTTGCGCGCCCGGTCCACGGAGACGCTCTGGGTGAGGTCCGCGACGATCGGCGAGGGCGGCATTCCGTTGAGGACGGCACCGTCGAGCGCTGCCGCGGCGGCCGCGGCCACATCCACGGCGTCCATGGGACGGTCCATGGACGGCTGTACGGAGGCCCTGCGCGGCCGGCGCCGCTTGGAGAGCGCCTCCACCTCGGCCCGGTCGGGGTCGTACTCCGCGGGGCCCCCGCCCCAGCGCGTGACCGGACGCCGCCCGCCGGAGGGCAGCGCCTCGCGCCACTGCTCGTCGTACCGCTCGTCGTCGTCGAACCGCTCGTCGTCGAACCGCTCCGGCTCAGGGTCGGGCTGGATGATCCCGAGCTTGGTGCCGAGCAGCCGCAGCCGCTGCGGGATGGCGGCGACGGGGGTGGCGGTGACGACCAGCAGGCCGAAGAGAGTGAGCAGCAGAAGCAGCGGTACGGCGAGAACCTCGCCCGTCGTGAAGATCAGTGGTGTGGAGGCGGCCCAGCCGATCAGTCCGCCGGCGTCCTGAATCGCTTCCGTGCCCTCGTCGCGCCCCGGGGCGCCGCACGCGACATGGACCAGCCCCAGCACGCCGATCACGAGCGCCGAGAGTCCGATGACGATCCGTCCGTTGGCCTCGGGCTTCTCGGGATAGAGGATCAGCCGGACGGCGATGGCGCCCAGCAGTATCGGCACCAGCAGATCGAGCCGGCCGAAGGCTCCGGTGATGAGCATCTCGACCAGATCGCCCACCGGTCCGCGCAGATTCGACCAGGTGCCCGCCGCGACGATGAGCGCGAGGCCGAGCAGCAACAGGGCCAGCCCGTCCTTGCGATGGGCCGGGTCGAGCCCCTTCGCTCCACGCCCTATGCCGCGGAACATCGCGCCGACGCCGTGCGCCGCTCCGAGCCAGACGGCGCGGACGAGCCGGTACACACCGCCGGTGGGGCTCGGTGCGGGTTTGGGTGCCGGCTTGGCGGCGGCCTTCTTCGCGGGAGCCTTCTTGACCGGTGCCTTCTTGGGCGCGGTCTTCTTCGCCGCGGTCTTCTTGGCGGGCGCCTTCGCGGCACCGGTCGTACGGCCGGCCCGCGGCTTTGCGGTGCCCGCCGTGCCCTGGGAACCCTTGCCGGACGTACGTGAGGCCATGGTGGTGAGGTTACCGGTGTGAACGGCCGGGGACACGTGTGCCCACCGCTTCACCCGTTCGTGTCGCTCACAACTCGGCAGGAAACTGACGCGGCTTCACCGGTCGCCGCGTCCCGCCACCCCTTCGGACACAGCGCCCGATTCGGACGTGCCCAGCTCGATTCGGCCAGCGCGAATCGACCGGTTCGGCCGGTTCGGTTGGTTCGGTTGGTTCGGTTGGTTCGGAACGTTTGGCCGGTTCGGTCAGTTCGGCGAGGGAAGCGGCGGCGAACCGCTGCCCGTCCCCGGCTCCAGCGCGTCGAGCGCCCGTCGCAGACCGGTGAGTTTGCGCTCCAGATGGGCGGCGGTGGCCACGGCGGAGGCGTCCGCCGAATCGTCGTCCAGCTGTTTGGAGAGCGCTTCGGCCTGCTCCTCAACTGCCGCGAGCCGCGCGGACAGTTCGGCCAGCAGCCCGGCCGGCTCCCTGACCTCGCCCGCCCCGGCGAGCTGGAGTCTGAGCAGCTCGGCCTGCTCCTTGAGCTGGCAGTTCTTCATATACAGCTCGACGAAGACCGAGACCTTGGCGCGCAGCACCCAGGGGTCGAACGGCTTCGAGATGTAGTCCACCGCACCCGCCGCGTATCCCCGGAAGGTGTGATGTGGGCCATGGTTGATGGCTGTCAGGAAGATGATCGGGATATCGCGCGTACGCTCCCGCCGCTTGATGTGCGCGGCGGTCTCGAATCCATCCATCCCCGGCATCTGGACATCCAGCAGAATGACCGCGAAGTCGTCCGTCAGCAGCGCTTTGAGCGCTTCCTCCCCTGACGATGCCCGCACCAGCGTCTGATCGAGCGCGGAGAGGATCGCCTCCAGCGCCAGCAGATTCTCCGGCCGGTCATCGACCAGGAGGATCTTGGCCTTCTGCACCATGGCCGCCCGCCCTCCTCGCCCCGGCATGGGACGCCCCCTGCTCGCGGAGCTCGGCGAAACACCGGGCGCCGCCCCAGGGGACGGCTCCCTTACGCCGTCCGTCCTTGTGCCGGTCATCGTAGCCGCACCCCGCCTGTCGCCACACCCTGTCACCGTTATGTCACTGTGCTCGAAGCGGAAACGCGGCGCGAGACCAGAAGGTTCCCCGAATCACGGCGACTCACACGCCATCGGGCATATTCCGTCAGCACATCACACTGATTCGGGCACCCATCAATCACTTGTCGCGCATCCACTGCTCCATCACCGACAGCAGATGATCGGGGTCGACCGGCTTGGTGACATAGTCGGACGCGCCGGAGTCAATGGCCTTCTCCCGGTCGCCCTTCATCGCCTTCGCGGTGAGGGCGATGATCGGCAACCCGGCGAACTGCGGCATCCTGCGGATCGCCGTCGTCGTCGCGTAACCGTCCATCTCCGGCATCATGATGTCCATCAGAACGACTGTCACATCGTCGTGCTGCTCCAGGACTTCGATGCCCTCACGGCCGTTCTCCGCGTACAGCACCGACAGCCCGTGCTGCTCCAGCACGCTGGTGAGGGCGAAGACATTGCGGATGTCGTCATCGACGATCAGCACCTTCTCGTTGTCGAACGAGAAGGTACGGCTCTCCCGCGGCGCCTCCTGACGGCCCGCGGCGGCCACACCCGAGCCCCAGGACTCCAGCCCGCGCGGCCCGCCCGCCGGGCCGTCCGAGGTGGCCGGAGCCCCGCCCTGTGGCTGGGAGCCACGCTCCCCGGCGCCCGCGCTCTTGCGACGACGCCGGAACAGGGCGGCGGGACCGGGCAGTTCCGCGGGCGCGGAGGCCCCCTCCAGCCGCCCCTGCGCCTGTCCCGGCGCCTCCGCCGCACCGTCGTCCGACGGCTGACGTCCCTGCGGATGGAGGCCCGCCGAGGTCAGCTGCTGCATCCCCGCGGGCGTCAGCTGCGGATAGCCCTGCGGAGGCAGCTCGCTGGGGTGGAGCGGCAGATAGAGCGTGAAGGTCGAGCCACGCCCCGGCTCGCTCGCGGCGTGGATCTCACCGCCGAGCAGCCGGGCGATCTCCCGGCTGATGGACAGTCCGAGACCCGTGCCGCCGTACTTCCGGCTGGTCGTACCGTCCGCCTGCTTGAACGCCTCGAAGATGACACGCATCTTGCTCGCCGCGATCCCGATCCCGGTGTCGGTGACCGAGAACGCGATCAGATCGCCGTCCGCGTCCCGCAGCGAACCCGCCTCCAGCAGCTGCTCCCTGATGGCGTCCGGCACATCCGTACCGGCCGGCCGGATCACCAGCTCCACCGCGCCGCTGTCGGTGAACTTCACCGCGTTGGAGAGCAGATTGCGCAGCACCTGGAGGAGCCGCTGTTCGTCCGTGTGCAGCGTCGCGGGCAGCTCGGGCGAGACCCGTACGGAGAAGTCGAGTCCCTTCTCCGCCGTGAGCGGCCGGAAGGTCGCCTCCACATAGTCGACCAGCTGGACCAGTGCGATACGGGTCGGGCTGACGTCCATCTTGCCCGCCTCGACCTTCGACAGATCGAGGATGTCGTTGATCAGCTGGAGCAGATCCGAGCCCGCGCCATGGATCGTCTCCGCGAACTCCACCTGCTTCGGCGAGAGGTTCGACTCGGCGTTGTCCGCGAGCAGCTTGGCGAGGATGAGCAGCGAGTTGAGCGGCGTACGCAGCTCGTGCGACATGTTCGCGAGGAACTCCGACTTGTACCGCATCGAGACGGCGAGCTGCTCGGCCCGCTCCTCAAGCACCTGCCTGGCCTCTTCGATCTCGGTGTTCTTCACCTCGATGTCGCGGTTCTGCTGCGCCAGCAGTTCGGCCTTCTCCTCCAGCTCCGCGTTGGACTCCTGGAGGGCCTTCTGCCGGTTCTCCAGCTCCGCGGAGCGCTCCCGCAGCTGCTCGGTCAGCTCCTGCGACTGCTTCAGCAAAACCTCCGTCTTGGAGTTGACGCTGATGGTGTTGACGCTCGTCGCGATCATCTCGGCGATCTGGTTGAGGAAGTCCCGCTGGATATGGGTGAACGGCTGGAACGACGCCAGCTCGATCACACCGAGGACCTTCCCCTCGAAGAGCACCGGCAGCACGATCACATGCGCGGGCGCGGCCTCCCCGAGCCCCGACGAGATCTTCAGATAGCCCGGCGGCACATTGACCTGGATGGTGCGCTTCTCCTCGGCGGCCGTCCCGATGAGCGTCTCCCCCGGCCGGAAGGATGTCGGCATCGACCCCGCCGAGTAGCCGTAACTGCCGCGCATGCACAGCTCGTACGAGGCGTCCTTGCCGGTGTCCGTCCCGACCTGCGGCACCGTGCCGGTCTGCATCGCCAGGAAGAACGCGCCGTGCTGCGCCGAGACCACCGGGGTCAGCTCGCTCATGATCAGCGAGGCGACGTCGTCGAGATCGCGGCGGCCCTGCATCAGACCGGAGATACGGGCGAGATTGCCCTTGAGCCAGTCCTGTTCCTCATTGGCGAGGGTCGTGTCACGCAGATTGGCGATCATCGTATTGATGTTGTCCTGGAGGACCTGGATCTCGCCCGCCGCGTCGACATCGATCTTCAGGTTGAGATCGCCACGGGTCACCGCGGTGGCGACGGCGGCGATCGCCCTCACCTGACGGGTCAGGTTGCCGGCCATCTCATTCACCGATTCGGTGAGGTCGCGCCAGGTGCCGTCGACGTCCCGCACCCGGGCCTGGCCGCCCAGTTGCCCGTCCGTGCCCACCTCGCGGGCCACACGCGTCACCTGATCGGCGAACGAGGAGAGCTGGTCGACCATCGTGTTGATGGTGTTCTTCAACTCCAGGATCTCACCGCGGGCATCGATGTCGATCTTCTTGGTGAGATCACCCTTGGCGATGGCGGTGGTGACCGTCGCGATCTGGCGCACCTGTCCGGTCAGATTGGACGCCATCGAGTTCACGGACTCGGTGAGGTCCTTCCACGTACCGGACACGCCCGGAACCCGGGCCTGGCCGCCCAGTTCGCCCTCGGTGCCCACCTCCCGGGCGACGCGCGTGACCTCGTCCGCGAATGAGGACAGCGTCGTCACCATCGTGTTGACGGTGTCGGCGAGTTCGGCGACCTCGCCGCGCGCCTCGACCGTCACCTTCTTCGTCAGATCACCATTGGCGACCGCGGCGGAGACCCGCGAGATATTGCGCACCTGACTGGTGAGGTTGTTGGCCATGGTGTTGACGTTGTCGCTGAGGTCCTTCCAGATTCCGGTGACACCCCGGACCCTGGCCTGCCCGCCGAGGATGCCCTCCGTACCCACCTCACGGGCGACGCGAGTCACTTCGTCGGCGAAGTTCAGCAGCTGGTCGACCATCGTGTTGACGGTCGTGACCAGATCGAGGATCTCGCCCCTGGCATCGACGGTGATCTTCTTCGACAGATCGCCCTTGGCGACCGCCGTGGTGACTTCCGCGATATTGCGGACCTGCGACGTCAGATTGTTCGCCATGAAGTTGACGGACTGGGTGAGGTCCTTCCAGGTGCCAGAGACGCCCTGTACCTCGGCCTGGCCGCCGAGGATGCCCTCGGTGCCCACTTCACGGGCGACCCTGGTGACCTGCTCGGCGAAGTTGGACAGCTGGTCCACCATCGTGTTGAGGGTGTTCTTCAGCTCCAGGATCTCGCCGCGCGCGTCCACGTCGATCTTCTGGGACAGGTCGCCGCGCGCCACCGCCGTGGCGACGCCCGCGATATTCCTGACCTGCGCCGTGAGGTTCCCGGCCATGCCGTTCACGGAATCGGTCAGATCCCGCCAGACACCGGCGACGCCGGGCACCTGCGCCTGACCGCCCAGCCGTCCGTCCGTACCGACCTCACGCGCGACCCTGGTCACCTGGTCCGCGAAGGCCGAGAGCTGGTCGACCATGGTGTTGATCGTGTTCTTCAGCTCCAGGATCTCGCCCCGGGCGTCCACATCGATCTTCTGCGACAGATCACCGCGCGCCACGGCCGTGGTCACCTGGGCGATCTGGCGCACCTGATCGGTGAGGTTCCCGGCCATGAAGTTGACGGAGTCGGTGAGTTCCTTCCACGTACCGCTGACACCGTCCACCCGCGCCTGGCCGCCGAGCCGGCCCTCCGTACCCACGTCCCGCGCCATGACCGTGACCTGGTCCGCGAACGAGGACAGCTGCGCCACCATCGTGTTGACGGTGTTCTTCAGCTCCAGCATCTCGCCGGCCACATTGACCGTGACCTTCTGGGTCAGATCGCCATTGGCGACCGCAGTGGTCACCTGCGCGATGTCCCGCACCTGGCCGGTCAGGTTACGGAAGGCCGTGTTCACCGAGTCGGTGAGGTCCTTCCACGTCCCGGCCGCGCCCGGCACCTCGGCCTGGCCGCCGAGCCGGCCCTCGACGCCGACCTCGCGGGCGACCCGGGTGACCTCGGAACCGAACGACTGCAGCTGACCCACCATCGTGTTGACGGTGTTCTTGAGCTCCAGCATCTCGCCCGCGACATCGACGGTGACCTTCTGCGACAGATCGCCGTTCGCGACCGCCGTCGTGACCTGCGCGATGTCCCGCACCTGAGAGGTCAGATTGCGGAAGACGCTGTTGACCGAGTCCGTCAGGTCCTTCCAGGTGCCGGCCGCGCCGGGGACCTGCGCCTGGCCGCCGAGCAGCCCCTCGGCGCCGACCTCACTCGCCACTCGGGTCACTTCGTCCGCGAAGGTACGGAGCGTCTCCGTCATCTGGTTGATCGTCTCGGCGAGCTGAGCCACCTCGCCGCGCGCGCTCACGGTGACCTTCTGCGACAGATCGCCATTGGCGACGGCCGTGGTGACCTCCGCGATACCCCGCACCTGGTTGGTCAGGTTGCCGGCCATCGTGTTCACCGAATCGGTGAGGTCCTTCCACACCCCGGCCACCCCGGGCACGGTCGCCTGGCCGCCCAGCTCGCCCTCCGTACCCACTTCCCTGGCCACGCGCGTGACCTCGGAGGAGAAGGACGACAACTGGTCGACCATGGTGTTGACGGTGTTCTTCAGCTGGAGCATCTCGCCGGCCACATGAACCGTGACCTTGCGCGACAGATCACCCTTGGCAACCGCCGTCGTGACGAGAGCAATATCACGTACCTGAGCGGTCAATCGATACGCCATCGTGTTGACCGAATCCGTGAGGTCCTTCCACGATCCGGACATACCTCGCACTTTGGCCTGACCGCCGAGCTTGCCCTCGGTACCCACCTCCAGCGCCACCCGCGTCACCTCGTCGGTGAACGCCGAGAGCTGGTCGACCAGATTGTTGACCGTACGGGCCACCTTCAGGAACTCGCCGCGCAACGGCCGCTCCGCGCCCTCGGAGGAGTGCGAGCGCAGCTCCATACGCTGCTCCAGATCGCCCTCGGTGACCGCGGAGAGGACCCGGCCCACCTCGGAGACGGGCCGCGCCAGATCGTCCACCAGCGCGTTCGACGCGTCGATCGCGGCGGCCCAGGAGCCCTCACAGGCCCCGGTCTCCAGCCGTTCCGTGAGCTTTCCCTCACGCCCGACCATGCGCCGTACGCGGGCCAGCTCGCCCGTGAGATGGAGATTACGGTCGGCGACCTCGTTGAAGACGGCGGCCATCTCCGTCATCACATCGTCACCGGAGACGGTCAGGCGCTTACGGAAGTTGCCGTCCCGCATCGCCACCAAGGCCGCCAGGAGTCTGTTCAGCTCCGCCGCGTCCACCTCGATGGTCCCATTGCTTCGGGACCGTCCGCCTTTCGCGCGCGTGCCATTGCCACGCGCCGCCGTGCCAGACTCCACCGTGTCCCTCCCGCAGGGGTTGACCGTACTGCCCGAGCTGTCTCCGAAAGCCTGCCCAGTGTTTCACCATGCCCGAACCAGGCCATAACAGTTCGGCAGCTTCGCATAGCGTCCCCGCCCCCGCAGGGTGGAAACAGCGGCGACCGGCATCCGCTCGGACAGCGAAGGTAAGTAACCTGGCATCCGGCTGTCCAACCGTCCCGGTCCGCCCGGCAGGGGCGGTGTGGCGAAGGTACTACCACCGGGCACAAGGAGGTGCGGGGCCGATCATGGCGAAGCCGGGCGTCGAAACGCGTACGAGGAGTTCTGTGATCACCGCGCGGGCGGCTGCCAGCTTCGACCCTGTCGGGCGGTCCGTCGCGACGGCCCGCGCCTTCGTCCGCGACACGCTCCAGGGATGGGGCTACTCCGACGTCGTCGATGACGCCGTCGTCCTCACCAGTGAACTCGTCACCAATGCGGTGATCCATGCCGGTACCTCCGCCGATGTGCTCTGTCTGCGCACGGAGGACGGCGTCCGGGTCGAAGTGGCCGACCGCTACCCCGAACGCGAGGTCCCCATCCAGGGCACCGGCCAGTCGTTCGGCAGCCCGGACCGCGAGAACGGCCGGGGGCTGCTGCTCTGCGCCGCCCTCGCCTCACGCTGGGGCGTCGAGTACTCCCCGACGCACAAGCAGGTGTGGTTCCAGCTCGACCTGCCCCAGCGCCAGGTGGGCACCCGCTCGGCCGGCCCCGTCCTCCCCACCAGCCTGCTCCCCGTCGCGGACGAACGCGTACGGGTGGCCGTCGTCCAGATCGACCGCGCCGGCACCATCGTCAACTGGAACGAGGACGCGGAGCACCTGTTCGGGTACGCCGCCGAACAGGTCACCGGCAAGCCACTCAACGACATCGCCGCCTGGCCCCACACCCCCGGTATCGGCACGGGCATCGTCGAGGCACTCCAACTCTCCCGCTGGGAGGGCAGTTACGGCATCCGCGGTGCCGACGGCCGGGTCATCCCCGTCTACGCCTCCCATCTGCGGGTGCGCGACACCCACGGCGAGCCGTCCACGGTCTGCCTCCTCGTACGCGACGACGAACGCGCCGTCATCCAGACCCCATTGCGCGCTCCCGTGACCGACACCGGCTCAGAGAGCCGGAGCGCGGACCCCTTCGAGGTCTTCATCGGCTCCCCCGCCCCCGACGATCTCGACGGACTCCTCCAGCGCACGGTGGAGCGCGCCCGCGACATGCTCGACGGCGACTCGGCGTTCCTCCTCCTCGCCACGGACGACGAGACGGAGTTGGAGGTACGGGCCTCCACCGGCCTCCCCTCCGCCCGCCAGCGCTTCGCCCGCGTCCCTGTGGAGGCCGGCACGGGCCGTTACGGCTCCGCCCGCATGCCCGCCGTCCACGACGACCTCACGGCGGTCCCCGGGGCCGTCCCGCTGCTCAACGACACCGGCATGCGCTCGGTTGTGACCGTCCCGCTCAAGGTCGAGGGCAGACTCACCGGCTCCCTGGGCGTCGCCGCCGAAGGAGCGGCCCGCTACTCCAACGAGGAGGCGCTGCGCCTCCAGTTCGCCGCGGACCGCATCGCCCTGGCCGTCGAATCGGCCCGTCTCGGCGAACTCGAACGCCTGCGTCGCGGCTCGCTCTCGTTCCTTGTCGAGGCCTCCGATCTGCTCGCCGGCACACTGGACCGCGATCAGACGCTGGCCCTGATGGCACAGATGACCGTCCCCACCCTGGCCACCTGGTGCGCCGTCTATACGATCGCCGACCAGTCGTCGGACCCGTACCTCTCTTATGTGCTGCACGAGGACGAGGACCGCATCGACGGCCTCAAGGCCCTGCTCTCCAAGATCGACCCGCCGGATCCGGTCCCCGCGCCGGGCGCCCGTATCTGGACGGCCCCCGCGGACGCGGCCCATCAGGCCGCCCTGCGCACCTCCATGCGGCAGTTGGGAAGGGGTTCGAGCCCGGTCTCCTCCGGCATCGGCACAACGCTCGCGACAGCGGCGGCGGTCGGCGGCGAGACCGTCGTGCTGCCGCTGGTCGCCCGTAACCGCGTCATCGGCATGCTGACCCTCGGCAAGCCCTCGGACGACCACTTCCGCCAGGAGATCCTGGAACTCGCCGAAGACCTCTCCCGCCGAGCGGCGCTCGCCCTCGACAACGCCCGTCTCTACTCGGAGCGTACGGCCATCAGCCAGGCCCTCCAGCGCAGCCTGCTGCCGCCGGGACTGCCCCAGGTCCCCGGCGTCGAGGTCGAGGTCATCTACCGCGCCGCGGGCGAAGGCAACGAGGTGGGCGGCGACTTCTACGACCTGTTCCCGATCCGGGACGGCGCCTACGGCTTCGCCATCGGAGACGTCTGCGGCACGGGCCCGGAAGCCGCGGCCGTCACCGGCCTGGCCCGGCACGCACTGCGTCTGCTGGCCCGCGAGGGATTCGGCGGCCCCGCCGTCCTTGAGCGGCTGAACGCGGCGATCCTCGACGAGGGCGCCCGCAGCCGCTTCCTCACGCTGCTCTACGGCGAGTTGTGGCCCCAGGAGGACGGCAGCGCGGTCCTCAAGGTGGTCTGCGCCGGCCATCCGCTCCCGCTGCGCCTGCGCCAGGACGGCACGGTCGAACCAGCCGCGGAACCGCAGCCGCTGCTGGGTGTCATGGAGGACCTGGAGCTGTACGAGCAGATGGTCACCCTCGACCCCGGTGACGTCCTCCTGTGCGTCACCGACGGCGTCACGGAACGCAGGGAGGGCACACGCATGCTGGGCGACGACGGCCTGGCCGACGTGCTGACGACCTGTACGGGCCTGACGGCCGGCGCGGTCGCCTCCCGCGTACTGCGCGCGGTGGAACGCTTCGCGGCCGAGCCGGCCTCCGACGACATGGCCATCCTGGCGATGCGCGTCCCGGAGCCCCACAACGGCTGACACAAACGCGAAAGGCCCCCGCCGAGTGGCGGGGGCCTTTCTTTTACTTGAGCCCCAATACGGAATCGAACCGTAGACCTTCTCCTTACCATGGAGACGCTCTACCGACTGAGCTATTGGGGCGCGGCAACGAGATAAAGCATACACGATGATCGGAGATGCACAGCACCATCCCCAAGGGAAACGGGGATGGAACACGGGGAACATGACAGGAGAACACGGAAGGCGAACGCAGGAATGCCCCGTACCAAAAGGCACGGGGCATTCCCACAATGATTGTTCGGCGGCGTCCTACTCTCCCACAGGGTCCCCCCTGCAGTACCATCGGCGCTGTGAGGCTTA
>NZ_JBFAZD010000027.1:0-120727 GCF_040681655.1 Streptomyces sp. NPDC051662
CAACGGCCCGATCACTGCCCAGGCTTGATCAGTCACTTCATGACGACGCACCACGAACGGGCTAACGACCAACCGACATTGCGGACACGCCCTAGGGCGTGTCCCCGGGGCGTGTTCGGGTCGCGGGACCCGGGTCATACCGGGAAAGCGCCAGGACGAGGCGGGCTATCACCGAGTGCGCCCGCTCTCGTACAGTCCGTGGTGCCACTGCTCCATTCACGGGCAAGCACAGCGGCTGACCAGGAGAAGAGTATGGACACCGAAGCCACTCCCGGCCCCCTTTCACACGTCCCCACGACGGGACGGCCGGTCCCCGAAGCCGAGCCCGAACTCGTGGAGCGGTGGCGGTCGGGGGGAGGCCAACTGGTCGAGCTGCTGTCCCAGGTGCGTGAGCGGTTCGGCGGCGTCGCCGCGTTCCGCCTCGGGCCGACCCCCACCGTTCTCATCACCGACCCGGGGGCCGTGCAGCACGTACTCGCCCGGCATCCGGAGCGGTACGTCAAGCGCTCCCACCGCGCCCGTCTGCTGATCGGCGACGGAGTCCTCGCCGCCACCGGTGCGGCCTGGAAGGGCCAACGCCGCTTGTTACAGTCCCAGTTCACCGGCCCCGGCATGCGCCGCTACGAAGAGCGGATCACCGAGGCCGCCCGGACCACCGCCGCGCGCTGGGCCCGGTACGCCCGTACCGGCCAGAGCCTCGATGTCGCGCGGGAGATGCGCCGTTTCGCCCTGGACGCCATCTGGCGCTCGCTCACCGGGAACCCCCTCGATGACGCAACCGAGCGCGAACTGGACGCCGTAGCCGCCGTGGCCGCGACCCTTCCGACCCTGCCCGCCGATGTCACCGATGCCCGGGACGCCGTCGCCGTCGATCTCGCCCGGATCGACGCGGTCGCCCGGCACGCCATCGAGGCAGCCCGCGGCGGGCAGGCCGGCCCTCATGGCCCCGGACTGCTGCGCGTCCTGATCGACGCCGCCGCCGAGCGCCCCGAGTACACCGACCGGCTGATCCGCGACGAGCTGGTCACGCTGCTGGCGGCCGGACACGAGACCACCGCGACCACCCTGACCTGGCTCTACCTGCTCCTCGACCAGTACCCCACCGCTCGCGAACAAGCGCTCGCCGCGGGCGGCGAGGGCTCAGCACAACGCCGCCACGCCATCCAGGCTCTGGTCCATGAGTCGCTCCGTCTCTACCCGTCCGTCTGGATCCTCCCCCGCCACGCCACCGAGGGCGACACCATCGCCGGCTACACCATCGAGGCGGGCACCGACGTTCTGGTCTGCCCGTACCTCACCCACCGCGACCCCGAACTGTGGCCGGAACCAGGGCACTTCGACCCCATGCGCTTCATCGCTCCGGACGGCCGCCCCGCCCACCCGGGCTCCTACCTCCCCTTCGGCATCGGTCCCCGAGCCTGCCTGGGCCTGCAATTCGCGCTCCGCGAATCGACCGTCCTCCTCGAACACCTGCTGCCGGTCCACACCCTGGCCTTCCACTCCGCACCCACGAAGGCGCGGTACGGCATCACCGTCCGCCCCGACGGCCCCACCCTCGCGACCTTGGTGACGAGCCGGGCCGGCTGACCTCAACTCCTGACGGCCTCCGCGGTCCGCGGATAGCGCTTCCGCCGCGCCGCACGGTCGCGCCCGCATCGTCCAGTTGAGCACCGATCCAGCTGTGCGCCCTTCAACTCGGCAGCGAAAGGCCGTTCAGCAGTACTTCGGCGACGTTCTCGGCGTAGATCCGTACGCGTGTCTCGTCCTGGGAGGCCAGGTCCGGGTTCATGAGGGAGGCGAGCCCGGTCTGGCCATAGGGTGCGGAGCCGCCCGAGGTGAGAAGGAAGTAGAAGACCTCGTACGGCACGTTCTTGATTCGCCCCTGCTCGCGAAGCGTTTCGAAGACCGGACTGAAGCGGGCCCGGACGTGTCCAATGTAGTGCTGGTAGAGGTATTCCATTCGATCCGTGACGGCTGCCCCCTCTACGGTGACGAGACGGGCCAGATAGGGGCGGGTCGCCGAATACTCGATGAAACTCCGGATCAATACCCGCAGCCGTACCATGGGGTCGGCCGATTCGTCGTCCATGGCCTCCAGGTGTTCGACAAGGGGGCGAAAGGCCCAGTCGACCGCGGCGCGCCACAGATCGGCCTTCGAACCGAATCGCTGGTAGAGCAGATTGCGGCTGACGCCCAATTCGTCGTTCACCGTCCGCAGGGAGACCCCGTTGTATCCATGGACGGAGAATGCCTCGATGGCCGCGGTCATCACCTCGTCGACCGGGGCGAATTGGGCGTCTTTGCGCGGACGCCCTCTCGGGCGGGTGCCACGCGGCGGAGTGTCTGACATGGGAGTCAGTTTAGGTCCTGTCCGGGACCCGGCCGCCGCCGGCCGGCCTTTGACGCGGGCCGGAGGAGAGTGGGAAACACCATCGTGGCACCGCCGGGTATTCCATTAACGCGCCAGCTTGTCAACGGGCTTGAACTTCGCTTCGCCGCCCTCAAGGTTCTTGTTGAGGAATTCATGACGAGCCCGCCTATTGGTCCGGTCGATCCGGCCCGCCACCCCGGGGACGTTCCTGCGCAGGGTCTCTCGTGTCAGGTTCGGAATGACCCGGGCGAGAGGCGCGAGGCGCCACAGCCCGGGGTCGGGCAGGCCCGTACCGGTGTAGCTTTCCTCGCCCAGGTAAAAGCGTGCGTGACCGAGCTGTGCCTTGTACCGCAGATTTCCGTAGATCTGGCGCGGTCCCCGTGCGTCTTCCGGCGGGAGGAACGTATTCATGAAGGACCGGCAGAGCTCTCGTGAGTCCTCGCTCGGGGTGGGCTCCTGGACGAGCGAGATCAGCAGCTGTGCCCGGAAGCCGTCGGTCACGGTCTCGGGAAACCAGGGTGCGTCGGCGCCCATGAGATACCCGACATAGCGCCAGTGGTGCATCATCGCCTCCACGTCGGCGTCGGTGGGCCGGTATCCGAGCAGCTTCAGTTGCTGCCCGGGCGCGAACGAGCTGAGGAGGAGGGTGCCGAACATCCCGAACTGGCTGATGGGCACGCCCAGTTCGGCCCGGTCCCATTCGGGGTGCGGCAGCAGTGTGTGCCGGATCATCGAGTGCAGGGTGCGGACGAACACCGCGGAGCGGCGTCCCACACCGCCGGGGCGCATGGCCCCGGGCTCGGTGGTGTCCGTCCACAGACGGCAGGTCTCCAGGAACCGCCCGAAAGCGGAGCCGCCGGTGTAGGCGCCGGTCAGCGCGAGCGGTTTGGCGATGCTCTCCAGCGCGTAGCCGGGGAACGAGACCATGCCGAAGTACGGATACAGCTCTTTGTAGCGCCGGAACACCTCGGCGCCGTGTTCGACCTTCTTCCAGTCCACCCACTCGGGGTCGGTGTCGATCTGCTCGAACATGGCCACCAGCTCGGGTGTGGGCTCGTCGACGCTCCGGATGCCGCCGTCAAGGGCCTGCTCCACGTCCTTCCTGGCGCGTGCCTTTCCCTTGGGGGAGGCGAACGCGGCGGAGATGTAGGCGTCGCCGAGCCTGTCCCCGGTATTCATGGCCCTGCCGAAGGCGAGGGCGAGGTCCTCGGGAACGTCGAGCGGGCTCTTGGCGACGCGTTCGAGCTTCCGGCGGAGCGAGGCCGCCGCGGGGGTGTCGACCGTGCGGTAGTAGGAGAAGCACTCGGGCAGGGGGAGGGAGGTCGGCTGCGTCATCGTCGGGCCCTTCAGGTAGTGGGGGGTGAGAGTGGTGGCGAGGTCGTCGTCCGCCGGTTCGCGGCCCGTCGGCGGCCGTGCGCGATCACGCGGGACGCGGTCGTCGCTCGTCATACCGGTCCCCCGTCCTCGTATCCGTCGATGCGGTGCGGAGGGCCGATCGTGTTGGTCAGCGTGCCGATGGCGTCGAGGGTGACGGAGACCCGGTCGCCCGGCGCGAGGAACCGCTCGTCAGCGACACCTGTCCCGGCCGGGGTGCCGGTGAGGATCACATCCCCGGCCTCCAGGGTCAGGAACGAGCTGACGCGGGCGAGGAGTTCGGGAACGGAGAAGATGAGTTCGGCTGTCGTGGAGCGCTGACGGACCTCGCCGTTGACCTCGGTGCGGATGCCCAGCGCGCCGTACCGGCGCAGTTCGTCGGTGGTGAGCAGCGCGGGACCCAGCGGTTTGAAGCCGTCGAACCCTTTGGCGAGGGCGGGGCCGGCCATGGGGAGTGCCGGGTGCTCGCCCGCCTGGACATCGCGTGCCGAGATGTCGTTGGCCGCGGTCGCGCCGGCCACGAAGTCCCAGGCCGCCGACTCGGGGATGTCGCGGCCCGTGCGCCCCAGCACGATCGCGAGTTCACCTTCGTAGTCGACCCGCCCGGGGGCCGATCTCGGCAGGGCGACCACGGCGCCCGGGGACGTGACGGCGGAACCCGGGATCAGATGGAAGCGGGGGTGGGCGGGCAGCGCACTGCCCGTCTCGGCCGCGTGGTCACGGTAGTTCAGGCCGATGACGACGATCTTGCCCGGACGCCTGACCGGGGGCGCCAGGACGGCCTGCTCCCAGCCGATCTCCTCGCGGGCCCGCAGCCCCGCCAGGTCGGCCAGCCGGCCCTCGACGATGTAGTCCTCCAGCGGCCGGCCGGGGCCGTCGAGGAGGTGCAGGCCATCGGGCCCGACCCGCGCGATACCGTCGCCGGTCTGTGCGAGCAGCATGGTGGTCTCCTTTCCTCAGTCCCCGGCCGTCCGGCCGGTCACCCGCGCCACGAGCGCGTCGGGGTCCTCGGGACAGGTGTCGCCGCGCCAGGCGACGATGCCGTCGGGGCGTACCAGGGCGATGGCGCGTCCGTACGACCGCCGGGCGCCCTTCGCGCCGATCCACTCCCGGTCGAGGGGGATTCCGCGGGTCCGGAACGCCCGGGCCAGGGCCTCGCTGTCCACGGCCGGCGCGATGGTCAGGAGTGTGAAGCGCCCGCGGAACAGATCGAGTACGGAACCTCCCCCGGCCAGCGTGACGTGCGGGGCGCGGTGCCCGGGGCGGGCCGTGGGCACGTACTCCTCGGCGGTGTCGGGGGGCTCGGGCGTGCCGTCGGAGACGATCAGCGGGGAGTCGGTGTAGCGCACTCCGAGCTGGACGCCGAGAGAGCGCCACTCGCCGCGGCGGGTGGCGGCGATGCGCTCGCCGGCACGGACGCGTGCCTCCTTGGCCGCGGGGTCGTCGAGTGCCGGGTCGGGCAGGATCGCGTTGTCCGCGCGATAGTTGCGCCAGGCACGGCGGACCATTCGCTCGGCGTGCGGACGGCGTTCGGCCGTGTATGTGTCGAGCAGTGTGTCCGGGGCCCAGCCGCGCAGCACCGCCTCCAGCTTCCAGCCGAGGTTCGCCACGTCCCCGAGACCGGTGTTCATTCCATGGCCGCCCGAAGGCCACATCCGGTGTGCGGCATCACCCGCGAGCAGGACGCGGCCGGATCGGAAGGACTCGGCCACGACCGCGTCACCGCTCCATTCCCGCGCGTCGAGTACCTCGACATCGCCTGCCGGGCAGTCGAGTGCGTCGGCGACGGTGTGCCGGACTTCGTCCGGTGAGGGGGACTCCGCGTTCCGCAGCGGGTAGGTGACGCGCCACAGATCGCCGCCGTCGAGCGATCCGAGGATCACGCGGCGAGGGTTGATCAGGTAGTACTGCACGGCCGGGGCGTGCGGGGTACGGGTCCGCAGCCCGGGAAGGCGGACGAAGGCGCCCTGCCAACGCGCCCGCGCGTCCGCGGAGTCCCGCAGCGAGCCGATGCCGAGGGTCTTGATGCGGAGGGTCTTGCGCAGAGGGGAGGCCGCCCCGTCGCAGGCCACCAGATAGCGTGCCCGTACGGTCCTGTCGCCGTGCTCGCGCGAGGAGAGCCGTACGACGACGCCCTCCGGCCCGTCCCCGTCCTCGAACCCCTGGCAGGTCCAGCGGTGGCGCAGCGCCACGGTGTCCTCGGTGCCGGCGCGTTCCCGTAGCGCGAGGTCGAACCAGAACTTGGGCCACCACACGCCCCCTTCGGGGCTCAGCCCGTGTGTGGTGCTGTGCCGGTCGGCGTTGCACGGGCGGGGAAAGCGCGCCAGTTCGTATGTGCTCATGCGGGAGACGAACGAGATGTCCCGCCGCTGGTCGGCGGGGAAGCCGCTGCGCCGTACGGCGTCGGCGACACCCCATCGGCGCAGCAGTTCCATCGACGCGGTGTCGACGGATTCCGCGGTCGGATAGCGGACCACGCCGTCCCCGCGTTCGACGAGGAGCACGGACAGCCGGCGGGTGCCCAGCTCGATGGCGCTCGCCAGGCCCACGGGCCCGCCGCCCACGATCACGACGTCGTAACCGGCGCCGTCCGGAAGGTCGCCGGTGGGGCCCGGAGCCGAGGTCAGGCTCATCGTTCCCAGATCATTTCGTTCAGGTCCCGGCCTGCCCGCCGGCCCGCTGCCAGCCGTTCCGGGTCGAGCGGGAAGCCGTTGGGGTTCTTCTTGAACTCGTCGGTCGCCATGAATGCCCGCATCTCTTCCCGCGAGGAGAAGTTCAGGGAGGACAGCTCGACTTTGTTGCCGTCCGGATCCCGGTAGTAGAGGCTCGTCCCCGGTCCGTGATTGGACGCCTCGACGGGGAGCCGGCCACCGTCCTTCAGGGTCTGGTAGAGGGCCAGCAGGGCTTCGATGGTCGGGGTGCGCAGCTGGAAGTGGTGCAGTCCGCGGGAGGTCGGGCCCGAGCCGATGTCCGCGCATTCGAAGACGGCGATGCGCTGGGTGTAGGGCGGCTCGAAGTGGAAGTCGAAGAAGCAGATACGAGACGGCTCGTCCGGGTCGTCCGACGGCGGAGGTGTCATCTCGACGGTGCGCGGCTGCTCCAGGAGGAGGGAGTAGAAGTCACAGAGGCGGTCGTAACGGGTTGTCCGCAGTACGACCTCGGAGAGACGAATCCCTGACATGTCTTTCGTCCTTGGCTGGTGAGGGTGAGACCGGGTGAGGGCCGGAGGGGGGTCAGTGGAGGAGGACGGCCTTGACGGCCGTTCCGGAGCGCACCTCGGTGACGGCCTTGCCGATGTCGTCCAGTGCGTAGGTGCGGATCATCGCCTCCAGGGGGAAGCGGCCCTTGCGGTGGAGGTCGAGGATGCGGGGCACGAGGGCTGCCGGGGCCTGGTGGCCGACGATGGAGCCGGCCACGGTCCGTCCTTCGAGGAGCGCGAACGCGCTGGTCCGCAGGTCCGCGTCCGGGGCGACGCCGAGGATGGCGGCACTTCCCAGCGGGGCGAGCGCGGCCACGGCCTGTGCCATCACCGCGGGTACGCCCGAGGACTCCACGCTGAAGTCGGCGCCGGGTCCGCCGGTCAGTTCCCGCACCCGCTCGACGGCGAGCCCCCCGGTCGCGTCGACCACATCGGTCGCGCCGAGGTGGGCGGCGAGGTCGAGCCGGGCGGAGTGCGGGTCGGTCACGATGATGCGTGCGGCACCGGCTGCGGCTGCCGCCATGACCGCGCTCAGGCCGACGGCTCCCGCACCGAAGACCGCCACGGTGCTGCCCGGCGAGACCTTCAGCAGGTTCCAGACCGCGCCGGCACCGGTGGCGACGCCGCAGCCGAGGGGGGCCAGCAGGTGATCGGGCAGGTCGGTGTCGCCGACCTTGATCAGACTGCTGGGACGGCACAGCCCGTACCCGGCGAAGGACGACTGTCCGAAGAAGTGGTCGTGTACCGGCCTGCCCGAGGCGTCACGCAGGCCGACCGAGCCGTCGGCGCGGCGGGCACCGAAGTTCAGCGGGAAGTGGAGGGGACAGTAGGCGGGTTGTCCGTTCAGACAGTTCCGGCAGGTGCCGCAGAAGCTGAAGCTTGCGACCACGCGGTCGCCGGGCCCGAATCCGGTGACGGCGGTGCCGACCGCCTCGATGACACCGGCCCCTTCGTGACCGGCGACGACCGGGAGGGGGGTGGGCATCCGTCCCGCCGCCACCTCCAGGTCCGTATGGCACAGGCCGGCGGCTGTGAAGCGCACCAGTACCTCGTCCGGGCGTGGGTCGTCGATGCCCAGCTCTTCCAGGTCGAAGGGGTCGTCGGTGTCCGCCCGGCACACGGCCGCTCTCGTACTGTTCATGGCAGGTCCTTCGAAAGGGGTGCCGGGTTCATCGGAGCGTGACCGGACGGAGTCCGGGGAAATGCGGGCCGACCAGGGGTGTGTCCGTGGCGCGCAGTGTCTCCAGCCAGAGCGCGCGGGTGGCCGCGGCGGCCGGACCGTCCCAGTCGAAGCCGCAGCGCCAGTGCGGGTGGTCCAGCGCCGCCGGATGGTGGAAGAGATCACCGACCAGGGCGAGTCGCTGTCCCCGCGACTCGATCAGGGCGACAGAGGCGCCCGGGGTGTGGCCCGGCGCGTGTACGAGACGCAGCCAGTCGTACGGCACGAGGGAATCGCCGTCCCACAGCGCGGCGGCGTCCTTCAACGGAGCGACCTTGGCGCGTACGGCGTCATCGGCGTCCCCGGCCACGAAGTGCTCCCAGTCCGCGGCGTGAATGTGATGCCTGGCCCGGGGAAACGTAGCCACCCCCGCGGTGGAGGCCCAGCCCACGTGATCGATGTGCAGATGGCTGAGGACCACATCGGTCACGGAGCCGGGCGGGCAGTCCAGCTCCGCCAGGCGCTCCGGGAGGCGTTCGCGGACCGGTGGAGGCTCGCCGCCGGGCAGCAGCCGCGGAGCGAGCCCGCCGCCCAGATCGAAGAGGACGCGATGTCCGTGCCGGTCGGTGGCGAGGAATCCGCCGAACGGGACCTGAAGCATCCCGTCCGGGTCGAGCGCCCCGGGCACGGTCCGCCACACGGACAGCGGCACGTCCGGATAGAGCAGGTTCGGCGGCATCGGCATGACGCCGTCGGTGAGGGGTTCGACTGTCACATCACCTATCTGCATGCCTTCGAACGTAACCATTAAAATGTCATGCGTCAATTTAATGTGTCGAGGCACGCAAGGTCACCTCATGCGCCGCCAGACATCGTGGGCCATTAAATTGACGGGCGACACTTAAGTCCCTAGGCTCGGTGCCGTAGAACGGACGACAGCGCAAAGGAGACCGTCGTGCCTGGTCAGCGGATCGATGTCCACACCCATGGCGTGTCGGACGAAGCGATGAAGGTCATCGCGAGCCGGGGCTTCCGGCCGACCGGCGGGTACCGCATCTCGGTGCGGTGGACGCCGCAGACCGCCCTGGCCTATATGGACCGGCAGCGGATCGCCGGCCAGCTCCTGTCCATGCCGATCTCGTTCGCGGGGACGGACGACGACCCGGACTTCGGGACGCGCCTGGCCCGGCTGATCAACGAAGGCCATGCCGAGCTGATCGCCAAGCACCCCGGCCGCTTCGGGGCCTTCGCGACACTGCCGGCGGACGGGCCCGACGAAGCACTCACGGAAATCGCCTACGCCCTCGACGAGTTGGGACTCGACGGCGTGCTGCTCACCTCGAACGTGCTGGGTCGCTACTTCGGCGATCCATCGCTCGAACCCGTACTCGCGGAGCTGGCGCGGCGCCGCGTACCGGTCTTCGTCCACCCCGAGGACTGCCCGCACATCGATGTCCTCGGCTTCGGGCGGCCGAGTTCGATCGTCGAGTTCCCCTTCGACACGGCGCGGACGATCACCAACGCGCTGTACACCGGTGTCTTCCGGCGGTATCCCGGGCTGGTGCTGATCCTGGCGCACTGCGGAGGAGCGCTGCCCACCCTCGGGTGGCGCATCGGCGAACACACCGTCATGGGGCGGGGGCCGCGCGACGCGGACATCGATCCCGCACATGTCGCCGAGGTGCTCCGGGGGCTCTACTACGAGACGGCCCTCGCCGGCAGCCGCAACTCCCTGCTGCCGACGCTGGAGGTGACCACCGCGGACCACATCCTCTTCGGGACGGACTGGCCCGCCGCCCCGGAATCGACGGTCGTACGGAACATCGAGAACCTCACCGGCTTCGACGGCTTCACCGAGGAGCAGCGCCACGGCGTGGAACGCGGCAACGCGCTCAGGCTGTTCCCCAGGTTCGGGCGTACTCACCCTCGGTGTCCGTGAGTCCGCTCCGGCTCGCGAAGCATTATCGGCCCACCGGTCTGTTAATGCGGAGTGGACGCCGGAGGTATCGCATGGTCCCGCACCTGTCTGCCGAAGCACCGTCCGACGCGGTCGCCGCGACGGCCCGCTCGGCCCTCGCCGATCTGGACGTCATGGCGGCCGAGCTGGCCAGACGGGTCACCGCCGCCGAGAGCGAACTGTCGGGGGCGTCAGCCGTGGGCGCGGACGACCGACGGGAAGCCGTGACCACCCGGCTGGAGAACTTCCTGCTCCAGCTGGCCGGTCGGGTACCGCTCGACCTCGACGCCATGCGCGCGCTGGGGCGGCGCAGGGCCGACCAGGGAGTGCCGCTGACCACCCTGCTGAACGCGGTCCGCATCGGCGTCCAGTACGTATGGGAGGAGGTCACCACCCGGATCTCCCCGGAGGACACCGCGGGCACCAGCGCCCTGCCGGCGGAGACGACCCGCTTCTGGTCCGCGCTCAGCACCGTCTCCGACGAACTGCGCGCCGGATACGTCGACTCCCTGGCCGCCCGCGTCCGCGGCTCGCAGGAGGAACGCAACGAACTCCTCGACACGCTGCTCGGCCTGCCGGACGTGGGCCGGCAGGCGACGGCGGCCCAGACCCTGGGGCTCCCCCGATACGGCCTCTTCCAGGTCGCCGTCGTCGAGCACGGCCAGGCGCCCCTGTCCGACGGGACGGTCGTCGGCGACGCGCGGGCGGTCCGGCTGCTCTGGCGTCTCGACCGGCCGATGTCCCACGGTGCCGTCCTTGAGCGCGGCCTCCACCTCGGGCAGCCGCCACGGCCTGGTGCCGACGCCGCCGACGGCCACGCGGGCGTCCTCGATACGCCGGCCACGGACACGCAGGGCCACGGCGGCGGAGGTCAGGGCGAATTCGTACGACTGCCGGTCGCGGATCTTCAAGTAGGTGGAGTTCCGGGCCCAGGCCAGGTGCGGGACGCTGATCTGAGTGATCAGTTCGCCGGGCCGCAGCACGTTCTCGATGTGCGGGGTGCCGCCGGGCAGCCGGTAGAAGGAACCGAGGTCCACCACGCGGGTTCCCTCCGCGCCGCGCAGGTGCACCGTGGCGTCGAGGGCCACCAGGGCCACCGCCACGTCACTGGCGTGCGTCGCCGCGCAGTCGGAGCTGGTACCGAGCACGGCGTGGGTACGGTTGAACCCGCCGATGGCGGCGCATCCACTGCCGGGATCACGCTTGTTGCAGGGTTCGGCGACGTCCCGGAAGTAGGTGCAGCGGGTGCGCTGGAGCAGGTTTCCGCCCATGCTCGCCATGTTCCTGAGCTGCTGGGACGCGCTCAGCAGCAGTGCCCGGCTGATGACCGGGTAGTTGTACGCGACCTCCGGATGCTCCGCGACATCACTCATCCGGGTCAGCGCCCCGATATGCAGGCCCTCGCCGTCGATACGGATTCCGGTCAGCGGGAGCCGGTTGATGCCGACGACCCGCGAGGGCCGCATGACCTGGAGTTTCATCAGGTCGACGAGGGTCGTACCACCGGCCAGGAAGGCGGCCTGTTCACCGGCCGCGTCGAGGGCGTCGTCGATGGTTTCGGGCTCGGCCCATTCGAAGCCGCGCATCAGCGCTTCCCTCCGGTCGCGCCGGCCTGCCGGACGGCTCGCACGATGTGGGGATAGGCCGCACAGCGGCAGAGATTGCCGGACATGAACTCGCGGATGTCATCGTCCGACCCCACCTGACCACGCTCGACGAGCGCCGTCGCGGACATGATCTGGCCGGGGGTGCAGAAGCCGCACTGGAAGGCGTCGGTCTCGATGAACGCCCGCTGCACCGGGTGCGGCACGTCGCCGTCCGCGAGCCCTTCCACCGTCGTGACCTCGCGCCCGTCGGCCGCGACGGCGAGCGTCAGACAGGACAGCGCGGTCCTGCCGTCGACATGCACCGTGCGGGCCCCGCACTGACCGCGGTCGCACCCCTTCTGGGACCGGTGACACGCAGTTTCTCCCTCAGCGTGTCCAGGAGCGTGGCCCGGTTGTCCACGCCCACACGGTGTTCCGCACCGTTCACCCCGGGCCGCCGGGACTCTGAAGACACGCCCCATGAGGCAGCGCCCGGAGCACCGGCCATCATGGCGCCCCACTCCCCCGAACCACGAGCTCATAGTGGTCGCACGCACAGCCGCACCCGGAACTATGTGGTCCCGCCATATGTGCCGCTGACCTGCGCGTTTCTACGGTGTGGCGACACGCAATCGTCCCCGCCAACCGTCCGGAAGTGGTGACCATGGCTGCCTCGGCAACCGCTCCCCCAACGCCCAGCTCCCTCAAGCGCATAGTCGCCGCCAGCCTCATCGGCACGACCATCGAGTGGTACGACTTCTTCCTCTACGGATCCGCCGCCGCGCTGGTCTTCAACAAGCTGTTCTTTCCCGAGTCCGATCCGCTCGTCGGAACGCTGCTGTCCTTTCTCACCTACGCCGTGGGCTTCGCCGCACGGCCGCTCGGCGCGTTGGTGTTCGGGCATTACGGTGACCGGATCGGGCGCAAGAAGCTGCTGGTGCTGAGTCTGCTGATGATGGGCGGGGCGACATTCGCCATTGGGCTGATGCCCACGCACGCCACCATCGGTACGGCGGCCCCGGTGCTGTTGACCGTGTTGCGGCTGATTCAGGGGTTCGCGCTCGGTGGTGAGTGGGGCGGGGCCGTGCTGCTGGTGTCCGAGCACGGGGACGCCGAGCGGCGGGGGTTCTGGGCCTCGTGGCCGCAGACCGGCGCGCCGGCCGGGCAGTTGCTCGCCACCGGGGTGCTGTCGGCGCTCACCGCGCTGCTCTCCGACGCGGCCTTCACCTCGTGGGGGTGGCGCATTCCGTTCCTGCTCTCCGGAGTGCTGGTGATCGTCGGCCTGTGGATTCGGCTCTCCGTCGATGAATCACCGGTCTTCAAGGAGGCGTTGGCCAGGGCCGAGGAGCGGAAGGCCGCGTCGGCCGCCGACGCCGCTGCGGAGAAGATGCCGCTCGTCGCCGTCCTGCGGCACCACTGGCGCGATGTGCTGGTGGCGATGGGCGCGCGGATGGCCGAGAACATCAGCTACTACGTGATCACCGCCTTCATCCTGGTGTACGCCACGACCTCGGCGGGGCTGAGCAAGCAGACGGCTCTCAACGCCGTACTCATCGCCTCCGCCGTGCACTTCGCGGTGATCCCCGCCTGGGGTGCGCTCTCGGACCGGATCGGGCGCCGGCCCGTCTATCTGATCGGCGCCATCGGCGTCGGTGCCTGGATGTTCCCGTTCTTCACGCTGATCGACAGCGGGAGCTTCGGCAATCTGCTCATGGCCGTCACCGTCGGTCTGGTGCTGCACGGCGCGATGTACGCGCCGCAGGCGGCCTTCTTCTCGGAGATGTTCGCGACCCGGATGCGCTACTCCGGCGCCTCGATCGGCGCGCAGTTCTCCTCGGTCGCGGCCGGTGCTCCGGCGCCGCTCATCGCCACGGCACTGCTCGCCGACTACGACAGCTCGACGCCGATCGCCCTGTATGTGATCGCCGCCGCGCTGATCACCGTCGTCGCCATCGCCTGCGCCCGAGAGACCCGCCACCGCGATCTGGCCGATGTCGAGGCGGAGCCGGCCCGGACCGGGGTGCCCGCGCCCCGGCGGGCCGATGAAGCCGGTTCCCGTACGAGCGGGGTCTAGGTCCTCTCGTTCGAGTAAGTCGGACCCGCCCGAGGTGGCGTCGTACGGTGAATCTCCCCGTTCACCGTACGACGGCCTCCGACATGGCGTGCAGCCGTAGCGCCAACTGGATCTCCAGGGCCCGTGCCGGTGACTGCCAGTCGGGGCCGAGCAGTCGGGCGACGCGTTCCAGGCGCTGGGCGACGGTGTTGACATGGACGTGCAGTTCGTCCTTCGTACGGGCCGGGCTCATCCCGGAGGCGAAGTAGGCGCCCAGGGTGCGGACGAGGTCCGTGCCCCGGCGCTGGTCGTACGCGACGACCTCACCGATGGTGCGGTCCACGAAGCCCTCGATGTCGCGGGTGTCGGCCAGCAGCAGACCGAGGAAGCCGAGGTCCTGGGCGGCGGCGCCGTCGCCCGAGCGGCCGAGCAGCCGCAGGGCGTCGAGGCAGCGCCGGGCCTCCGCGTATGCCTCGGCTATCGCGCCAGGGCGCGCGGCGGGCGCCTCGACGACCGTGGACGCGCCTATGGTGACGGGCTCACGCAGAGCGCCGCCCAGCTGTCCGGCCGTACGTCTGGCCAGATCGGCCGCGGTGTCGCCGGGGGCGAGCGGCAGCAACAGGACCGTGCCCCCGTCGCGGGTGGCCGCCAGGCCCTGTCCGGTCGCGGCGAGATGGGACGCGGCCGACCACAGGCGACGCCGGTCGGCCGTCTCCCGTTCGGTGGCTCCCGGGGCGCCGGCCGCGCCGGGGACGGGGCCGTCGATCCGGGCTGCCAGCACCACATGCGGGGCGTCGAGGTCGGCGCGCAGCCGGGTGCCCCGTTCACGCAGCAGACGTGGATCGCGGTCGGGGGCGTCGAGGAGGTCGTCAAGCAGCTCGCCCCGCACTCGCTGTTCGGCTTCCCCGGCGGAGCGGCGCGCCAGCAGGAGCAGGGAGGTGACCATCGCGGCCCGCTCCAGGGTGCGTTGGTCGACGGGGTCGAGCCCGGGGTGGCCGCGCAGGACGAGGGCGCCGAGCAGTTCGCCGCCCGCCGACACGGCCGCGCCCCAGACCTCGCCGTGGCGCTTGGCGTGGCCTTCGGTGCCGGTCAGCTCCAGCGCGGTCACGGATCGGGAATCGGCGTGTGCGAACTCCACCGTGCCGTCGAGCACTTCGGAGAGCGCGCTCGCGACGTCATGGACGCCTCCGCCGCGCAGTACCAGTTCGGTCAGCCGGTCGTGCACGTCCGAGGCGCGTTCGATGACCGCGCTGTGCTCCTTGATGATCTCGTTGGCCTTCTCCAGCTCCGCGAGCGCCGTCCGTGTCTCCCCCAGCAGATTCGCGGTGTCGATGGCGACGGCGGCGTGCGCGGCGAACGAGCCGAGCAGGGCGATCTGTTCACGCTCGAAGACCCGGGCATGGCGGTCCGCGGCGAAGAGCACGCCGATGACCTGGCTGCCGAGCATCAGCGGGACACCGAGGATGGCGACCAGCCCCTCGTCACTGACTCCGGAGTCGATGGTTCTGGTGTGCTGGAAGCGCGGGTCGTCGAAGTAGCTGTCGGTGACATAGGGGCGCGCTGTCTGGGCGACGAGCCCGCCGAGCCCCTCCCCCATGCCGAGGCGGAGCTGCTGGAAGCGGGCCGACACCGAGCCCTCGGTGACCCGCATATACGTGTCGCCCGCCTCGGGGTCGTTGAGGCACAGATAGGCGACCTCCGTACCGAGCAGTGAACGCGCGCGTTGGACGATCGCGCGGAGCACGGCGTCCAGATCGCGCAGCCCCGCCAGGTCGTGCGCGGTCTCGAAGAGTGCCGACAGCTCGGCCTCGCGGCGCCGTCGCTCCGCCAGCTCGGCCCGCACCCGCAGAGCGAGCCGCTTGGCGTGCTCCAGCGCGGCGAGCGCCTCCGGCCCCGCGCCCTCGGCACGGGCCAGCAGCGCGGGTCGGTCGTACGCCTCCGCCGCCGCGCCGCGTGCGAGGAGCTCCAGGTAGGAAGCCTGATCGTGGGTCATGTCATGGGACATGGACACAGGATTACCCGCCCAACTGCCGGCCGCGCCAGCCCTGTGGACAACGGATGCGATGTGGACAACCCGGCCCCCCCGTCCGGGCCACCGGCCGACCCCCCTCCGGGCCACCGGCCGGCCCCCCGCCGGGCCGCCGACCGGGCCCGCCCGAGGTCAGTGCGCGGTCCAGCCGCCGTCGAGCGCGAGCGAGGTGCCCGTGACGAAGGACGCCTGGGGGGTGCACAGATAGGCGACCGCCTCGGCCACCTCGTCCGGTTCCAGCAGCCGCTTGAGCGCGGAGTCCTGGAGCAGGACATCGGTCACGACCCGCTCCCGGGGAATGCCATGGCTCTCCGCCTGGTCGGCGATCTGCTTCTCGACCAGTGGTGTGCGCACATACGCGGGATTGACGCAGTTGGAGGTGACCCCGTGCGGGGCACCTTCCAGGGCTGCGGTCTTGGAGAGTCCTTCGAGGCCGTGTTTGGCCGCCACATAGGCCGCCTTGTAGGGGGAGGCGCGCAGCCCATGCACGGAGGAGATATTGACGATCCGGCCCCAGCCCTGGCCATACATATGCGGGAGCGCGCCCCTGATCAGCCGGAAGGGCGCCTCCAGCATGACTGTCAGGACGGTGTGGAACACGTCCGGCGGAAAGTCCTCGATGGGGCGGACCAATTGCAGTCCCGCGTTGTTGACCAGGATGTCCGTCCCCCGCGCCGCGCGCTCCGCCGCGTCGAGCTCGGTGAGATCGAGGACCTGCGGTTCGACGGCCCCCGGCAGCCCGGCCGCCTCCCCGGCCAGCGAGTCGAGCCCCTCACCGTCCCGGTCCACGGCTCTGACCCGGGCCCCCGCCGCCGCGAGACGCAGCGCGCAGGCCCGGCCGATGCCGCTCGCGGCGCCGGTGACCAGCGCGGTGCGGCCCGCCAGATCGAGGAGGAGCGAAGCGGTGACAACACCGTCGGAGGCGGGCACGGGACGGTCGGCGGTGCGGGACCCCGGCGTACGGGGGCCCGGACCCGGCACGGATTCGGGTGTGGTGGGCACGGTCATGTTCCGCACCTTAAGGAGCGGTGTCGGCCCCGACCGATATGGTCAGCGCCCACACTTCACCCTGAAGTGGTGGGTTCGAACCATGTGGGTTCATCGGTGAGCGCCTGCTTGATCCGGAAGAGCGCGAACTCCTGCAGCGCCGGCAGCGCGTCGACGGCGAACCACCCCACGTCCAGCGACTCGTCGTCATTGACCCGCGCCTCACCGCCGACCGCGCGGCAGCGGAAGGTGATGTCCATGTACTGGCACTCGTCACCATTGGGGTACGTGACCGGCTTCAGCGCCTGGACGAGCACGACCCGCTCCGCCACACACCGCACGGCGGTCTCCTCGTACACCTCGCGCACCGCCGTGTCCGCGGGCTGCTCCCCCGGCTCCGGGATGCCGCCGATGATCGACCAGCCCCCGGTGTCGGCGCGCCGCCCGAGCAGTACACGCCCCTCGTCGTCGAAGACGATCGCGCTGACGCCCGGCAGCAGAAGAAGCTGGTGTCCGGCGGTGGCCCGGATCTCTCGGATGAAGTCAGGGGTTCCCATGCTCCGACCCTAACCGCCCGCCGTCCGGCGCCGGTTGCGTACGGAATAGCAGGCCACCCAGCCGAGTCCGGCCACCGCGACCGCCACCAGCACGCCTTCGGGCAGGGCGCCCAGCCGGGTGGCGGGGGTGAGCGAGGAGCGCAGCGGCACATCGGCGACGAGCGCGTCCGGAGTGAACATCCCGGTCTGCTGGGTGATCGTCCCGTCCGGCTGGATGATCGCGCTGACACCGCTGGTGACCGGGACGATCACGGTCCTGCTGTGCTCGACCGCCCGCACCCGTGACATCGCCAGCTGCTGGTACGTCATCTCACTGCGGTCGAAGGTGGCGTTGTTGCTGGGTACGGAGATCAGCTGGGCGCCATGGGTGACGGTGTCCCGTACGGCCCCGTCGAAGGCCGCCTCGTAACAGGTCGCGAGCCCCACCTCGGTGCCCGCGAGGTCGAAGACTCCGGGCTTCGTGCCCCGGCCGAAGTCCCGGCGCACCATCTCGGCGTAGCCGGGGCTGATCGTCTTCACCAGTGAGCGCATCGGCAGGAACTCGCCGAAGGGCTGGATCTGCCGCTTGTCATAGGTGTCGGTCGGGCCGCGCTCCGGGTCCCAGAGGATCTGGGTGTTGCGCAGCGGTCCGGTGTCCGGGGTGACGACGGCGCCGACGGAGATGGGAACCCCGATCGCCGTGGCGGCCTGGTCGATCACCTCGCGCGCGTCGGCGTTGCGGTACGGGTCGATGTCGGAGGAGTTCTCCGGCCACAGCACGAAGTCGGGCTGGGGCACCTTGCCGGCCTTCACATCGGCGGCGAGCTGGAGAGTCCTGCGTACGTGGTTGTCGAGGACCGCGCGGCGCTGGGCGTTGAACTCCAGGCCGGCTCGGGGCACATTGCCCTGTACGGCGGCGACGGTCGCGGTGCCGTCCTCGGCGGAGTCGTCGACCAGCGGCAGGGCGGCGAGCGCCACGGCGAGCGGGGCGAACACGGTGGCCGCGGCGGCGGCCATGGCCCGGCGCGGGAGTGTTCCGGTCCGGCGGTACGCGAGGGCGTGGCGCAGCGTCTCGTACAGTCCGAAGCCGCACAGCACGACGGCGAAGCCGAGCACCGGCGTGCCGCCGAGCGCGGCGAGAGGAAGAAAGACACTGTCGGCCTGACCGAAGGCGATCTTGCCCCAGGGGAATCCACCGAACGGAACCCGGGCGCGGACCGCCTCACCGAGGATCCAGACGGCCGCCGCCCAGACCGGCCATACGGGCAGTCGGCTGACGACCGCGATCCCGAGTCCGGTGAAGCCGATGAACAGGGCCTCGATCGCGACGAGCGCGAGCCAGGGCCCCGGTCCGACCTCGGCGCCCGTCCAGAACAGCAGCGGCAGCAGGAACCCCAGGCCCGCGAGGTAGCCGAGGCCGAACCCCGCGCGCGCCCGCCGCCCGTGCAGGCTCCAGGCGAGCAGGGCGAAGCCGGGCAGCACCAGCCACCACAAGGTGCGGGGAGGGAAGCTCACATAGAGCAGTACGCCGGACACCACCGCGGCGCCGGGCCTGGCGAGCCTTCGCAGCAGGCGCTGCGCGCCGCTGGACGCGGGGGCGGGCGACGGGGGCTCTACGGTGGTCATGGTGGCGCTCACCCGGCGGAGTCTACGGTGATCCGCTGTGCGCCGGGGAGCGCGGTGCTCCAGGGGGCGGTCCGCCGAGCGCCACGTCGACCCGTCCGCCGAGGGGTTCACCGAGCGTTCCGTCCCCTGCCCGCCGAACCGTCTGCGTCGAGTAGTCCGATCGAGTGATGCGGGGCGGTGAGATCCGTCGGGTGACCCCGTCGACCGGGTGGTCAGCTGTACGCAGTAACGTTCCTCCGCAATGTCTCCACACATCCCCCCGATTGCGGTTACCGTGTGCGCCAGCCCTGACGACCCGCCGGCCGGATCCGGCCGTCATCGGACGGGGTCCGTCACGGCTCAGGGGGTCGACGGGATGGCTGCGCGGGCGGAGTACTCCGCGGCACGGGAAGCCGTGCGCGAACAGGTCCACGACCCCGTGGGGGAACGAGGCCGGGGACCCGACGTGCTGGGCGCGCTGGTCCTCGGCGGCTGCGCCGTGTGGCCGTTGATCAGCGCTGCGGGGCGGGACAGCAGGCCGGAGGGCGCCCTCCTCGCGGTGCTCGCCGTCACCGCGGGGTATGTGTTCGGCCGGATCAGCGGGTCGCTGGTGCCGGTCGCCACCGCGTCCGTCGTATCGGTCGGCGCGCTCGTGGCGGCGCTCGTCACGAGCCATGAGACGTTCGGCGCGGCCGTGGCCGTCGTCACACCGTCCGGCGACACGGGCGCGGTCGCCGCGCTGCTCGTCCTGGCGGCGGGCGCGGCCTGCTGCGCGGGCACGGCGGCCCGGCGGCCGGCCGTACGCACGGCGCTGCGGCTGCTGGCGCTGGCCGTCGCGGGCACCGCGTCACTGCTCGGTTCCTTCGTGGGGTTCGTCGCGGCCCTCGGGGTGCTCCTGTGCTCGCTGGCGGCGGCCAGGATGCGGCGCCGGCTGCTCGCCCTCGCCGGTTTCGGGCTGGTGACGGCGTTGGTCGTCGGTACGTCCTGGGCCGTGGCGGAGCGGGCACTGCCCGAGGGGCTCTCGGTCTCGCTGGAGGGGCAGCTCACCCAGTACCGGGTGGGGCTGTGGCATGACGCGGCCGAGCTGGCGAAGGAGAATCCGGTGCTGGGCGCGGGCCCGGACCGCTTCGGCGACCTCAGTCCCACCGTCTCGCAGTCGCTGGACACCGACGGCAAGCCGCACTCGGCGCCGCTCCAGCAGGCCGCGGAGCAGGGCGTGGTGGGCGTACTGCTGCTCGGGGCGGTGTTCTGCTGGCTGCTGTACGGGCTGGGGCGCTCGCCCTGCTCCACTCCGGTGGTACTGACGGCCGGCGCCACCCTGACGGCACTGGCCGCGATGGCGAGCGTGGGCAACGCGCTGAGCTTCACACCGGTGACGGCGGGCGCGAGCCTGCTGGCGGGTCTGGCGACGGCGAGAAGGGCGGCCGGCCCGCCCTGAGGCGCCGAAGCCGAACCAAGACGTCGAACCAAGGAGCCGAACCGATACGTCGAACCAAGCGTCGAAGCGACAGGGCGGCTCAGACGCCCGCCGCGTTGGGCTTGGGAAGCAGCAGCAGCCGGCTACGGATGATCCGCACCGCCGACTCGGCGTCGTCCACCGTCACCGTGAAGGTCCTGCCGTCGCCCAGCTTCAGGACGAGTGCCTCTCCTCGGCGCACCACCACGGCGGTGCCCATCTCCGGACGCCAGCGGTATCCCCAGCCGCCCCACTGACGCGGGGTGACCCGGGGCACGAAGTCCGCGTCCACGACATGCGCCAGTTCGATACGCCGACGCGGCAGTCCCATGTGGCCGCAGCGCACTTCCAGGTAGTCGCCGTCGACCCTGACCGCCACATGGACGAAGGCCAGGGTGCCGAAGAGGATCAGCAGTCCCGCCGCCACACAGCCGATGACGGACATCAGCAGGGCGGTGACCCCGGACGTCCAGTTGGAGTCCACGGCCAGCTCCACACCGAGCGCGATGCACCCGGCGCCCGCGGCGGCGAGCAGCCACTGCACGCGGTTGGTGGCGCGTCCGGTCCAGGTCTCGGGCAGGGGCTCGGCGCCTTGGCCCTCCTGCCGGGGGTACTCCCTCATGGCAAGCAGCGTACTCAGATTCCACCCAAGGGGGAGCTTTATGACCGCCGAATGGAGGGCTACGTCACAGGGTCCGTGCGCCGGAAGTACGTCAGTGCACCTGACTGACGGCGGCGAGCAGCCGCCCCTCCGCATACGCCAACGCGGGTTCCGGCAGTGCCGACTCGCGCCCGCCGAGCAGTACGGTGAGGCGCCCGGTGAGGCGCCCGTCCACCGGAACGTTCACCCCGGCGGCCCCTTGAGCCACCGAAGCGGCGCCCAAACCTTCCTCCCCTTCCTCCACCCCCGCCTCAACGGCCCGAACGCCACCGATACGGCGCAGCGCCTGTGCGGCGACCGCGCCCGCCGAGCCGTGCAGGACGACGGCCGGCAGCCCGCGCCGCCCAAGGGCGGTACGGATACGCTCGGCGACCAGTTCGTAATGGGTGCAGCCCAGGACGACGGCCCTTACGTCACGGGGGGTCAGCGCGGCAGCCGCGGCCACCGCGCGGTCGATGGCGGCCTCGTCGGCGTTCTCCACCGCGTCCGCGAGTCCGGGGCAGGGCACTTCGGTGACCTGGGCGGACGCGGCGAAGTCACGGATCAGACCGCGCTGATACGGGCTGCCCGTGGTGGCCGGGGTGGCCCAGATCGCGAAGGGCCCGCCGCCCGCCGCCGCGGGCTTGATCGCCGGGACCGTACCGATGACCGGCAGTCGCGGTTCCAGCTCGGCGCGGAGCGTGGGCAGGGCGTGTACGGACGCGGTGTTGCAGGCGACGATCAGCGCGTCGGGGCGGTGTTGGGCCGCGGCCCGCGCGACGACCAGCGCGCGCTCGGTGACATCTTGTGGGGCGCGTGGGCCCCAGGGCATTCCGTCGGGGTCCGAGGAGAGGACCAGATCGGCCTCGGGGCACAGTCGGCGTACCGCACCGGCCGCCGCCAGCAGACCGATGCCGGAGTCCATGAGTGCGATCTTCACCCAGTCACCATAGTCGACAGCGTGTGCGGTCCGGTCGATGTGGTGCAGACTGCGGCGAATGAGCACCGTTGCCTGGATCGCCGTGGGTTCACTGGCCGCTTGGGGCTGGCTGTTGCTGGGTCAGGGGTTCTTCTGGCGAACCGACCAACGGCTGCCCGCGCGAGAGGACGGTATCGCCGGTGAGGGCCCGGGCTACGCGGGCGGGGGCCGAGACCGCAGAGGCCGCCCGGAGGACAACGACCACGACGACCCGAAGCGGTGGCCGTCCGTCGCTCTCGTCGTACCCGCGCGGGACGAGGCGGCCGTACTGCCCGAGTCCCTGCCGTCCCTGCTGGCGCAGGTCTATCCGGGCCGGGCGGAGATATTCCTCATCGACGACGGCAGCGAGGACGGTACGGGCAGGCTGGCCCGCGAGTTGTCCGCGCGATACGGCGGCCTGCCGCTGACGGTGGCCACGCCCGGTGAACCGGAGCCAGGCTGGACCGGAAAGCTGTGGGCCCTGCGGCACGGCATCGCGCTGGCCCGCGCCCGCGATCCCGAGTATCTGCTGCTGACGGACGCCGATATCGCGCATGAGCCCGACAGTCTGCGGGAACTGGTCGTCGCGGCCAGGACGCACGGACTGGATCTGGTCTCTCAGATGGCGCGGCTCCGGGTGGCGAGCGCCTGGGAGAAGCTGATCGTGCCCGCGTTCGTGTACTTCTTCTCGCAGCTCTATCCGTTCCGCTGGATCAACAGCCCGGGCGCGCGCACCGCGGCGGCGGCCGGTGGCTGCGTGCTGCTGCGCACGGAGGCCGCCGAGCGCGCGCGGGTGCCCGAGTCGATCCGCCAGGCGGTGATCGACGATGTGTCACTGGCGCGGGCGGTCAGGCACAGCGGGGGACGGATCTGGCTGGGGCTGGCCGAGCGGGTGGACAGCGTGCGCCCCTATCCGCGGCTGGCCGATCTCTGGCGGATGGTCTCGCGCAGCGCCTACGCGCAGCTCCGGCACAACCCGCTGCTGCTCGTGCTCACGGTGGCGGGCCTCGGGGTGGTCTATCTGGCGCCGCCCCTCGCGCTCTGTGCCGGGGTGTTCGGCGGGGACACGGCCGCGGGGTGGCTGGGGTTCGCCGCGTGGGCGGTGATGGCCGGGACATATCTGCCGATACTGCGTTACTACCGGCTGTCGCCGTGGCTGGCTCCGCTGCTGCCGTTCACCGCGCTGCTCTATCTGCTGATGACGGTCGACTCGGCGGTGCGGCACTACCGGGGCCGGGGCGCGGCCTGGAAGGGACGTACCTACACCCGTCCCGAGACCGCCCCTGACCCCTGACCCACGACCGTCTCTCCCGCCGCCGTATCACCCGCGGTCGTCTCACCCGCGGTCGTCGTGGAGGGTTCGATCGGCCTTGCTCCTCGGTCACTTTCTGCCGGGTGTCCAGTTCATGCCCCAGCCATAGGCGTAATCGATGGTGCGCTGCGGGCTGACTCCGCGGTCCGGTACGAGAAAGCGCGCTTCACGCTGGACGACGAGGTCGGAGCCGGTATTGGTGATCAGGGCCAGCGAGCAGACCGTCGAGGGCACCGTGCATTCCCCGAGCGCGAAGTCGATCGCGGCGCCGTGCTGCGGCTGGAGAGTGACGGTCGCGTCGAGATCCGCGAAACTGCGCGCGCCTTCGTAGATGGTCACGAAGATGACGATGCGCCGCAGCCGGTCCTTGTGGTCGAGGTTGATGGTGAGGTTCTCACCGCTGGAGACCGCGCCGGTCCTGTCGTCGCCGTCGAGATGGATGTACGGCGGCTGGTTGAGCGCCCCGAAAGCATTGCCGAGCGCCTGGACCACGCCTTTGCGTCCGTCGGTCAGTTCATAGAGGGCGCACAGGTCGAGATCGAGATCGCTGTGGTTGGCGACGGCCCGGCCGAGTTTGGCGCCCCAGCCCCTGAACTGTTTGCGCGTCTGCCAGTTGAGGTTGACGCGCATCGCGCCCGAGGTGCCGCCCTGCTTGGTCAGGGAGACGGACGGGGCGTCCTTCGTCAGTGTCACCTTGCTCAGCCGTACGGGCGCGGGCGCGGGTGACGGGGCCGGAGCGGCCGGAGCCGGAGCCGTGGCGGGCCTCGTGGGGCGTACGGGCTCGGCACGTACGGGCGCCGGGCGCACGGACGCCGGGGCCGCCGGTGCGGTCCGCGGCGCCGGTTCGTCATCGACGGAGATACCGAAGTCCGTTGCCAGGCCCGCCAGTCCGCTGCCGTATCCCTGCCCCACCGCCCGGAACTTCCAGTTCCCCTGGCGCCGGTACAGCTCACCGAGAAGGAACGCCGTCTCGACGGTCGCGTCCTGGCTCTCGTACCGCGCGATCTCGGCGCCGGACGTCGCGTCCAGGACTCGCACCCGCAGGCCCGGCACCCGGCCGAAACTGCCGCCGTCCGCCGAGGCCGCCAGCACGATCCGCTCGACGGCGGGCTCGACCCGGGCGAGATCGACAGCGAGCGTGTCCGTGACACCGTCCGCGCCGGTCTTCTTGCCCTCGTGGCGTACCGCCCCCGACGCGTGGGCCGGCTGGTTGTAGAAGACGAAGTCCGCGTCCGAGCGGACCTTTCCCGACACGAGCAGGAGCGCCGAGGCGTCGACGTCCGGCACCCCCGGTCCTGAACGCCACCCCAATTCGATCCGGACGGCCTGCGCCTGTACCGGAAGATTGGCTCCCTTAAGCATGGACATGCTCGCCCCCATCGCGAGTCGCGGTGTCCCAAGATTACGTGCGGCCAACCTAATCGCTGGAACGCCGGACGGACCCCTGGGATCCGCCGTAACCCCCCGTCAGCCTGCCCTTTACACGATCCGAACACCATCCGACGACCGTTTTTCCCATGTTCGCTCGCATTGGGGATCCGAAGTCACCTAGAGCTCCCGAAACAACCCCCTTATCGGACTCCCCAACCGGCACATGGTGGGCTTAACTTATGTCCTATGACCTCCCCCCGCGCCACCTACGGCGGCGGTTACTACACCGCGCCGTCGTTCCCGGACACCCCTATCTACGACTCCCTGGTCGCGGAGCGGGGCACGCCTCAGATCGCCCCGATCCGAGTGCCTTCCGCCTACGACACGGGCAACAGCTATCTGCCGGCGCTGCCCGCCGCGCTGCCCGCCCTTCCGGCGGGTCCTTCCCCGTCGGCTTCCTCGTACTCCTCGTACGGGGGCGGCTACCAGCCGCAGCCGACCCCGCAGCCCATGCCGCTCCAGCACGCGCCCGCGCCGTACATCCCGCAGCAGGCTCCGCCCCGCGGCTACCCGGGCCAGCAGCCCCAGCAGCAGGCGCAGCCGCAGCGGCCCATGCCCGGTACGGGGTACGAGGCGATGCGTCCGGCGGCGCCGCGTCCGGTGCCCGCCGCGCAGCCTCCGCACTACGAGGACCCGTACAACCGGCCCTACCAGCCGCGGGGGTACTGACAGCGCGGGGGCGTCGACAGCTCGGCCGTATCGACCGCGCGGGCGGATCGACGGGCAGTGGGAGTACCGACGGGGGGTACTGACCTGCTGTGCGTCCCGGACGGCTGGCAGGATGGCTTCATGCCCAAGCCTGCCCGCCCTGTTCTGCACGCCCTGCGGGTCCACCCGGTCAAGTCGATGGCCGGTTGCACGCCGGAGAGCGCGGAGGTGGAGCCCTGGGGGCTTGCCGGGGACCGCCGTTGGACGCTGATCGACGCGACGGGGAAGGCGGTCACACAGCGCCAGCGGCCACGTATGGCGCTGGCCCGCGCGGAGCCACGGCCGGACGGCGGGATCCGGCTGACCGTGCCGGGAATCGATCCGCTGGTCATCGGTGTGCCGCGGGCGGACGACACCGTCGTGGCGGACATCTTCGGGACCAAGGTCGAGTCGGTGCTCGCGGGTCCTGACGCACGCGGCGCGGACGGTACGCGGCGGGACGTGCACCGGACACTGAGCGGATACCTCGGGGTGGAGGTCCGGCTCGTACATCTCGATGAACCCGCCGTACGCCGGCCCGTCGACCCGGCCTACGCGCGGCCCGGGGAGACGGTGAGTTTCGCGGACGGGTTTCCGCTGCTGGTGACCACGACCGCGTCGCTCGACGCCCTCAACTCCCTGATCGCGCAAGGGGATCATCCGGACGAGGGTCCGCTTCCCATGGAGCGGTTCCGGCCGAATCTCGTGGTGGCGGGGACGAGCCCCTGGGAGGAGGACGACTGGCGGCGCATCGCCGTCGGTGAGGTCACCTTCCGAGTCGCCAAACCGTGCGGCCGGTGTGTCATCACCACCACGGACCAGCGCACCGGCGAGCGCGGCAAGGAACCGCTGCGCACCCTCGGCCACTACCGGCGGTTCGACGGCAAGTTGGTCTTCGGACAGAATCTCGTTCCCGAGTCGACCGGCACGCTCCGGGTGGGCGATCCGGTGACCGTTCTCGAATGACGTCTTCCCGGGACCCGGCCCCGGACCCGGACCCACACTCGACCCGGACACCCGTTCGTCGCGGCGTGAACACCCGCTCGAAACCCGCCCGTCACAGGAACACCACCCGGCATCCGGCGTTTTGCGTGCACGGGGCATCGAGGTGAGCTTGCTCTCTCTTGCCGTCCCGCACGGGTAAACCCTGCTCCCCGCGGCTAAAACGGACACGGGAAGGAGGTGCGGGACTGTGCGCATCATCGTGGGACTCTGGCGCTGGCGGCACAATCCCCTGCGCCGGGGCACCGATCTCGTGGAGGCGTGGGTCGCGCTGACGGCGGTGCTGCTGTTCGCCCTCGCCACTCCCGCGGTTGGCTGGATCTTCGCCAACACCCTTGACACATCACTGCGGAACACCGTGCGCGTCCAGCATGAGCAGCGGCATCGCACGACCGCCGTGGTCATCGAGCGCGCGGCGGACCACCGCCCTCTCGCCTACGACGCCGAGTCGGTCTCGGATCACTCCTCGGGCACCCGAGTGACGGCCACGTGGTACGCGGCGGACGGCAGCGCGCGCACCGGCACGGTCTCCGCCCCGCTGCGGAAACCACGCGCCGGCGACACGTTCGGCATGTGGACCGACCGGCGGACCAACAAGCAGGTCCGGGGCCCGATGGACGCGACCAGCGCGCGCGTTCACGCGGTTCTGGCCGGATTCGGCGCGACGGCGCTGGCCGTCGGACTCGTCGAGTGCGCCCGCCGGCTGATCGTATGGCGGCTCGTACAACGGCGCTACCAACGGCTCGACCGGGCCTGGGCCGCGACCGGGCCCGACTGGGGACGTACCGACGCGGGCAGCTGAGCCGATGCCTTCCGGCAGCTGAGACCAGTCGTTCGCGTCAACTCGGCGCCGCCACGCGCGCTACGGTGGTGCCGCCCGGTCGCCGTTGCGGCCGGGGTCCGGGGCCGGTACCCGGGACGGCAGAGCACGCGCACACGCACGAGGTGGGGGCACAGCAGCGCCATGGCACAGGGCACGGTCCAGGTGACGCACACCGGAACATCGCGTTGGCGGCGCCGCACGGGCGAATACGCCTCCCTCGCCGCGGCCCTGGAGGCCGCCGGTGACGGCGACGTCCTCACGATCGCCCCGGGCACCTACCGGGAGAATCTCATCGTCACGCGAGCGGTCACGCTGCGCGGCCCGGAGGGCTCACTCGGCTCCGTACGCATCGCGCCCGCCGACGGGGTGCCGCTGACCGTGCGCGCCTCCGCCACCGTCCAGGACCTCCATGTGGAGGGACAGGACTCGGCGGCCCCCGCGCTGCTCGTCGAGGACGGCACGCCCGAGCTGTCGGACCTGCGGATCGTGACGCGTTCCGCGGCCGGTCTTGAGGTGCGCGGCGCGGCCCGCCCCACCGTCCGCCGCTGCACCGTCGACAATCCGGCCGGGGTCGGCATCGGCGTACTCGACGGAGCGGGCGGGGTGTTCGAGGACTGCGAGATCGTCGCCGCGGGACAGGCCGGTGTCTCCGTGCGCGGCGGCGCGCATCCGCGGCTGGAGCGCTGCCGGATCCATCACGCCTCGGGTTCGGGGCTGTCCGTCACCGGCGAGGGCAGCGGTCTGGAGGCGGTCGGCTGCGAGGTGTACGAGATCAAGGGCACCGGCGTACAGATCGCGTCCCGGGCGGCGGCCCATCTCACCGACTCCTCCGTGCACCGCACCTCGTCGGACGGGATAACCCTGGACACCGACGCGGTACTGACCCTCTCCGACTGCGATATCCACGACATCCCGGAGAACGCCGTCGATCTGCGCTCCCGCTCGGTGCTGACGCTGACCCGCTCGACGGTGCGCCGCTTCGGCCGCAACGGTCTCTCCGTCTGGGACCCGGGCACGCGCGTCGACGCCAACCAGTGCGAGATCCATGACAGTACGGGCGACTACCCGGCGGTCTGGGTCAGCGACGGCGCGACCGTCGTGCTCGACTCCTGCCGGGTGCATGACGTGCCCGACGCGCTCTTCGTCCTCGACCGCGGCTCGCGCGCCGACGTCGTGGACACCGATATCTCGCAGGTGCGCAACACGGCGGTGTCCGTGAGCGACGGGGCGACCGCGCAGCTCGACGACTGCCGGATCAGGGAGGCGTCCACCGGGGCCTGGTTCCGTGACCACGGCAGCGGCGGCACGCTCAACTCCTGCACCATCGACGGCGTCCAGACCGGGGTCATCGTCACCAAGGGCGCCGATCCCACCATCGAGCGCTGTACGGTCACCTCCCCCGCCGAGGCCGGTTTCTATGTCTCGGCCGAGGGCCGGGGCACCTTCCACAGCTGCCGGGTGACGGGCAGCGGCGGGTACGGCTTCCATGTGATGGACGGCTGCCGTACGACGCTCACCCGGTGCCGTACGGAACGGTGCGCGCGCGGCGGGTACGACTTCGCGGAGGACGGGCCGACCGTCGAGGACTGCACCAGCGACGAGAGCGGTGTGCTGACTCCGCCGACGCCGTCCCTGGAGCCGTCGGCCGTGCTGACCGCGACCCAGTCCCCCGGGCTCCTCGGCTCGGCCCCGTCCCGGAGCGCCACCGCGCGGCCCTCGGACGCCGCCCCCGAGGAGACCGCTCCCGCCCGTGCCTCCGAGGCCGTCCTCGGCGAACTCGACTCCCTCGTCGGCCTCGACAGCGTCAAGCGCGAGGTCCGCGCGCTCACCGACATGATCGAGGTCGGCCGCCGCCGCAAGGAAGCGGGCCTCAAGGCGGCGTCCGTCCGCCGCCATCTGGTCTTCACCGGCTCCCCCGGCACCGGCAAGACGACGGTGGCCCGGCTGTACGGCGAGATCCTGCACTCCCTCGGAGTGCTGGAACGCGGCCATCTCGTCGAGGTCTCCCGGGTCGACCTGGTCGGCGAGCACATCGGCTCGACCGCCATCCGTACACAGGAGGCGTTCGACCGGGCGCGCGGCGGTGTGCTGTTCATCGACGAGGCCTATGCCCTCTCGCCCGAGGACTCGGGCCGGGACTTCGGCAAGGAGGCCATCGACACGCTGGTGAAGCTGATGGAGGACCACCGGGACGCCGTGGTGGTGATCGTCGCCGGATACACCGTCGAGATGGAACGGTTCCTGACGGTCAACCCCGGTGTGGCGTCCCGGTTCTCACGGACCATCACCTTCAGCGACTATGTGCCGGAGGAACTGCTGCGGATCGTGGAGCAGCAGTCCGAGGAGCAGGAGTACCGGCTGGGCGAGGGCACGGCCGAGGCGCTGCTGAAGTACTTCACGGCGCTGCCCAAGGGGCCCGCCTTCGGCAACGGCCGTACCGCGCGCCAGACGTTCGAGTCGATGGTGGAGCGGCACGCGGGCCGGGTCGCCCAGCTGCCGGAGACCAGCACGGACGACCTGACCCTGCTCTACGCGGACGATCTGCCGGAACTGCCCTGAGCCCGCTGCCCCTCGGCCTCCTTCTCGGTCCGCTGCGCGGGCACCGCGGCCGGCGGCAATCGGTCGAGCAGCGCGGCGCGTTCCGCCGCGAAGACCGGGTCCGCCTGATAGTCGGAGTGGCCGAGGATCGGCTCGGGCAGCGGGTGGAGCATCGTGCGGCCGTAGGCGAGCGGGTCCATCAGCGGCCCCCGGTCCACTTCCGGGCGGTCGCCGTCCTCGGGGACGCGGACCGGGCCGCCGATCGGGTCGGTGGACCGCCACAGATTGCGCCAGCAGTGCACCTCCGTGCTCAGCTGCGCCAGCTGCTCCGCGCCGAAGTACGCGGGGAACCAGCGGCCGTACAGCCGCTCCAGCGGTGAGCCGTACGTCAGCAGCGCGACCCGGTGGCGGGTGGCGGAGCGCAGCTGCCAGACCGCCGAGGCGGCCAGCACACTGCCCTGGGAGTGGCCGGAGAGGACGAGCCGGCCGCCGGTGCGACCGGTCCAGGAGAGGATCCGCCAGGTGAGGTCGGGGACCGCGCGTTCGGCGTAGCAGGGCGGCGCGAAGGGGTGGGCCGCGCGCGGCCAGAACGTGCCGACGTCCCAGAGGATGCCGATGGTGCGCCGGGCGGAGGCGTCCCGGTAGGCGCGGCGGCCCCAGGTGACGAAGAGCAGGAAGCCCAGGCCGACCAGCCAGGAGCCGATCGACTGCGCGGTGTCGGCCACGGACTCGACGAAGGAGTCGGTGCCCTTCGCGGCCTCCCCCGGCACCTGTCCGCTCAGCCAGGACCCGGCGACGGCGCCCGCGCCGAGCAGCAGGGAGGCCCCGGAGATGGTCGCGATGAGCCGGGGAGCGTAGTCGGTGAGCTCGGCCCTGGCGCGGGTGCCCGCCACCTGGTGGGTACGGAGAGGGTCCGCCGTCTCCTTCGCGTACTCCCGTTCCACCAGCGGGGCCAGCCGGCGGGCGGCCCGTACCGTACGGATACCGAGGACGGCGACAGGGATCAGCAGCAGTACGAGCAGTACGGGAATGACCGAGGCCTGCCAGCTCAGCAGCACCGGCGGGCCCACGATCGCGCCTTCGCCCGTGCCAGGGGTGGCGTCCCCGTCGAACCAGTCGGCGACGCGCTGGGCGACACCGCCGGTCATCACCCCGCCCAGGGAGCAGGCGAGTATCGCGACGGCGGGTCCGCCGAGGCCGCGCATCGCGATCCGTCGATGCGGCGCGCGGCGGTGCAGGACATGAGCCGTGACGACGAGCACGACGATCAGGGCGATCTGTGCCAGGGCGAGCACCAGGAAGGACAGATTGCCGGGGAGTCCGCCGGTGGAGACCCAGCCGGGCCTGGACCAGGCGGCGTGGACGACGGCCAGGGCGAGCACGCCGAGCGCGGTGGCGGGCAGGGCGCTGATCAGCAGCCGGTCGAGGGAGCCGTCGCGCTTGCGTTCGCTGCGGCCCCGGCTGCACACCACCCAGAGCACAACGGCCGCGCACCCGGCCAGCGTTACCTGGAGCACAAGCCCGAGCGGACCGAGCGGACCGCTGTCGGCGCCTCGGTCGTGGTCGGTGGCGGCGGCCGTGAGCGCGGCGGCGACGGTGAGGAAGCCGGCGGCGGTGTGGGCGGCGCGGAGGCGGGCGACGAGCCGGCGTCCGTACCAGAAGCCGGGGCGGCCGAGGGCGGGCCGTACCGTCACCGGGTCGTCGCTCGCTGCCCCGCCTTCGTCGGCCGTCGGGGCCCCTTCGGTGCCCGGAGCCTTGTGCGGGGCGGCGGAGGGCTCCTCGGCGCGTTCGCCGGTGGGTTCGTGGATGGGCGGGCGCTGGGCCTCGTACGCGCTCCACGTACGGTTGGAGAGGTACCACAACAGCACCACCAGCGCCGTGGGCACCACGGCGGCGAGGGCCAGCCGGCGCCCCGGCTGCGACCACCAGCCCTGCCGCTCAGGCGACAGGAAGCCGAGCCAGGAGCGGTCCGCGACACACCGCGCCGATCCGGCGCACTGCCACGCCGTCAGATCGAGCGCGACCTCGCAGGCAGCGGCGGTCAGCAGCACGGTGAGGGTGAGGGCGACCAGCCGTACGAGCACGCCGTACAGCCGCTGCGACCTGCCCAGGCCCTTCGTGGCCGGCCGCATCCAGTGCGCGAGGTTGATCACCATGAACGGGAGCAGCAGCAGCCACAGGGCCCGTGAGCCGTTGCCCGAGGTGAGATTGGACCAGCAGTACGCCTCGGGGACCGGCCGGCCTTCATAGCGCTCGGGGTGAAGCTCGGCGTCCACGTCGTCCGCGCGCCGGTACACGGCGGCCGTCTCGTCTCCGGTGATCCTGACCGTACGCGGATCGTCGAGCATCTTCTGCGGGGTGGCGCCGCCGACGCCGTGGACCAGAAGTTCGAGCGCGGCTCCGCCACTCCGCGGCTCCGGATTCGCTGATTCTGGGGACACTTCGATGGCTCGCTCTCGGAAAGTCTCGGCTCGACGGCGGGGCCGTCCCCGGCCCTCCCTGAACCTCCCCTCCCACCAACCCCGTCAACCACTGCGGCGGGCGCCGGAACCGCGTGGGAGTATGAGGCTTCTGACGATCGAACACGACGCGGAGGGACCGGCACTGCGGTGAGCGACAACCAGAATCTTCTCGCGGAGCAGCGCCGTGCCCTGATCCTGGACGAGGTGCGCAGGCGCGGCGGGGTCCGGGTCAATGAGCTGACACGCAGGCTCAGCGTCTCCGACATGACCGTGCGCCGGGATCTGGACGCGCTGTCGCGCCTGGGGGTCATCGAGAAGGTGCACGGCGGCGCGGTGCCGGTGGTCGAGGCCAGTACGCACGAACCGGGCTTCGAGGCGAAGTCGGCGCTGGAGCTGACCGCCAAGGAGGACATCGCGCGTGCGGCGGCGGCCATGGCGGTGCCCGGCAGCGCCATCGCGCTGTCCGGCGGTACGACCACATACGCCCTGGCCCACCATCTGCTGGACGTTCCGGAGCTGACCGTGGTGACCAACTCGACGCGGGTCGCCGATGTGTTCCACACGGGCCAGCGGGCCGCCGGGGGCGCGGGCGGCCAGCGGCCCGGGGCGGCCATGGTGGTGCTCACCGGAGGGGTCCGTACGCCGTCGGACTCGCTGGTCGGTCCGGTGGCGGACCAGGCGATCCGCTCGCTCCACTTCGATGTGCTCTTCCTCGGCGTGCACGGCATCTCCGCCGAGGCCGGGCTGTCCACCCCGAACCTCGGGGAGGCGGAGACCAACCGGCATTTCGTACGGTCCGCGCGCCGGGTGGTGGTGGTCGCCGACCACACCAAGTGGGGCACCGTGGGGCTGAGTTCCTTCGCGTCGCTGGAGCAGGTCGACACGCTGGTGACGGACTCGGGGCTGTCGGCCGAGGCCCGTGAGGAGATCGCCGAGTATCTGCCCGGGCTGGTGGTGGCGGGCGAGTCGGAGGCGCCGGGAGAGCCGCCGGAGGACGAGTCCGCGGAACGGTCCGTGGCGCGGGACGACTGAACGCGCACGCGCCCGGTTCCGGCGGGTCGGGGCGGCCCGTGCGGGCGGGGCGTGCGGTCTGTGGCGGGCGGCCTACGATCGCCGGGTGAGCGCCTTCCGTATCGACCGCACCTCACCGCTGTCCGCCGACGAGGTCTGGCGGCGGCTCACCGACTGGCCGGCCCACGCGGGCCAGGTGCCGCTGACGAGGATCGCCGTGCTGACCCCGGAGCCCACCCACGTCGGAACCGTCTTCGTCGCCCGCACCGGACTCGGTCGCGCCGGCTTCGACGACCCGATGGAGGTCGTCCGCTGGCAGCCGCCCGCCCCGGGCGTCCCCGGCCACTGCCGGCTGGAGAAGCGCGGCCTAGGGCGTGTTGCGAAAGTAGCGCCGTCCGCCCGGAGGGCGGGCCCGGCGGCGTCCGGTGCGTGCGATCGCAAGGCGGAGGGTCTCCCCAGTACTGGACGTACTGGGGTGATCCGACAACGCGGCGAGCGTGCGTGCCGGGCGTCGCCGGGCAGGCGGGACTTTCGCAACACGCCCTAACCGTCACGGGCTGGGCGGAGATCCATGTACGGGAGGCGGGCGGCGCGACGCGGGTGCGTTGGGAGGAGGAGCTGCGGATCGGTCTGCTGCCCGGGGCGCTCACCCCGTTGACCGCGCGGGCCGGACGGGCGGTGTTCGGCCGCGTCGTCGACCGGCTGCTGCGGGGCTGAGGGGTTTGTCCACGTTGTCCACGCGGTGGCGTCCGAAGGGGCGTCAACTGCCGCTGTGCGGGCCGGACATGATCACTCCTGCGATGACCTTCGCATCCTTCGCCTCCCTCGCTCGTTTGGCCTGTTGAGCAGCGCCGAGCGACGACGCGTCAGCACATGCGGAAGGGCACCGTCCCCATGCCGACCCACCGACAGCGGACCGACCACGCCACAACGGGCCCGCGTCCAGGCGTCGATGACGCCGAGGCCGCCCTCGTCGAGCACTACCCGCGGCTGGTCCGGCTGGCCTATCTCACCCTCCCTCCCGCACTGGGCCGTCATCGACGCGTTCTCACCGCGCACGCCACCGTCCAGCATGTGCTGCCGGGCGCGCGCAAGAGCGACTCGCGGGCGCGGGTGCCCGGTCAGCGTATGCCGAGCGGCTCCGCCTTCGCGTGGCTACGGGGTCAGGTGCTGCGTGCCGCGCTCACCCATGAGCAGCCGTCCCCCTGGTGGCGGGTGCGGGCCGGCCGGCCGCGGACCGGCCTGCCGCTCGTCGTGGGGCTGCGGCTCTTCCCCCGGGCCGGGGGCACCGACGAACTCGCCCTGGACCAGGCCCTGGCCACGGTGAACGCGCCCGCGCGCGCCGCGCTCGCCCTGCGTGTACTGGAGGGCCTGTCCGAACAGGCGGTCCGCGCGCTGCTGGAGGACGCGGGGGTGGCGGACCCGGCCGGGGCCCTGCGTACGGCGGAACGGCTCGCCGCCCATCGGGACGGCCGCGCCGGAAAGCTGCTCGGCACCGCGGAGTTCGACCCCTGTACGGTGCAGACCCGGCCGACCGATCTGCTGCGGCGCAGGCAGCGGTCCAGGATCGCCGCGGCGGCCGTGGCGATCGCGCTGGCCGGGACGGTGCTCGCGGTGTCCCTGCCCGAGGACGGCTCCCCGGAGCAGCCTGTCGCCGGAGCCCGCGAGGACGAAGCCCTCTACGGTCCGACCGGTACGGCGGCGCTCGCCCGCGCTCTCGATCCGGCGCTGCTGGAACGCGCGCCGGAGGCGGCGTGGACCGACACCTCCCGGATCGACTTCTCCGTCTGGCCCGCCAGGGGCGGCCGTACGGACGACAGCGCGCTGCTGAGGCGCGCGCTGCGCGTTTGGGGCGGCCCGGGGCCCGTCGTACGGGTTTCGGCCACTCCGGGCACCGGTACGGCGCCGCCCACGCAGCCGCCGCGTCTGCTGTACGCGGGCGAGCTGGACGGGGCGGCGGTGGTCCTGCTCCATGACGGACAGCGGATCGTGCGGTACGCGGAGCCGGTGTCGAAGCGGGTGCCGTTGCCGGAGCGGATGCCGCTGCCGGGGTCAGTACCTCTGGCGGACTCGGAGAGGCGAGAGGTGCCCGCGCCGGGCGGGAACGCGCCGTCCCTGGACTTCGCCCGCGCCGACCAGGCGGATATGACGACCGCCGCCGCGCTCACGGTCAGCCGTACCCCGGACGGGGTCCGCTATCTGCTCGCCCCATGGATCGCCGGGTCGGCCACCCGGGATCTGCTGGCACCCGACGCCCCCGCCCGGCGCCTCGGTGTCGCCGCCGACGGCGTGACCGCCGCCGTACCGGCTCCGGCGTCCGGCGGTGACTGCGTGGCCTGGCCGGTGATGGAGCTGCGCTCGTCGGAGAGGATCGTGGAGCGGCACTCGTTCCTCGTCACGGACCTGGGCGAACCCGCCCCGGCGCATCTCACCTACACCCCGCCGCCCGGCGGCGGCGCGCCCGCCCGCGGTCCGAGGGAGGCGACCGGCGAACCGGCGCTGCTCAGCTGGGCACGTACCGCGTGCTCGCTGCGGACCCTGCGCGGTTCCGGTGTACGGGACGTCAACAACTGGGCGTTCGCCGAGCAGTCGCTCCCGGAGTCCGGCGGCCGGTCCACCTGGGTCTGCACCCGGGCGGACACCTGGCGCGGCCCGGGCCGGATCCTGGTGCAGTTCCAGCGGCCCGCGGCCGTGCCCTCGACACCGGGAACGGTGGTGGCCGAGGCCGAGAACACCGCGTCCTGCGGCAGGTTCGGACCGCACATCCTGGCGGGGACGCGCTGGCAGTCGCCCTCCGGGAAGTGGTTCCTGCTCGCGGCGGGCAGCCGCGACATCGCGCGGATCGAGGCCACCGGCAGCGTACGGGCGAACACGGCGGCGACGACGCTGGCGGTACCGGCGCCCCGGGAGGGTTCCGTGCGGCTGTCGGCGCGGCTCACCGGCGGGGGCAGTCTCCGGGCGGTCGGCTGAGAGAACCGGATGCGGGACGGCGGGGGCCGGAGCTCGCAGGCGGCCCATCGGCCATCGGCCCGTCAGTCCATCGGTCCATCGGCCCGTCGAGTCCATCGGCGCGTCAGTCCGGCCAGACGCCGCTCTCCAGGAAGCGGTCGAGCGTCTCCGTGTACGGCCCGATGTCCAGGCCCTGTCCGGCCAGCCAGGCGTCCGAGTAGTACTTGTCGAGATAACGGTCGCCCGGATCGCAGAGCAGGGTGACCACACTGCCCTGGCGCCCCTCCGCGACCATCTCGGCCACGATCTTCAGCGCGCTCCACAGCCCGGTGCCGGTGGAGCCGCCCGCCTTGCGTCCGATGGCCCGCTCCAGGGCGCGCACGGCGGCGACGCTCGCCGCGTCGGGCACCTTCATCATCCGGTCGATGGCGCCGGGCACGAAGCTCGGTTCCATCCGGGGCCGACCGATGCCCTCGATCCGGGAGCCGCGCTCGCTGCACGCCTGGGCGTCGTGCCGGGTCCAGCCGTCGAAGAAGCAGGAGTTCTCCGGGTCGGGGACACAGATGAGGGTGTCGAACTGCATATAGCGGACGTAGCGCGCGATGGTCGCCGAGGTGCCGCCGGTGCCGGCCGTGGCGACGATCCACGTGGGCACCGGATAGCGCTCCAGCCTCAGCTGCTGGTAGATCGATTCGGCGATGTTGTTGTTGCCACGCCAGTCGGTGGCGCGCTCCGCGTAGGTGAACTGATCCATGTAGTGGCCACCGGTCCTGGCCGCCAGCTCGGCCGACTCCTCGTACAGCTTCCGGGAGTCGTCGACAAAGTGACAGCGCCCGCCGTGGAATTCGATGAGCCGGCACTTCTCCGCACTGGTGGTACGCGGCATCACGGCGATGAACGGCACCCCGATCAGCTTCGCGAAGTACGCCTCGGACACGGCCGTCGAGCCGCTGGACGCCTCGATCACCGGTGCGCCCGGCCTGATCCACCCGTTGCACAGCCCGTAGAGGAAGAGCGAGCGGGCGAGCCGGTGCTTGAGGCTGCCGGTCGGATGGGTCGACTCGTCCTTCAGATACAGATCGATTCCCCACCGCTCGGGCAGCGGGAAGAGCAACAGATGCGTATCGGCGGAGCGATTGGCGTCGGCCTGGACTTTCCGTACGGCTTCTTTGAGCCATGCCCGGTAGGCGGGATCGCTACGGTCCACGTCGACGGTCGCCGTCGCCCGGCCGTCCGTGGGCGCCGTCGTCCCGTCCGTGCCGGTTCCGTCCCGTCCAGCCATACGCACCGTTCCTCATCCGTCGAACCGGCCCCCGCCCTCTTAAAGGTACCGCCACCACCTGCGCAAACATTGACTTTGGGCAGCCATAGCGATCACTTCTGGCCCCCGCCGGAAACGCGCTCTGGTGCCCGCCCGCATACTTGTGCACACTGCCTTGAGGGGACTTGAGGGGACCTGGCACGGGGAACGGGTACGGAGGGGGCTGAAGAGCCATGGCTGAGCCGGAGTTCAGCGCGCGCGGGGTACGGATCGAGCGATGGCCCCGCTCACTCACCAGGGCCGGTCAGGTCCTGATCCAGGACGGCAGACTGGCCTTGCTGACCAGCTACGGCCGGGTGATCGACAGTGCGCCCCTGCGGGCCGTGAGCACGGCCAAGCCGTGGTTCGCGGGCAGCGGCAGCGCGGTCGCCACCGTGAACGGGATCCGCTACCGGCTGACCATGGGCCAGCGCGGTCGCAGGCCCGACGCGACAGCGCTCGCCGGGCGCTTCATGGACACCGTCAGCAGGGCGAGCCACGGCAAAACCTGAGTCCGCGCCGAAGCTGTCCCGACCGGCTTGAAATCTGTCCGGAATTATTCCGGTATCCACCGGAAACCCGCCGCGAACGGAGGTCCGGTCTGCCCGAGTTGCGAAGCTCAGCCCCTGGGTTCACTCTGATCTCACATCACTCAGGGTTAACCGGCGGTGACGCTACGATCCAGCCCCCGCCGGGCGGGATCAGCAGCGCGCCAGTTGCTGGATCCGATCTTCGTCTTCTTCGGGACCTCATTTCGGGGAGTCGTGGCCGTGATCAGCCAGCCCAGCAGGCACTGCACGGTGGAGCTCCAAGCCCTGCCGTCGCGGATCGGACAGGTCCGCAGAATAATTTCGGCGCAATTGCGCTATTGGCATCTCGATCCCTTGATCGACTACGCGGCGCTCGGTGTCACCGAGCTGCTGACCAATGTCCACCGGCACGCACAGCCGGACAAACGGTGCACTGTCGATGTCGAGCTGCTGCTCGAACGGCTCATGGTCTCGGTCAGCGATCACGATCCACGGCTCCCCACGGTCCGCGACGCGAGTCTGTTCGACACCGGCGGTCGCGGTCTCGCCCTGATAGCGGCGGTGAGCGAGAGCTGGGGCGTACGTGCCCGGGGGGACACGGGGAAGAGCATCTGGTTCACCCTCCCCGCACCGCCGGCCGCACGCGACCTACCCCTGCGCCCGGTGTACGGCGCGACGACGGACGGCCCCTTTCCCGGGGCCGAGTTCGGCGCCACGACCAGGGAGTACGGGCACGCCTGTGCCAGGTCGGCCGTGATCAGCTGACCGGCGCGGATCCCTGGACCACCCGAACGGCCTACGGCGCTCTCCCCGCGGCCCGGCCGCGACCCCGGCCCCGGCGAGCGGCCCGGACCCGTCAGGTGGTCGTCGTGCGGGGCGCATGCGCGGCCGGCCGGCCGGAATCGTTCAGGAGGGCCTGGAACGCGGCGAGTTCGCCGCTGGGCTCGACCCCGGGGAAATCGCGTCGGCGATCGCCGCGACCGTACAGGGCGCCTCTTCCCGTGGACACCGCCAGGATCGGGAGCACCCGATGCATGTCATGCAGTACGAGATCACCCTTCCCGCCGACTACGACATGGACATCATCCGCGAGCGCGTGGCGGAGAAGGGGCCGCTCCTGGACGAGTTTCCCGGGCTCGGGCTGAAGGCGTATCTGATCCGGGTGCGCGGTGAGGACTCACCCGTGAACCAGTACGCGCCGTTCTATGTCTGGACCACGCACGCGGGCATGAACTCCTTCCTCCTCGGGCCGGGGTTCGCGGGCATCGTCCGTGACTTCGGCCGGCCCGAGGTCCAGCACTGGTCAGGGCTCGTCCACGCGGAGGGCCCGGCCCGCGCGAGCGTTCCACGGACCGCGGTACGTCGTCGGCAGCCGGTCCCGGAGGGGACGGCGCTGCCCGCCCTCGCCGAGGAGGCGGTACGGGAGACCGAACGGCTCGCGGGGCTCGACGGGGTGGTGTGTGCGACGCTGGCCCTCGATCCGCGCCACTGGGAGCTGTCGCAGTTCACGCTCTGGGCGCATGACACCCCGCGGGCGGTCGGGGACCACTATCGGGTGCTGCGTCTGTCCCAGCCGCACCGCGCCGAGTTGAGCGGCGGGGACCAGCGGTGAGCCCGGCCCGGACGCTCCCCGGGGTCCGGCCCGTCCATGCCGTCCGCACCGTCCGTACGGTCCTCGGGGAGGTCGACCCCGCCGAGCTGGGGATCTGTGACGCGCACGACCATCTCTTCCTGCGCAGCCCCCTGTTGCCCGGCCAGGAGCTGGCCGATCCGGACGCGGCGGCCGGCCGGCTGCGTGAGTTCCGGGCGCTCGGCGGCCGGGCCGTGGTGCAGTGGACGCCGTACGGAATGGGCCGCGGGCCGGCGGAGCTGGCCGTGCTGTCCCGCGCGACGGGCGTGCATGTGGTCGCCGCCACCGGGCTCCATCAGGCCGTGCACTACGACCGGGAGACCCTGCGGTCGGCGGGCGAGGATCCGGCCGAACTCTTTGTCACCGAACTGACGGAGGGGATCGGGGGGACAGAGGTCAGGGCCGGGTTGATCAAGGTGGCCGGGACGTTCCACGGGGTCGATCCGCACGCCCGTCGCACGATGACGGCCGCAGCGCGGGCCCATCACCGTACGGGCGCGCCGATCGCGGTCCATCTGGAGTTGGGGACCGGCGCGCTGGACGTACTCGACCTGCTGTGCGGGGAGTTGGAGGTACGGCCCGAGCGGGTGATCCTGGGCCATCTGGGCAGATCGCCGGATCAGGTCACCCAGCGCATGGCCGCCGAGTCCGGCGCCTATCTCGCTTTTGACGGACCGTCACGCGCGCATCACGCCACGGACTGGCGGCTGCCCGAGCAGTTGGCCGCACTCGCTGTCGCCGGATTCGGCGACCGGCTGTTGCTGGGCGGGGACACCACGGTGCCGGAGACCCCGGGGATGCCGTATCTGCTGCGCCGACTGCGTCCGAGGCTCGAAGTCACCCTGGGCGAACGGATGGTGGAGCGGATCCTCGTCGCGAATCCGGCGCGCGCGCTGAGCTTCGGCGCGCCTGGTCCCAGCACCAGGACAAGGCCCGTGTGACGCCGGGCGCCGGGGCGCGAGTCGCCGGGGGCCGGGCCGTGTGCCGTCGGGCCCTCACGGGGCCAGCGCGCCGAGCGGATCGTCCAGTACCGGCTGCCACGCCACCTCGGCCGCGCCCACCAGGCTGTTGTGGTCGAGGGTGCAGGGCAGGATGGGTACGCCGCCACTGCGGCCCCACAGGCTCCGGTCCGCGACGACGGCGCGCAGCCGTTCCGGGTCCGCGTCGAGCAGTTCCCGGTGGAGTCCGCCGAGGATGATGCGGTCGGGGTTGAGGATATTGACCAGCCCGGCGAGCCCGAGGCCCAGCCGGTCGATCAGCTCCTCGGTGGCTCCGCGTACGGCGGGGTCCGCGCTGTCCGTACGGAGCAGATCACGGGCCTGCTGGAGCAGCGAGACCTCGGGGCCGGGGGCGCGGCCGGCCGCGGTGAGGAAGGCAAGCGGGTCGGCCTCGACGTCGAGACATCCTTTGCTGCCGCAGTAGCAGGGCCGGCCCTCGGGGTTGACCGTGAGATGGCCGACCTCCAGGGCGAGACCCGCGCTGCCGGTGTGCAGCCGGCCGTCGAGCACCAGCGCACCACCGACCCCCCGGTGTCCGGTCGCGACACAGAGCAGATGCTGGGCGCCGCGTCCCGCGCCGTGCCGGTGTTCGGCGAGCGCCGCGAGGTTGACGTCATTGCCGGTGAACGCGGGGCCCTCGATGCCCGCCGCGCGTACCCGCTCGGCGAAGATCTCCCGTACCGGCGCCCCGGCGGGCCAGGCGAGGTGCAGCGGGTTGAGCGCCGTGCCCTCCGGCTCGGCGACGGCCGACGGTACGGCGAGTCCCGCGCCGACACAGCGCAGCCCGGTGGTGCGCAGCAGCCCCGCCCCGGCCTCGACGACCTCCCCGAGGATCTGCGCCGGATCCGCGGTGACCGTACCGCGCACGGGAGCGGTGGCGACGATCCGGCCGCCGAGCCCGACCAACGCGGCCCGGAAGCCGTCCGCGTGGACCTGCGCGGCGAGCGCGACGGGCCCCGTGTCGTCGACGGACAGCCGGTGCGAGGGCCTGCCCTGGGAACCGGCGCCGGCGCCGGGACGTGAGTCGACCCGGATCAGACCGAGGGCCTCCAGCTCCGCGGCGACCGCGCCCGCGGTGGCCCGGGTGACCCCCAGCTCCGCGGTCAGCACCGCGCGGGTGGGCGCACGACCGGTGTGCACCAGTTCCAGTGCAGGACCGAGTGCGCCGCGGCCTCTCTCCAGCCTTGTCCGGGCGGTCGTCCCCTTGCCGTTCATGGGGGCGAGTCTCCCATGATCCGCGACCGATGCCGACGGCCCGTCGTGCGATGCCGACGGCTTGTGAGGACGTGCCACGGCCCCTATGCTCACTTTGTGCCGCACCTAAACAAAGTAGCGACGGCCCTTCTGGGAGGACGCGCCGGAGAACCCGGCTCCCGGTCCTCGCTGTCCCGCCTCCGTATCGCGCTGACCGTGTTCTTCGCCCTCGACGGTTTCATGTTCGCCGGCTGGGTGGTCCGTATCCCCGCCATCAAGCAGCAGACGGGAGCCTCGGCGAGCGCTCTCGGGCTCGCGCTGCTCGGTGTCTCCGCGGGCGCCGTGGTGACGATGGTGTTCACCGGCCGGCTCTGCCGGCGCTTCGGCAGCCATCCGGTGACGGTGGTGTGCGCCGTACTGCTCTCGTTCAGCATCGTGCTGCCACCACAGACGCACTCGGCCCTGACCCTCGGTCTGGTGCTGCTGGTGTTCGGCGCCGCGTACGGCGGACTGAACGTCGCGATGAACAGCGCGGCCGTCGATCTCGTGGCCGCCCTGCGGCGCCCGGTCATCTCCAGCTTCCACGCCGCGTTCAGTCTCGGCGGCATGATCGGGGCGGGGCTGGGCGGGCTGGTCGCGGGTGGCCTCTCCCCCGCCGTCCATCTGTCCCTCCTGACCGGGGTCGGTCTGCTCGTCACCGCCGTCACCGGCCCCTCGCTGCTGCGGCACCCGGCACCCGTCCCGGAGCGCGGGGAGCGGGAGCGCCCGGAGCCGGCGGGGACGGCGTCCCCGCCGCGGCGGCTCGACAGCCGCACCCGACGCCTGGTCCTTCTCTTCGGCGTGATCGCCCTGTGCACGGCGTACGGCGAGGGCGCGATGGCCGACTGGAGCGCGCTCCATCTGACCCAGGACCTGGACGCGGCCCCCGGTCTGGCGGCGGCCGGTTACTCGCTCTTCGCCCTCGCCATGACGGTGGGACGGCTCTCCGGTACGGCCCTGCTGGAGCGGCTCGGCCAGACCCGCGCCCTGGTCACGGGAGGCGTCACGGCCGCGCTCGGCATGCTGGTCGGCGCGCTCGCGCCCACCGCCTGGCTGGCCCTGGCCGGCTTCGCCGTGGCCGGGCTCGGCCTCGCCAATATCTTCCCCGTGGCCATCGGCCGCGCGGGGGCGCTGGCGGGACCCGGCGGGGTCGCCGCCGCCTCCACTCTCGGATACGGCGGAATGCTGCTCGGCCCGCCCGCGATCGGCTTCCTCGCCGACTGGTTCACGCTGCCGCTCGCCCTGACCACGGTGGCCCTGCTGGCGGGCGCCGCCGCGCTCATCGGCTACTCGGCGCGGAACGCGTCGGCGGAACCGGGCTCCGCACGACCGGCGGACTCCCTGCGCCCCGCGGACTCCGCGCACCGGCCCGAGTTGGCGCGTCCGGCGGATGAGTAGCCGTACTCAGGCACATCCGTTCGGACTGAATCACCCTGGAGGGAGCAACCACTTCAGGGGAGAAAGAGCAATGAACTCAGGACGGCTCACCGGACTCGCGCGGCTGACCTTCGGCAATCGCGCGTCGCAGGTCTATCTGGGCCTGGTCGCCGCGGCGACGGTGTTCGTCGCCGTCGACACCCTCTTCGTACACCACGAGGACGCCTCGTTCGCCGGCGTGTGGCTGTTCTTCCTCGCCGCGCCGACCATCTTCGCGTTCTTCATCGGCGGCGGGCTGGTGGGCGACGCGGTCGCGGAGTCCGCCGGATTCCTCTATCCCGCGCTGGTGCTCTCGGTGCTGATCCAGGCGGCGGCCATCGGGGCGTTCGTACGGCTGCTGCGGCACACGGCGGGTCCGGCGCACCCCCACCGCGCCTGACACCGGCCGGCCATGGGGTGGCGTCTTGCCCCGGGCCCCGGGCGAGGTCAGACTCGGGCCATGGGGACACGGATCGCGGGAACCACGCGGGGCAACGCCGAACGGGACGCCATCACGGTCGAGATCGGCTTCGCCGTGCTGACGGGCGCGTTGGCGGCGGCGCTCGTGTACGGCGTCATCGCGGCACCCGCGTGGTACTTCGACCTGCCCGACGCGTTCGGGCAGGTCGCCGCCGTGGCCGCGGGTCTCGCGTTCGTGGGACGTGTCGTTCAGGTCCTGTGGCGCTTCCCGCGGTCCGGACAGGGCGCACCGGCACAACTCCCGGGACAGCAGCCGGAGAAGCGGACCGATCAGCCGAGCCAGCCCGGCCGTACCAGCCCCGACTCATAGGCGAGGACGACCAGTTGGGCCCGGTCGCGGGCGCCCAGCTTCACCATCGTCCTGCTGACATGCGTCTTGGCCGTGAGCGGGCTGACGACCAGCCGGCGGGCGATCTCCTCGTTGGAGAGACCGATCCCGACCAGCGCCATCACCTCCCGCTCACGCTCGGTGAGCGCGCCCAGTTCCGCGAGGCCCGTCGGCGTCTTGGAGCGGGACGCGAACTCCGCGATGAGCCGGCGGGTGACCCCCGGGGACAGCAGCGCGTCGCCGCCCACCACCGCCCTGACCGCGCGCAGCAGCTCCTCCGGTTCTGTGTCCTTGACAAGAAATCCCGAGGCGCCCGAGCGGATCGCCTCGAAGACGTACTCGTCGAGTTCGAAGGTGGTGAGCATGACCACCCTCACCTGGTCGAGCCGTGGGTCCTCGGTGATCCGCCGGGTGGCGGCGAGACCGTCGAGCAGCGGCATCCTGATGTCCATCAGCACGACATCGGGGCTCAGTTCACGCACCCGGAGCAGCGCCTCCTCGCCGTCCGCGGCCTCGCCCGCTACCTCGATGTCCGGCTGGGCGGCGAGCAGCGCGCGAAAGCCCGCCCGTACCAGCGACTGGTCATCGGCGAGCAGTACACGGATCACGGTGTCTCCTTGGCGTTCGGGCCCCGGGCGAGCCCTGGGTGTTCAGTTCTCGGGGTTCAGCGGGAGCGTGGCCCGTACGCGGAACCCGCCGTCCGGACGCGGGCCGGCCTCGATCGTGCCACCGAGCGCGGCGGCCCGCTCGCGCATGCCGACAAGACCGTTGCCGCCGCCCCCCGCGTCGCCGCCGGTGGCCGGACCCGCGTCGTCGATACGCAGCTCCAGCAGCCCCGGCGCGTAGCCGAGGCCGATCTCCGCCGTACGGGACCCGGAGTGGCGCACCACATTCGTCAGCGCCTCCTGGACGATCCGGAAGGCGGCCAGATCCGTGCCCGGTGGCAGCGCCGCCCGCTCCCCGTCGTGCCGGACATCGACGGTCAGTCCGGCGCTCGCGGCCTGGTCGACCAGCTCGGGCAGCCGGTCGAGACCCGGGGCGGGGGCGCGCGGGGCGTCACCGGGCGTCACCGGGCGTTCTGAGGGTGTCGAGGACCTGTCGTACCTCGCCGAGTGCCTCCTTGCTCGCCGCCTTGATGGTGGTCAGGGCGGTGCGTGCCTGCTCGGGATCGGAGTCGAGCAGGGCGAGCCCCACACCCGCCTGGACGTTGATGACCGAGATGGAGTGGGCGAGTACGTCGTGCAGCTCACGGGCTATCCGCAGCCGCTCCTCGTTCTCCCGGCGCTTCTTGGCCGCCGCGCGCTCGGCGCCCTCCCTGGCCCACTGCTCATGGCGTACCCGGACGAGTTCGGAGGCGGCGCAGAGGGCGACCACGAAGGCCGCGATGACGAGTTCCTGCTCCCAGGGCGCGGGCCGGTCGTGTGCCGGGGGCAGCCAGCGGTAGAGCCAGTGCGCGATCAGCAGATGCCCCACCCAGAGCGTGCCGACCGCCCACCAGGCCGCCCGCCGGTGGCCCGCGACGATCGCGGCGGAGCAGGCGAGGGCAACCGTGAGGAAGACGGGTCCGTACGGATAGCCGGCGGCGAAGTACACGAGCGCGGTCGCCGAGACCCCGAAGACGGTGATGACGGGGTGTTCGCGACGGAACAGCAGCAGCGCGGGACCGGCGAGCAGCAGCAGCCGCGCGTAGCCGTCCAGGGGCTGTCGATCAGGCTGGCCGTTCGCGGCGAAGGCGGTACCCGCCAGTACGAAGACGGCCAGCAACAGGGAGGACCGCCAGGGCAACCGGCGCGGGCGGCGGGCCCCGCGGAACCGGACCGGTGGACCGTCCTGTGCCCAGGACGCACCGGCGTAGGACCAACGGTCACCGCCGCGCGCCCAGGGAGGACCGCCGCGCCGACAGTGGGGGCGGCCGGTCCGACCGCCGCCCCACCCCCCGGCCCGGCCCCCTTCCCGCCACCGGTCACGTCCCCGGCGCGGGCGGCTGTACTGCTCTTCCATACCGGTCACGCTAGACCGGCGGGCGCGTACGGGCGTCAGCCGGGCGAGGTGACCACATGTACTCCCTGGGGAGTACGGGAACCCCGGCGGGCCCGATCAGCGCCCGTCGCTCACTCCCGGGCACCCGCCTCCGGGACACCCGTCACCCCGGCCACACCGGGCTCCGGCGTCCCACCGTCCGACGTCCCGGTTTCGCTCGGCTGCCTGCGGTCCAGCAGATCCAGCGCGCGGCGGGCCAGCGGATGGGTCCGTACGGCACCGGCCAGCGTGGTCGAGCCGCGGGTGATGTCCGCGAACATGTTCCACGCGGGGCGCAGCCCCGTGATCGCCGCGTGCAGCAGTCCCGGCCTGCGCTCGAAGATGGCCAGCATCCGCCGGCCTACGCCCATCTCCACACCGAGCCCGGCCTTGATGGCGAACGCGTAGTTCAGCGCCTGCCGGCGAGCGTCCACGGCGTCGTGCGACTCGGAGATCCGTACCGCCCACTCCCCCGCGAGCCGCCCGGAGCGCAGGGCGAAGGAGATTCCTTCCCTGGTCCACGGTTCGAGGAGGCCCGCCGCGTCCCCGCACACCAGCACCCGCCCGCGCGACAGCGGTGAGTCCTCGCTGCGGCACCGGGTCAGATGCCCGGACGAGAGGGAGGGCTCGAAGCCGGCGAGCCCGAGCCGGGCGATGAAGTCCTCCAGATAGCGTTTGGTGGCGGCGCCCTCGCCGCGTGCCGAGATCACCCCCACGGTGAGCGTGTCCCCCTTCGGGAACACCCACCCGTAACTCCCGGGCAGCGGGCCCCAGTCGATGAGCACCCGGCCCGCCCAGTCCTCCGCGACGGTCGGCGGAACCGGAATCTCGGCCTCAAGGCCCAGGTCCACCTGGTCCAGCTTCACTCCGACATGCGCGCCTATCCGGCTGGCGCTGCCGTCCGCGCCCACCACGGCCCTCGCCAGCACCGTCTCACCGTCCGCCAGGACGACCGCGACCGTACGGCGGTCGGGCACGGCGGGGCCGTGCTGCTCGACGCGCGAGACGGTCACGCCGGTACGGAGTACCGCACCGGCCTTCTGCGCGTGCTCCACCAGACTCGCGTCGAACTCCGGGCGGTTGATGAGCCCGAAGAGCATGCGCTTGGAGCGGCGGGTACGGGCGAGCTTGCCGTTCAGGGAGAAGGTCACCGCGTGCACCCGGTCCCGGAACGGCAACTCGAAGCCCGGGGGCAGTGAGTCGCGCGAGGGCCCGATGATCCCGCCCCCGCAGGTCTTGTAGCGGGGCAACTCGGCTTTCTCCACCAGCAGCACCTGACGGCCCGCGACCGCCGCCGCGTATGCCGCGGAGGCTCCCGCCGGCCCTGCGCCGACCACGACGACATCCCACACCGGCTCGTCGTGCTCGCTTCCGGCGTCTGCGTTCTCGCTGCTCACGATGTGCTTCTGCTCCTGATCCGACCGGTGGCCCCTGCTGTCGAACGGCATCCTACGGCGCTGGCTCGGTGAACCCGCTGTGGGAGGATCGGCAGTGACTTTCGACGTACACCCGACAGAGACAACGTCGTACCCACCAGGAGCGTGCCCATGACCGCGAATCCGATCGCCGAGACCGTAGCGTCGCTGATGCCCCGTGCCCGTACGGAGCTCGCGGAGCTGGTGTCCTTCCGGTCGGTGGCGGATCCCGCGGTGTCCCCCAGGAGCGAGTGCGAGGCCGCCGCGGGCTGGGTCGCCGACGCGCTGCGCGCCGAGGGGTTCCAGGAGGTCGCGGTCCTCGACACCCCCGACGGAACCCAGTCCGTCTACGGCCTGCTGGCGGGCCCCGAGGGCGCGCCCACGGTGCTGCTCTACGCCCACTACGACGTGCAGCCGCCGCTGGACGAGGACGCCTGGGTGACGCCGCCCTTCGAGCTGACCGAGCGCGATGGGCGCTGGTACGGACGCGGGGCGGCCGACTGCAAGGGCGGCTTCCTGATGCATCTGCTCGCCCTGCGCGCCCTCAAGGCGAACGGCGGGGTGCCGGTGAACGTCAAGGTGATCGTGGAGGGTTCGGAGGAGCAGGGCACCGGCGGTCTCGAACGGTACGCGGAAGCCCACCCGGAGCTGCTGACCGCGGACGCCGTCGTCGTCGGCGACACCGGGAACTTCCGGCTGGGCCTGCCGACGGTCACCGCCACGCTGCGCGGCATGACCATGGTCCGGGTCTCGGTCGCCACGCTCGAAGGCAACCTGCACTCGGGCCAGTTCGGCGGAGCGGCGCCCGACGCGCTCGCCGCCCTCATCAAGGTGCTCGACTCGCTGCGCGCCGAGGACGGCTCCACCACCGTGGACGGGCTGGCCTCGGACGCCGTCTGGGACGGACTGGCCTACGACGAGGCCGACTTCCGCAAGGACGCCAAGGTGCTCGACGGCGTCGGACTGATCGGCGAGGGCACGGTCTCCGACCGGATCTGGGCCCGCCCGGCCGTGACCGTACTGGGCATCGACTGCCCACCCGTGGTGGGCGCCACCCCGTCGATCCAGGCGAGCGCGCGGGCGACGGTCAGTCTGCGGGTGCCGCCGGGCCAGGACGCCGCCGAGGCGACCGAACTGCTCGTCTCGCACATCGAGAAGCACACTCCGTGGGGCGCGCGCGTCACGGTGGAACAGATCGGCCAGGGCCAGCCGTTCCGCGCGGACACCTCCAGCCCCGCGTACACGGCGATGGCCGACGCGATGCGTGTGGCGTATCCGGGCCAGGAGATGCAGGCGGCGGGAATGGGCGGCTCCATCCCGCTCTGCAACACCCTGGCCGAGCTGTATCCGCGGGCGGAGATCCTGCTGATCGGGCTGAGCGAGCCGGAGGCGCAGATCCACGCGGTGAACGAGAGCGTCTCCCCGGAGGAGTTGGAGCGCCTGTCGGTCTCCGAGGCCCTGTTCCTGGTCAACTACGCCCGTTCCAAGGGGGCCTGACGGGGCGTGAGCGGGTCGGCAGGGGCCGTGCGGAGCTGGGGCGGGCTTGCCGGACCTGAGCGCCCCGCACTCCCACGGACCTGAGGCCCGTGGGAGTGCGGTCGGCCCACGGGGATCCCGCCGGGCCCATCAGCCCACGGGGATCCCGTCCTCCAGGTTGAGTACCGTCCGGCGCTCCCTGGCCCGCAGGGCCCAGCGCAGCCGCGCGTAGCGGGCGGGCGGCAGCAGCCGCTCCGCCTCCTCCTCGCCGACGAAGCGCCAGCCCCTCAGCTCGGGCCCCGGCAGAAGCAGTTGGCCGACGAGATGGGCGGGGAGCCGGCCGCCGTCGAAGAGCAGCCGCAGTCCGCCGTACCCCGGCGGCCTCGGCGGTTCCCAGTCGACGACCAGCAGACCGGGCACATCGGTGAGTTCTATGCCTATCTCCTCCGCGACCTCACGTATCCCGGCGCGGGCGGGTGCCTCACCGGCCTCCACCACCCCGCCGGGGAACTCCCAGCCGGGCTTGTACGTGGGATCGACGAGGAGGACGCGGTCCTGCTCGTCGAAGAGCAGGACGCCCGCCGCGACGGTCTCGGCGGTCGGCTCGGGTGTCTGCACGATCTCGCGGACGCCCGCCGTGCCGTTCCTTACGGCCTCCGCGAGACAGACGGCGGTCTCGCGCGCCGTGAGGCCGGTGTTGTCGATCACGAGGGCGTCGCCGGTGAGCCAGCCCAACGCCGCGCGGTACGGCTCGATGTACGCGTCGCCCCGGCGCCGCCCACGCTCGGCCACGCCGGTCCCGCCCGTCCCGCCCGGGTCGTTCTCACGCGCCTCACGTGCCGCGATCCGTCCCCGCAGGATCGTTTCATCTGTTGTCAACAACACATGCCGTACGGGGATACGGCGCGAGGCGAGCCCGCCGAAGATCTCATCCCTGTACTCCTGGCGCAGCAGGGTCATCGGCACCACGAGCGCCCCGCCCACCTCCGCCAGCAGGGCCGCCGCGGTGTCGACCACCAGACGCCGCCAGATCGGCAGGTCCTGGAAATCGGTCACCTCGGCGAGCCTCTTCTGCGGCAGCAGCTCCCCGAGCCGCCCGCCGATCAGCTCGGGTTCGTACAGAGTGCAGTTCGGGATCAGGTCGATCAGTTCGCGTGCGGTGCTGGACTTGCCCGCTCCGAACGCACCGTTGATCCAGACGATCACGGTTCCCCCTCTTCCGTAGCCCTCAGTGGACTGCCCGCAACACCCTGCCCCGGAAACCCCCGGGCAGACCGGGGAGCCCGCACGGGCCGACCGGTCGTGTCCGAGCTGTGTCCGGATCGAGGTCGTCCTGATGCCACTCGGGCGTCTTCTGTACGAACCGATGTCCCCGCCGGGCCGTAACACAACCCCGGGGAACATCGTTGAAAGCTTCATAGGCTAGGGGGTAACCAATGCGTCGGACGGTGCTGGAACAATTTCCCGCGGGAGGGCCGCGGGGCAGTTGGCCCGCGGAGGAATTCGCGCGGGCGCGGCGGGACGAGGGCACACCGGCCGAGGTCGTGATGGATCTCGACTCGGACGTCTTCCTCGTCGTCGTGCCCCACCAGGCGACCGACTCGGGCTCCTGCGGCGCCAAGTGAGCCGTACGCCCCGGAGAGCCGACATGACCGCGGCACCGACCGCGCCCGCCCCGCGCCCGCCCGCCCCGCGCCCGACCACCCGGCGGTCCGCGCTGATACTCGCGCTCGCGGGCCTGGCCGTCTCACTGACCGCCACCCCCGCGGCGGCCGACAGCAGCGCCTGTACGCACCACTTCTCGGGACCGCAGATCTGTATCAGGCTGGAGGGGCAGGGCGGTCGGAACGCGGTCACCGGGATCTGGACCAACCCGCCGCGGGAGGTGACCTCCCGCGCCGTGTCGCTGTTCCGGAACGGAGAGCTCATCGATACGGCGACGGCCACCCGTTCCGGCAAGGCGCTGACATACAGGTGGCCGACCGAGGAGTCGGGCAGGGACACCGAGTTGTGTGTGAGGTTCCGGGGCAGCAAACGCATGGCCTGCCAGACGACCCGCTGAGACGCTTCCCGTACCGCCCCCCGGTGCGGGCCCGGCGCTCAGCCGCCGACCGCCGCCGCCGTCGTGCCGTCCCGTCCGCCGAGCGCCGCCGCGGCCGCCGCCGCGCCGACGAGGCCCGCGTCCCGCCCGGTCAACGCCGGGGCGATCTTGATGCCCTGGACGAAGGAGAGCGAGGCGTAGTCCTGGAGCGAGCGGCGCAGCGGTGCGAAGAGCACCTCGCCCGCGTTCGCCACTCCGCCGCCGATGACCGCGATACGGATCTCGACCAGTGTGGCGGTCGCGGCGATCCCGGCGGCCAGCGCTTGGGCGGCCCGCTCGAACGAGGCGATGGCGACCGGATGCCCGGCCCGCGCCGCTGCGGCCACGGCAGCCGCGGAGGTGTCACCGTCGGGTCCCGGCCGCCAGCCGCCCTCCAGCGCTCTGCGGGCGATATTGGGGCCGCTGGCGATACGTTCCACACAGCCGCGGGCGCCGCACGGGCAGAGATCACCGTCCAGGTCCACACAGATGTGGCCGATGTGACCGGCGTTGCCGGAGGGCCCCGGGTGGAGCTTCCCGTTCAGCACGAGCCCACCGCCGACCCCCGTGGAGACCACCATGCACAGCGCGTTGTCATAGCCGCGCGCGGCGCCCTGCCAGTGTTCCGCGGCGGTGATGGCGACACCGTCGCCGACGAGCGTCACCGGCAGCCCGCCCGTGGCGGCCCGTACCCGCTCCACCAGCGGAAACCCGCGCCAGCCCGCGACGTTGACCGGGCTGACCGTGCCGGCCGAGGCGTCCACGGGGCCCGCGCTGCCGATACCTATCGCCGTGGCCGACCCCCAGAGCGGGGACGCGGACACCTCGGCGAGGACCGCCTCGACAGCGCGCATCACCGTCTCGCCGTCCTCCCGCGCGGGTGTGGGACGTTGTGCCCGTACGAGGATCCTGCCGTTGCCGTCCACCAACGCGCCGGCGATCTTGGTGCCGCCGATGTCGAGTGAGGCAACGGGGTCGGTATGCATCGGTGTGGGATCTCCCGGCGATGAGGTGTCCCCGCGTATACCGGGGATGGACGGAACAGTGGCTTCGATGAACAGTCTCCATTCCCCTGACAACGTTGTCCAGGGCCTATGCTCGACGCCACAACCGTGGCAGGCAAACCCACGGCAAAGCGACCGGCGAATGAACACCGAAACACCGACGCAACGACGCAACGACGACAGGACAGCGCACTGTGGCCGACAACACCCGCCGCCCCGAGCCCCGTTACGGCAACAGGCCCACGATGAAGGATGTGGCCGCACGTGCCGGAGTAGGGCTCAAGACGGTCTCCCGGGTGGTCAATGGGGAGCCGGGTGTCACACCCGACACCGAGCGCCGGGTCCAGGAGTCCATCGACGCGCTCGGCTTCCGCCGCAACGACTCGGCGCGCGTGCTGCGCAAGGGCAGGACCGCGAGCATCGGGCTGGTGCTGGAGGATCTCGCCGATCCCTTCTACGGGCCGCTGAACCGCGCCGTGGAGGAGGTCGCCCGCGCCCACGGCGCGCTGCTGATCAATGGATCGAGCGCGGAGGACCCGGACCGCGAGCAGGAGTTGGTGCTCGCCCTCTGCGCACGCCGGGTGGACGGGCTGATCGTGATCCCCGCCGGGCACGACCACCGCTATCTGGAGCCGGAGATCAAGGCCGGGGTGGCGACGGTCTTCGTGGACCGCCCGGCCGGCCGGATCGACGCGGACGCCGTACTGTCCGACAGCTTCGGCGGCGCCCGCTCCGGGGTCGCCCATCTGATCGCGCACGGTCATCGCAGGATCGGCTTCATCGGCGACCAGCCCCGGATCCACACGGCGAGCGAACGGCTGCGCGGCTATCGCACGGCGATGGCGGACGCGGGGCTCGCCCCGCACGACGACTGGGTCTCGCTCGGCACGACCGCGCCGAACCGGGTGCGTGACGCCGTCGTCGCGATGCTCGCGGGGCCGGAGCCGGTCACCGCGATCTTCACGGGCAACAACCGCGTGACGGTGACGGTGGTACGGGTACTGGCCGCGCACGACCGGCCGGTCGCCCTGGTCGGTTTCGACGACATCGAACTGGCCGATCTGCTGGACCCGGGCGTCACGGTCATCGCGCAGGACGCGGCGACCCTGGGCCGTACGGCGGCCGAACGGCTCTTCCACCGGCTCGACGGGGCGGTCGACGCCCCGTCCCAGGTGGTGCTGCCGACCCGGCTGATCGCCCGCGGGTCGGGAGAGATCCCACCGCCGCCCCAGGGGTAGCGGCGCGGGGGCGACGGCGGCTCCGCTACGGAGCCGTCACCGTCAGGTCCGCGCGACGCGGGATCGCGAAGCTCTCCAGATCCGCGCGGGTCAGGCCGGTGAGCCCGGTGACCTCGTCGCTGTCGAGGGCGCCGCAGTCGAGTCCACCCAGCAGATAACCGCTGAGCGCCTTGGCGGTGGCGGGCTCGTCCATCACATCGCCGCCCGCCCTGGCGGCATAGGCGGCGAGCCGGGCCGCGGCCGGCTCCAGGCCCTCGCGGTAGAAGGCGTACACGGCGGCGTAGCGGGTCGGCAGCTGGCCCGGGTGCATGTCCCAGCCCTGGTAGTAGGCGCGGGCGAGCGCACGCCTCGTGAGGCCGTAGTGCAGCCGCCACGCCTCGTGGACCTGTGCGGTGGGCCCGACCGGCAGGACATTGGTGGAGCCGTCGCAGACCCGTACGCCGGTGCCCGCGGCGGCGACCTGCATCACGGCCTTGGCGTAGTCGGCGGCCGGGTGGTCGCTGGACTGGTACGCGGCGCTGACCCCGACGCAGGCGCTGTAGTCGAAGGTGCCGTAGTGCAGCCCGGTGGCCCGGCCACCGGCCGCGTCGATCATCCGGGCCACGGTGGCGGTGCCGTCCGCGGCGAGGATCGACTGGCTGGTCTCGATCTGGATCTCGAACCCGATCCGGCCCGGCTCCAGGCCGCGCGCCTTCTCGAACTCCCCGGCCAGCCGCGCCATCGCGGCGACCTGCTCGGCGTAGGTGACCTTGGGAAGCGTCAGGACCAGCCCCTCCGGGAGGCCGCCCGCCTCCATCAGTCCGCTCAGGAAGATGTCGAGGGTCCTGATCGCCCGGTCGCGTACGGCGGCTTCGAGGCACTTCATCCGGATGCCCATGTACGGGGCGGCGGTGCCGTTCCGGTACGCCTCGTGGACCAGCCGGGCGGCGCGGGCGGCGTCCTCGTCCTCCTCGTGGCCCGGGCGGGGGCCGTAGCCGTCCTCGAAGTCGATGCGCAGGTCTTCGACGGGCTCGCGGCTCAGCTTGTCCCGTACGCGCTCGTACACCGGTCCGGCCAGCTCATCGGAGAGACCGAGTACGCGCGCCAGCGAGGCGGCGTCCGGGGCGTGTTCGTCGAGGGCGGCGAGCGCCTGGTCGCCCCAGGAGCGGACGGTGCCGGCGGCGAAGGCGTCACCGGGTACGTAGACGGTGTGGACGGGCCGGCGGGTGCCGGGGTCGCCGGGGTAGCGGCGGGCCAGCTCCGCGTCGACCGGCGCGAGGGAGGCACCGACGGCCGCGCCGACCGCGTCCGGGAGACTCGTGGCCACCTTCTCCTGCTGCCCCATTGCCGGCCCTCCAATTTTCCGCTCTGCGGAATCAACAATTCGTTGAAAGAAGTTAATCGGCAGGCTCGTGCCACGTCAACGACGCGGGGCCACGCGGTGAGGATCACCACGCGGCCCCGGGTCCATAGGGCATCGGCGGGTCAGCCCTTGCGGATCTTGACCTCGTCGGTGAGCTGGGGGACGACCTCGAAGAGGTCGCCGACGACGCCGTAGTCGACGAGGTCGAAGATCGGCGCCTCGGCGTCCTTGTTGATCGCCACGATCGTCTTGGACGTCTGCATACCGGCGCGGTGCTGGATGGCGCCCGAGATGCCGGAGGCGATGTACAGCTGCGGCGAGACGGACTTGCCGGTCTGGCCGACCTGGCTGGAGTGCGGGTACCAGCCGGCGTCGACGGCGGCGCGGGAGGCGCCGACGGCAGCGCCGAGGGAGTCGGCGAGCGCCTCGATGATCGCGAAGTTCTCGGCTCCGTTGACACCACGACCGCCGGAGACCACGATCGCGGCCTCGGTCAGCTCCGGGCGCCCCGTCGACTCGCGCGGGGTACGGGAGACGACCTTCGTGCCGGTGGCCTTCTCGGAGAAGGACACGGCCAGGGCCTCGACGGCGCCCGCGGCCGGAGCGGCCTCGACCGGGGCCGAGTTGGGCTTCACGGTGATGACCGGGGTGCCCTTGGAGACACGGGTCCTGGTGGTGAACGCGGCGGCGAACACCGACTGCGACGCCACCGGCCCCTGGTCACCGGCCTCCAGGTCGATGGCGTCGGTGATGATCCCGGAGCCGATACGGACCGCGAGCCTGGCGGCGATCTCCTTTGCCTCGGCGGAGGACGGGAGCAGCACCGCGGCCGGCGAGACGGCGTCGTAGGCGGCCTGGAGCGCGTCGACCTTCGGTACGACGAGGTAGTCGGCGAACTCGGCGGCGTCGGCGGTGAGCACCTTCACGGCGCCGTGCTCGGCGAGCGCGGGGGCGGTGCTCCCGGCACCGGGGCCGAGCGCGACGGCGACGGGCTCGCCGAGCCGGCGGGCCAGCGTCAGCAGCTCCAGGGTGGGCTTGCGGACGGCACCGTCCACGTGGTCGACATAGACGAGAACTTCAGCCATGGGACTTCTTCTCTCCTGCTCGCGAAAGATGAGGGGGCGGTCTGCGGGTGGGGCTCAGATGAACTTCTGGCCCGCGAGGAAGGCGGCCAGCTGCTTGCCGCCCTCGCCCTCGTCCTTGACGATCGTGCCCGCCGTACGGGCCGGACGCTCCGCCGCCGAGTCGACCGCGGTCCAGGCGCCTTCGAGACCGACCTCGTCCGCGTCGATCTCCAGGTCCTCCAGGTCCCAGGACTGCACCGGCTTCTTCTTCGCGGCCATGATGCCCTTGAAGGACGGGTAACGCGCCTCGCCCGACTGGTCCGTCACCGACACGACCGCCGGAAGCGACGCCTCCAGCTGCTCGGACGCGGTGTCGCCGTCCCGGCGGCCCTTGACGAGTCCGTCCTCGACCGCGACCTCGGAGAGCAGCGTGACCTGCGGGACGCCCAGCCGCTCGGCGAGGATCGCGGGCAGCACGCCCATCGTGCCGTCGGTGGAGGCCATACCGCAGATGACCAGGTCGTAACCGGTCTTCTCGATGGCCTTGGCGAGGACCAGGGAGGTGCCGAGAACGTCCGTGCCGTGCAGGTCGTCGTCCTCGACATGGACGGCCTTGTCCGCGCCCATGGAGAGCGCCTTGCGCAGCGCGTCCTTGGCGTCCTCGGGGCCGACGGTCAGCACGGTGATCTCGGCGTCGCCGTCTCCGTCGAAGTCCCCGGCGATCTGCAGTGCCTGCTCGACCGCGTACTCGTCGAGCTCCGACAGCAGACCGTCCACGTCGTCCCGGTCGACGGTCAGGTCATCGGCGAAGTGCCGGTCGCCGGTGGCGTCGGGCACGTACTTCACACAGACAACGATCCTCAAGCTCACGCCGGCTCTCCTACTGCATCGTCATTTCTGGGCTGCCTTGTTGCACGCAGCATAGGCGCCTTATCGGGCGGTTTCCGGTCGGGGAGACCGGCGCACCGGAGTAAATATTACTCGTCAGTACACCCAGAGTATTCCCACTGAGCAAGCGCTTGGAACTGTGACCTTTCCAACGCGGCGGGAGAGCCGGAGCGGGGAACCCTCAGTCGCGCAGCGCGTTGAACCGCCCCTGGTGGTAGAGGAGCGGCCGGCCGCCGCCCGCGGGGTCGCCGACGACGGCCTGGGCGATCACCAGCCGGTGGTCCCCGGCGGGTACCCGGGCGATCACGCGGCAGACCAGCCAGGCCAGTACGCCGTCGAGGACGGGCACCCCCTCGGGCCCGGTCCGCCAGGACGTGGGCGGCCCGAACCGGTCGGCTCCGCTGCGCGCGAACGTCGCCGCCAGCTCCTTCTGGTGCTCGCCGAGTATGTGCACACCGATATGGGCGGTCTCGGCGAGGACCGGCCAGCTGGAGGAGGAGGTGCCCACGCCGAAGGAGATCAACGGGGGCTCGGCGGCAGCCGAGTTGAGGGAGGTGGCGGTGAATCCGACCGGCCCCTCCCCCTGTGCCGTGATGACCGCGACACCCGCCGCGTGCTGCCGGAACACGGAGCGGAGCAGATCGGGAGAGGCCAGTTGGGGAGTGGACAGATCGGGCGTGGCCGTCATGGAGTTGTCCTTCTTCGGGAGTGACGAACGGGGCCGTGGCTGCTCAGACAGCCGGACAGCGCGCGCTCGCGTTGCGGGCCAGGTCCACATCGGCCCGCCCGTAGAGAAGGAGTTCTTGGGGCACCTCGTCAGCGTGACGATAGGTGGCGGGCGCAGTCAAGTACGTATCCCCCGCACCCGCGCCACCTCCCGCCGTCACACCGCCTCGCCCAGCGCGGCGATCACATCCACGGTGCGGGGTTGGCCGGCCGCTCTCCGTACGATGCGGCCCCCGGCGTCGAGCACCAGCACCGTGGGGGTCCTGAGGATGCCCAGCTCGCGCACCAGCTCCAGCCGTTGCTCGGCGTCCAGCTCCACATGGGAGACCCCCTCGACCATCCCCGCCACTTCGGCGAGGGTGCGCCGGGTGGCCCGGCACGGCTGGCAGAACGCGGTGGAGAACTGGACGAGCGTGGCCCGCTCCCCCAGTTCGGCGCCCAACTCGGCGGCGCCGAGCCGCTTCCCGCCGTCGTTCCCCGGCATCTCAGCTTCCCTTCGCCGCGTCCGCGCGGCACTCCGGGGCGCCCGCCTTCACGGACACCGCCACCCGCGCCACGAGCTCTGTCGCCCGTATCCCGCCCTCATCGCCGGGTGCAGCGTTCACGCGACCGCGAAATATTCCGTGCCCCCGCACGGCCGGTACGGGAGATCGCCGGTGATCGACATCGACGCCGGAGGCCCGGGCACCGGGGCGCGCGAGGCGCCTGTCGGTCCGGCACACCACGGCTGTGCTGCGGCGATATGACGCCGACGTGACGAGAATCTCGCCGGACGCACAGACCAGGACTGGCCACGGGGCCGCGTATGGGGCACCATCGGCGCAATGCCGAAAACCTACGGCTGCGTAACTTCCGCCGGGAGAACCCTCCCCGGAACAGAAGGGTCCTCACCTGATGGCAGAGCTCGTCTATCGACCGGTCATCGGCGCCGCCCGCACGATGTTCAAGGCGCTGGACCTGAAGATCGACACTCAGGGTTCCGAGCACATCCCGCGCACCGGTGGCGCCGTGCTCGTCAGTAACCACATCAGCTATCTGGACTTCATCTTCACGGGGCTCGCGGCGCTCCCGCAGAAGCGTCTGGTGCGTTTCATGGCGAAGGAGTCGGTCTTCCGGCACAAGGTCTCCGGCCCCCTCATGCGTGGCATGAAGCACATCCCGGTGGACCGCAAGCAGGGCGAGCAGGCATACGCGCACGCGCTGGACTCGCTGCGCTCCGGCGAGATCGTCGGGGTCTTCCCCGAGGCGACCATCTCGCAGTCCTTCACGCTCAAGAGCTTCAAGTCGGGCGCGGCCCGGCTGGCGCAGGAGGCCGGGGTTCCGCTGATCCCGATGGCGCTGTGGGGCACCCAGCGGATGTGGACCAAGGGCCGGCCGCGCAACTTCAAGCGCAGCCATATCCCGGTGACGATCCGGGTCGGAGAGCAGATCGAGGCGGCGGCGGACCAGTACGCGGGAGCGATCACCCGGCGACTGCGCGAGCGGGTGCAGGAGATGCTGGAGGCCGCGCAGCGCGCCTATCCGGTGCGCCCCAGGGACGCGGCCGACACCTGGTGGGTGCCCGCGCACCTCGGCGGGACCGCGCCCACCCCGGCGGAGGCCCGTACGGCGGAGGCCGGCTGAGCCGGGGGCACGCCGAACCGTACGCTGAAACGTCTCTCCTCACCGGAACGTCTCTCCTGACCGGAACGGCCCGGCCCCGGCCGGGGTCCGCGTTCCGGTCAGGGTCAGGCCCGGAGCGCGGCCGGACGGGTCAGCGCGCCGCGTGGACCGTGATCCGCGCCCCGGGGCTCAGCTTCTCCAGCGACTCGGCGAGTTCGGCGCCCGCCGCGTCGAGCGCGTCGCGGGTCATGGGGGCCAGGCTCTCCAGCAGGAAGACCGCGTTCACGGACTCCTCGGTGAGCCGGGTACGCACGCCCTGACGCCAGTTCCACCGCCGGCAGGTGACACCTTCGTCGTCGCACCAGACGACCTCGCCCGGCTCGGGACACTCCACCGTCGTCTCACCGCCGGCGACCGTCGCGAACGGCTCCTCCCCCGTGGCGCGCACGAGCCGCATGCCGCCGACGATCCGGTCGGTGTCCTCGCCGCCCACGGGGATCAGATGGGCGACGCTGATGGCGTTGTAGAGGTCGACCAGCAGATTGATCCGCGGCAGCCCGGCGTCGGACAGGGCGCGCTTGGCAAGCGCCTCGGCGGAGTTGCGGGTACGGGAGGGCTTGGCCCCGAAGGCGGTGTACGCCGCGCGCCAGGCGGCCAGATGGGCGTCCTCGTGCGGGGCGCGGCCGTCCAGCCGGCCGGCGAGCCTACGGGCCGCGTCGTCCAGCAGGGCGGAACTGTCCGCGTTGCTGGGGCCGTTGACCAGCCCGTGGGCCTCGACGGCGAGATGGGTGAAGCCGGGCGCGAGGGTACGCACCTCGTCCGACACGGTGAGCGTCAGGGTCATGGTCTGCTGTGCCTCGGTACTTTCGGAGTGGCGGTCAGAGGGCGGTGGGAAGCGTCCGCCAGAGGCGGCGCCGGTCGGGGGCGGCTCTCAGCGCGCTCAGCACGACCGGATGCGGTGCATCATAAAGCACTGGGTAGTCTATCTCACTGCACTCAGGGCGGACGGTCCAGGCCAGCCGCTCGCCCTCCAGCGAGAACTGGGCGTCGACCCCCGGCTTGTTGCCGCGCGGATCCTGCCGGGCCCAGGACTCGCGGCCGGGCAGCCGGACCGCGACCAGCCCGTGAATGACCGCGTGGGACCCGTCGTCATCGGCGAGCCGCTGGTAGCACAGGGCCGTCGGGATGGACTCCGCGCGCAACAGCGCGGCCAGGGCATGGGCCTTCGCGTAACAGATGCCGGTACGCAGCGCGAGGACGTCCGAGGCGCGCCAGGTGACCCGCGGATCCTCCGCGTCGGCCGAGTGCGGAACGCTGTCACGGACGAACTCGTACGCGGCCCTCGCGTATGAGTATGCGTCCCCGCCGTCGACACGGAGCCGGGCGGCCGTCCCCTGTATCAGCGGATGACCATGGTCGATGACCTCATCGGCCGCCAGGTAGGCGGAGAGATCGGGGTTCTGCTGGATGAGCCGCATAGCGGCCACCCTAAGGACAGGACCGGCCGGAATCCAATGGATTTCCGGCCGGTCACATATCTATGCGGAAACCGGCTACCGCGCCATCTCTTCCTTGAGCGCCTGCACGAAGGCGTCGACGTCGTCCTCCGTCGTGTCGAAGGAGCACATCCAGCGGACGTCCCCGGCCTTCTCGTCCCAGAAGTAGAACCGGAACCGGCGCTGGAGGCGGACGCTGACCTCGTGCGGCAGCCGCGCGAAGACGGCGTTGGCCTGGACCGGGTGGAGGATCTCCACTCCGTCCACCGCGCGCACGCCCTCCGCGAGCCGCTGGGCCATCGCGTTGCTGTGCCGGGCGTTGCGCAGCCACAGGTCGCCCGCGAGGAGCGCCTCCAACTGCACCGATACGAACCGCATCTTGGACGCGAGCTGCATGGAGAGCTTGCGCAGATGCTTCATGGCCCGCGTGGCGTCCGGATCGAGGACGACCACGGCCTCGCCGAAGAGCATGCCGTTCTTCGTGCCGCCGTAGGAGAGGATGTCCACACCGACGGTGTTGGTGAACGTCCGCATCGGGACGTCCAGCGACGCGGCGGCGTTGGATATCCGGGCCCCGTCGAGATGGACCTTCATACCCCGCTCGTGGGCGTGCGCGCAGATGGCGCGGATCTCGTCGGGCGTGTAGACCGTGCCCAGTTCGGTGTTCTGGGCGATCGACACGACCTGCGGCATGGCCCGGTGCTCGTCGTCCCAGCCGTACGCCTGCCGGTCGATCAGCTCGGGCGTGAGCTTGCCGTCCGGGGTCGGTACGGTCAGCAGCTTGAGGCCGGCGACCCGCTCGGGGGCGCCGCCCTCGTCCACGTGGATATGCGCGGTCTCGGCGCAGATGACCGCGCCCCACCGGTCGGTGAGCGCCTGGAGCGCGACCACATTGGCGCCGGTGCCGTTGAAGACCGGGAAGGCCTCCGCCGTCGGGCCGAAGTGGCTGTGCATGACGCGCTGGAGATGACCGGTGTAGTCGTCCTCTCCATAGGAGATCTGATGGCCGCCGTTGGCGACGGCGAGCGCCGCCAGGACCTCGGGGTGCGCGCCCGCGTAGTTGTCGCTGGCGAAGCCGCGTACGTCGGGGTCGTGGTGCCGGCGCGCGTCCGTCGTACGGGACCTCACGGCTCGGGGGTCAGCCACAGGCGGTTTCCATTCACTTCCCGGGCGGGCCGGTCCCAGACTCCGACGATGGCCTCGGCCAGGTCCGTGACGTCCGTGAAGCCCGCGAACTTCGCATTCGGGCGCTCGGCGCGCATCGCGTCGTGCACCAGTGCCTTGATGACCAGAATGGCAGCCGCGGCCCGGGGGCCCTCCTCACCCCCCGCCTTGCGGAAGGCATCGCCGAGGGCCAGCGTCCAGGCCTCGGCGGCGGCCTTGGCGGCGACGTAGGCGGCGTTGCCCGCCGTGGGCTTGGCCGCGCCCGCCGCGCTGACCAGCACGTAGCGTCCGCGGTCGCTGCGCAGCAGCCCGTCGTGGAAGGCGAGGGACGTGTGCTGGACGGTACGGATCAGCAGCTTCTCCAGCACGTCCCAGTCGGCGAGATCGGTCTCGGCGAAGGAGGCGCTGCCGCGCCAGCCGCCGACGAGATGGACCAGTCCGTCGATCCGGCCGAACTCCTTCTCGGTCTTGTCCGCCCACGCGCGGGTGGCGGCGAGGTCGAGCAGATCGACGGTGTCGCCGGTGACCGTGGCTCCGCCGTGTGCGTACCGTGCGGCGTCGACCGCCTCGGCCAGCCGGGTGGCGTCCGCGTCCGCGCCGACGACCGTGGCGCCGGCCTCCGCGAGCCGCAGCAGGGCGGCCCGGCCCGCGGGGCCCGCCGCTCCGGCCACCGCGACCACGGCTCCGTCCAGTGCGCCGTTCATGGCACCGCTTCCGTTCATGGGCGTCGCCTCTCGTTCGTGAGCGCTCACGCGGCGGCTCGCCCGGTGTCGTTGGCGTCGTTGGCCCGGATCCCCTTGGTCGAGGCGATCACGTTCTTGAGCTTCTTGGAAAGCGCCTCGTAGAACATGCTGAGCGGAAACTCGTCCGGCAGCACGTCGTCGACCAGCTTACGAGGCGGCTGGGTGAGATCCAGGGCGTCGGGACCCTTGGCCCAGCGGGAGCCCGGGTGCGGGGCGAGATACGTCGAGACCAGTTCGTACGCGGCGAACCAGTGGACCAGCTTGGGGCGGTCGATGCCGGCCCGGTACAGGTCCTCGATCTCCGCACAGAGCTGGTTGGTGACCTGTGGGGCCCGCTCCCAGTCGATGCGCAGGGTGTTGTCCGTCCAGCGCACCACATCGTGCTGGTGGAGATAGGCGAAGAGGAGCTGGCCGCCGAGTCCGTCGTAGTTGCGTACCCGTGCGCCGGTGACCGGGAAGCGGAACATCCGGTCGAAGAGGACGGCGTACTGGACGTCACGGCCCTGCGCGACTCCGTCCGCCTCCAGCCGTACGGCCTCCCGGAACGCGGTGAGGTCGCAGCGCAGTTCCTCCAGGCCGTACATCCAGAACGGCTGGCGCTGCTTGATCATGAAGGGGTCGAACGGCAGGTCGCCATGGCTGTGCGTGCGGTCGTGGATCATGTCCCAGAGCACGAACGCCTGCTGGCAGCGGTCCTGGTCGGCGACCATCGCGCTGATGTCGTCGGGCAGTTCGACACCGAGCGTACGGACGGCCGCGTCGATGACCCGGCGGAAGCGGGCGGCCTCGCGGTCGCAGAAGATCCCGCCCCAGCTGAACCGCTCCGGAGCCTCGCGCACGGCGATGGTCTCGGGGAAGAACACCGCGGAGTTGGTGTCGTAGCCGGAGGTGAAGTCCTCGAAGGTGATGCCGCAGAAGAGCGGATTGTCGTAGCGCGTGCGCTCCAGTTCGGCGAGCCACTCGGGCCAGACCATGCGCAGTACGACCGCTTCGAGATTGCGGTCGGGGTTGCCGTTCTGCGTGTACATGGGGAAGACGGCGAGGTGCTGGAGGCCGTCCACCCGGTCCGCGGCGGGCTGGAAGGCCAGCAGGGAGTCCAGGAAGTCGGGGACGTCGAAGGCGCTGTCGGCCCATTTGCGCAGGTCGGCGAGGAGCGCCAGATGGTACGCGGCATCGTGCGGGAGGAGCGGGGAGAGCTGCTCGACCGCGGCGATCACGCGGTCGACCGTCACCTCGACGAGCGAGCGCGCCGGGGCGCCCTCGGCGTCGAAGTCGATCGAGCCGTCCTTGGACTGCCAGGGCCTGATCTCCTCGACGGATTTCTTGAGCTCCCGCCAGGCCGGGTGATCGACCACCTGGGCAGCGCTCGATATGCCGGGTACGGCGGCGTCCTGCGCAAGAATTTCCGTCATGTCACTTCCTCCACGGGAGAACTTGGCGTCAAGACACCGTATAGGCCTTCAGTTCTCCCTTACAAGCGGCACTGGCATAAATTATCCTGCGCACCCCCCATGGTCACCGCTATTTTTCCTGTGATCCAGGGGTAGGACACTCGTAACCAGCGTAGCGCCGCGGGCTTCAGCCGGCCTCCGGACTCCTTGACGCGCGGCCGGGTCCCAGTCGGGGGCCTGGCCATTAGGCTGCGCGCGGGAGCCGCCGTCGACGGAAGCGAGGTCTCATCTTGACTTTCCAGACCATCGGTCATCGTGGAGTGATGGGTGTCGAACCGGAGAACACCCTGCGCTCCTTTCTGCATGCCGAACGCGCGGGCATGGACGCCATCGAACTGGATCTCCATCTGACCAAGGACGGCGCGCTCGCCGTCATGCATGACACGGACGTGGACCGTACGACCGACGGAACGGGTGCGATCGCCGACCGGACTCTCGCCGAGCTGCGGGAGCTGGACGCGGGGCGGGGCGAGCGCGTCCCGGTCTTCGAGGAGGTGCTGGACGCCGTACGGTCGCCGCTCCAGGCGGAGATCAAGGACAGGGCCGCGGCCCGCGCGCTGGCGGAGGTGATGCTCCGGCGGGGGCTCGTGGGGCGCGTCGAGGTGTCGTCGTTCCATGACGAGGCGGTCGCCGAGATCGCCTCACTGGTGCCCGGCGTGCGTACCGTACTGATCGCCGGCCGCTGGGGCGCCGACGTGGTGGACCGGGCCAGGGCGGTGGGCGCCGCCAGGCTGGCCCTGAACATCCGGAGAGTGACCCTGGAGGTCGTGGAGCGCGCGCACGCGGAGGGGCTGGGGATCATCGGCTGGGTGGTGAACACCCCGGATCAGCTGCGCCTGGCGCGGGCGCTCCAGCTGGGGGCGGTGACCACCGACTTCCCGGAGATCCGGCGCACGGGCCGGTTCATCGCCTGACCCGCGCCGGGCTCCGCTGAGGCCGCACCGCTCGCCGGCCCACGGTCTCCGGGCCCGTACCGGCGCCTCAGCCGAGCCGCTTCACCAGCAGTTCGAACTCCAGGTCGTCCCGCTGCGGGATACCGAAGCGCTCGTCGCCGTACGGGAAGGGGTACAGCTTTCCCGTACGGCGGTAGCCGCGCCGCTCGTACCAGGCGATCAGTTCCTCCCGGACCGTGATCACGGTCATCTGCATCTCCCCTACGCCCCAGGTCTCCCCCGCGACGCGTTCCGCCACCGCCATGACCTGCTTGCCGAGGCCGGAGCCCTGCGTACCGGGCGATACGGCGAACATTCCGAAGTAGGCGACGTCCCCGCGGTGTTCGAGCTGGCAGCAGGCGACCAGTTCGCCGTCCCGCTCGACGGCCAGCAGTCGGCTGCCGGGTGACTCGATGACATCGAGCACCCCTCGCGGGTCGGTCCGCTGCCCCGCCAGGATGTCCGCCTCGGTGGTCCAGCCCGTACGGCTGCTGTCGCCCCGGTACGCCGACTCTATGAGGGCGACGATCGCGTCGGTATCGGCCGCCGTGGCGTCCCGGTAGACCAGTTCGCCGGTCAGGGGCGGGACGTTGGGGTGGCTGGCGGCGTCCATGGTGCGCGATCTCCTCTGTCCTGGCTACAGCTTGTCCTGGCACAGCTTGTCCTGGCACGGCTCGTCCTGGCCATGGCCTGGGCCGCCGGAGGTCCCCGCAGCCTAACCCGAGGGGCCGCGGAGACCGGAGCCTGCCCTGCGGATCTTCTCCGATCAGCCCTTCACCGCCCCGACCAGTCCGTTGACGAAGTACCGCTGGAGGCTGAGGAAGAGCAGGATCACCGGGATGACCACGATGAGCGCGCCCGCCATCAGGTTGTTGTAGTGCGGCACGTTCTCCGCGGAGAGGTACTGGAGTCCCAGTGGCAGGGTGTACGTGGACGGATCGTTCAGGGAGACCCGGGTGAGCAGGAACTCGTTCCAGGTCGGGATCGCCGTCAGCAGCGCGACAGTGATCAACGCGGGTCTGGCCAGCGGCAGATAGACACTGGTGAAGATCCGCAGCTCGCTCGCCCCGTCGACGCGCGCGGAGTCGCGCAGCTCACTGGGGACGGCCAGGAAGGCGCCCGTCATCAGCAGCACCGAGAGCGGGGCGCCGCCGTTGACGAAGGGCAGCACCAGTCCGAAGTGCGTCCCGAGAATGCCCAGTTTGTTCTCCAGCAGCACGATCGGCAGCATGACCGTGATGCCGGGCACGAACAGCAGCGAGACGAAGAGCTTCTGCAGGGCTCCCCGGCCGGGGAAGCGCAGTACGGCGAAGGCATAGCCCGCAGCCGCGTAGATCACCAGCGTCAGCACCACCGTATAGGCCGTGACCAGCAGGCTGTTCAGGAAGAAGTCGAAGAAGTGCAGCTTGTTCCAGGTGTCGACGAGTGTGTCGAACGTCGGATTGTCCGGGATCAGATGTCCGCCGCGCACGACCTCGACCTGGTCCTTGAAAGCGGCGGACACCATCCAGAGGAACGGATAGACGCTGACGAGTCCGTAGAGGCCGAGGAGTACGCCGACGACGGTACGGGCGACGAGCCGGCGGGTGCGCGCCCGGCTCTCGTCGGGCCGGCTCGTCTCGTCGGGCCGGCCGGGACGGGCCTTCATGGTGAGCGAGGTCATGTTCTGCTCCGCAGCGCTCGCAGATTGATCAGGGCGAGGACCAGCGCGACGGCGAACAGGATCCAGCCGAGCGCACTGGCGAGCCCCAGGGTGGGCGCGAGATTCTTGAGGAACGCCAGGCGGTACGCCTCCAGGCCCAGCACATTGGTGTGGTCACCGGGCCCGCCGTTCGTCATCACCAGGAAGGTCTGGAAGCCCTGGAGCGATTCACGCAGATTGAGCAGCAGGACGATGGCGGTGATCGGCCGCACCAGCGGCCAGACCACCGAGGCGTTGGTACGCCACCAGCCGGCGCCGTCCAGCTCGGCGGCCTCCAGCACACTGCGGTCGATCCCTTGCAGACCGGTCAGATACATCAGCATCGCGACCGGAACATGGCCCCAGACCGTCACCACGATCATGGTGGGCATGGCGGTGGCCGGATTGCCGAGCCAGCCCTGCGGCTGCTGGAGGGAGCCGAGCCCCAGACCGTCGAGGAGGAAGTTGATCGCGCCGTCCGGCTGGAGGATGTACTGCCAGGCGAAGAAGACCGCGATCCCGCTGGTCACATAGGGCAGGAAGTACACCGAGCGCAGCACCGACCGGAACCGCTTGACCTGGTTGAGCAGCACGGCCAGCGGAAAGGAGACCGCGACGGTGAGGGCGGGTGCGGCGATCATCACCCAGAGGGTGTTGACCGCCGCGTGCCGTACCCGCGGGGCGTAGACCGGGCTGCGCCAGAGCAGATCGGCGTAGTTGTCGAGTCCGACCCAGGTCCAGTTCGGGGCGAAGCCGTTCCAGGTGGCGAAGCTCAACGCGAAGCCGTATCCGACGGTGTACAGACCCATCACACAGAACAGGACCACCGCCGGGCCGACGAAGAGGTATCCGGTGAGCGTCTCGTACGGACGGATGCGCCGGCGGGGAGCCGTCGTCACCGCGCCGCCGCCCAGTAGGAGGCGTTGAGTTCGCGCAGCTTCTTCGCCGTCTGCGCGACGGTCTGCTGCCCCAGCGGGGTGAGGTCGGCGAGGATGGTGCCCGCGTCGTCCTGCTCGTAGCCCGGTGCGCGGAACTCGTTGCCGCGACTGGGGTCGTAGGTGTTCTGCTCGGTGCCCTTGAAGCTGTCGACCATGGCGGAGAGCGCCGGGCCGAGTACGGCGGCGGAGTCGGCGCCGAGTTCGGTGGCCGGGACGTCGGAGGCGTCCTTGGCGAAGCGCGCGGCGACGTCCTTGCCGGACAGGAACTCCAGCCACTTCTTGGCGTTGTCGGGCTGCTCGCTGGTGGCGGCGACGCTGAGGCTGGTCAGCGCGAGCGGGCCGAGCGCGCGGTCGGGGACGGCGCCGTCCTTCGGCGAGGGCAGTCCGAACGCGAACACGTCGTCGGGGTTCATCCCGTTCTGCTTGAGGAAGGCGAGGGTGAAGGTGCCGCCGACGTTGAAGGCCGACTTGCCCTGTGCGAAGGCCTGGTCGGCCTGGTCGATGGTGAGGGACTGGGTGCCCGGCATCCAGTACGGGGTGAGCTGGTCGTACATGCTCAGCACCTTGACGCCGTTGGGCGAGCCGAAGTCTGCTGCCGGGTCCTTGCCGAAGAGGCTCTCGTATCCCTGCTGTCCGAGCTGGCTGAAGGCCAGCGGCTGGAGGACCCAGGTCAGACCGGTGGCCTGGACCTTGAGGCCTAGCGATAGACCGCCGGTCTTCGGGTTCTTGGCGGTGGTCGTCCTCAGCGCGTCCAGGAAGCCCGCCCAGTCGGCCGGGGGCTCGGTGATGCCCGCCTCGGCGAGCATCTTCTTGTTGGCGTAGACGATCCCGAAGGTGCCCACGGTGAGCGGCACGCTGTAGCGGGCGCCCTTCTCGATGCCGTGGTCCTTGGCGGTCTCCGGCAGCGAGTCCTTGAACCGCTGGTCGGTGACGAGCCCGGACTCCCGCACGGGCTCCTGGATACGGCCGGCCCAGTCGCCGGTGAAGTCACCGGCGAGGTCGGAGACGATCCCGGCCGCGCCGAAGACCCGGTCCTCGCCGTCGGAGTGCACTTCCAGCACATCCGGCAGATCGCCGGTCTTCGCCGCGCTCTGCACCTTGGTGGTGTAGGCGTCGTCGGGTGTGTAGGCCTCGACCGTGACCGAGATACCCGTCTGCTTCTTGAACTCGGCGGCGGCGTTGCGCAACGCGCCGACATGGGACTGCTTGAAGGTCCACATCTCCAGCGAGGTGGACTTCCCTCCGGAGTCGGAGGAGCCGCCGCAGGCGGAGAGAGTGGTGAGCGAGAGCGCCGTGGCGATGGCGACCGCCCCGAGCCGGACATTCCTCGACATAGGTATACGCATGGCCCCTACCTAGGGATCAACCGTTCAGAAGGCCGAATGGCGTTGGAGTGACTGAACTTATGGTTGGGGTGATATAGCGTCAAGACGCACGTCGAGATTCGTGCCGACCGGTTCGCCGAGGGGCGCCGGCGCGAGAAGCGGAGGTTCCGTGGAATCGGTGGCAGCAGCAGCGCGGGGTCGTAAGCCCGAAGAGGTCAAGTCCGCGGCTCGGGTGCTTGAAGTGCTCGAACTGCTGGGCGCGGAGGGCGCCCGGCTCTCGCTCGCCGAGCTCGCCGGCACGATGGCCGTGCCCAAGAGCAGTCTGCACGCGATCCTGCGCACGATGGAGGCGCGCCGCTGGGTGGATCTGGATCCGTCGGGCACCCGCTACAGCCTCGGCCTCAAGGCCCTGCTGACGGGTACGGCCTATCTGGAGGGCGACGATGTCGCGAGCCTCGCGGGCCCGGTGCTCGACACGCTGGCCGAGGAGACGGGCGAGTCGGTACACCTGGGCAGGCTCGATGGTACGGACGTCGTCTACCTGGCCAAACGTGAGTCCCGGCATGCCCTGCGGATGTACTCGGCGGTGGGCCGCCGACTGCCCGCGCACACCACGGCGCTGGGCAAGGCGATGCTCTCCCTCTATGACGCGGCCGAGGTCAGGATGCGGCTCAACTGGCCGCTGGAAAGCCTCACTCCGGACACGGTGACCGACCCTGACGAGCTGCTGGGCCAGCTGTCCGAGGCGCGGCTGCGCGGCTGGGCGATGGATGACGGGGAGAACTCGCCGGACATCCGGTGTGTGGCCGTGGCGCTCGGCACCGGCCGCGGCGGCGGCGACGCGATCAGCTGCTCGGCGCCCAAGAGCCGGATGGACGACGCCCGCGCCGAGGAGATCGCCCTCGCGGTCACCGAGGCGGCCCACTCACTGCGGACTCTGCTCAAACGGCTCGGGCAGCACTGAGGCCGTTCTGCCGACTATTTGGTAGAGTCGTTGACAAATAGATCTCCCTCTTCATACGTTCGGGTGACAGTACGCCATTCCGCTATCTGTATCGCGAAGTTCGCTGGCCCTGCCGTGCAACGCCGATGGGAGCGTGCAACGACCATGACGTCCGAGACATCCGATGCCCGGAGGGCCCTGGTGGTCCGTGGCGGCTGGGAGGGACATCAGCCCGTGGCGATCACGGAACTGTTCCTGCCCTTCCTCCGCGACCGCGGCTACGACATCCGGATCTCCGACACCCTGGACGTCTACACGGACGCGGCACTCCTCGCCGCCACCGATCTGGTGGTCCAGTGCTGGACGATGGGCGAGATCACCGCCGAGCAGAGCGCCGGACTCACCGCGGCGGTCCTGGCCGGTACCGGACTGGCAGGCTGGCACGGCGGGATCGTGGACTCCTTCCGGGGCGATGTCGGCTACCAGCTGCTCACCGGCGGCCAGTTCCTGATGCATCCGCCCGGCTTCTCCGACCACACGGTCACGTTGGCCGAGGAGCACGCCGACCATCCCGTGATCGCCGGACTGAGCGACTTCCGTGTCCATACGGAGAAGTACTGGCTGGCCACCGACCCGCTGATCGACGTCCTGGCGACCACGGAGTTCGCGGCCGACGAGGAGCGGGCGCGGCCGGTCACCATGCCGGCCGTCTGGACCAGGACATGGGGCGAGGGGCGGGTCTTCGTCTCCACCATCGGCCACAAACCGGACGACTTCGATGTGCCCGAGGTACGGGTGCTCACCGAGAGGGGACTGCTGTGGGCGAGCCGCTGAGGATCGGCATGGTGGGCGCGGGCAGGATCAGCGGCGCCTATCTGGACACACTGGAACGGCTGGACGACGTCACACTGACGGCCGTCACGGACCTCGACCGGGACCGCGCCGCGGCGGTCGCCGCCCGGATGCCGGGGGTGGCGGTCGTCGGCTCGGCGGACAAGCTGGTGGTACGCCCCGACGTGGACGCCGTACTCAATCTGACGATCCCGGCGGTCCACGCCGAGGTCGCCCTGGCCGCGCTCGCCGCGGGCAAGCATGTGTACGGGGAGAAGCCGCTGGCCGCCACGCGCGCGGAGGCGGACCGGACGCTGGCCGCGGCCGAGGCGGGCGGGCTGCGGATCGGCTGCGCGCCCGACACCGTGCTCGGTACGGGCGTCCAGACGGCGCGCAAGGCGGTCGACGACGGACTCATCGGCACGCCGGTCGCCGCGACCGCCTTCATGACCACGGCCGGCCACGAACGCTGGCACCCGGACCCCGAGTTCTACTACCGGCGGGGCGGCGGCCCGCTGCTCGACATGGGTCCCTACTACCTCTCGGCGCTCGTGCATCTGCTGGGCCCTGTCATCACGGTCACCGGCGCGGGATCCCGGCCCAGGACCGAACGGGAGATCGGCAGCGGGCCGCGGGCCGGTGAACGGTTCGCGGTGGAGGTCGACACCCATGTCACGGGGGTACTGCGGCACGCCAACGGCGCCCTCACCACCCTGGTGATGAGCTTCGACATCCAGGCCGCCCGGCTCCCGCGTATCGAGGTGCACGGCACCGGGGCCTCACTGTCCCTCCCCGACCCCAACGGGTTCGACGGAACGGTCGAACTGCACCGGGGCACCGGCGAGTGGGAGGCGCTGCCGGTCACCGCCGGATATGTGGGAGCGGGGCGCGGCACCGGGCTCGCGGATCTGGCCGAGTCACTCGCCGCGGGCCGCCCGCACCGGGCATCCGCCGAACTGGCGCGCCATGTCCTGGACATCATGCTGACGCTGCTCGACTCGGCGCGCGAAGGCAGGGCGCTCCCGGTGGAGAGCTGCTGCGTCAGGCCCGAGCCGGTACGGCACTGAGGGCCGTCCGGCGTCCCCGCACCGGCCTGTCAATTCACTTACTTTCCGGCAGCTTCGGAATTCGTCAATTAATCAGCCTGACAATTCCGAGGCGTGCCGTCACCACCAGGAAGAAGAACGAAGAGGCAAAGCCGTTGACTTGATAACACACCTGGTTTTACATGGCGGTTACTGGCTGGACAGGAAGGGCCGCCCATGTATGACCGCAGGAAGTCCGGAGAGGCGCGGATCAGTCATTTCCTCGCCGCCCGTCTGCGTCCCGCGCTGTACACCGAGCGGCTTCCGATGGATATCGCTGCCTGGCACATCCCCGGGGAGCCGGTGCCCGTCGATGTGGCGCTCCGGGCCGACTACTCGCCGTTCTTCGTGGGCGATGCCTGGGGCCGTCCCTGGTCCACCAGTTGGTTCCAGGTGCACGCCACCGTCCCGCGGCGCTGGGCGGGCGAGCGAGTGGAGGCGGTCTTCGACCTCGGCTTCGAGCCCGGCCCCGGCTTCGGGGGCGCGGACGCGGAGAGCCGTGCCGTGGGGCTCGTCCATGACGCGCACGGCATCCCCCTCCAGGGGCTGCACGGGCGGCACCGGTCCATGACGGTGTCCGCCCCGGCGGGCGGCGGCGAGCCGGTCCTGCTGTTCGTCGAAGCCGCCGCCAATCCGCCGATCGACCCGGCCACCGGCGCGGGTGCGCGGTACGGGGATCCGGTCACCGCGGGGGACGAGCCCCTGTACCGGCTGCTCCGCGCCGATCTCGCCGTACGCGACGAGACCGTCTGGCAACTGATCCATGACATCGATGTCCTGAACGGCCTGATGCCGGCGCTCCCGGCGGAGCCGCCCCGTCGGTACGCGATCCTGCGGGCCCTCGAAGAGGCCGTGGACGCCGTCGATCCCCGCGATGTCGCCGGCACCGCCGCGCATGCCCGGCGGATCCTCGCCCCCGTACTGGCCCGTCGCGCCCACGAGTCCGCCCACACCGTCGCGGTCGTCGGCCGCGCGCCCCTGGGAGCGGCCCGGCTGGGACCGGCGCGGGAGTCCGTACGCGAGACCGCCCGCGCCTTCAGCACCATGACCGCGCTGGCCGAGGAGTACCCGGAACTGACGCTCGCCGCGCCCGGCGCCCAGCGGTACGCCTGGCTGAAGGACCGCCAACCGCATGTCTTCGAGAGGGTGCGCAAGTCCGTCGCCGACGGCACATGGGTCCCGGTCGGCGGCATGTGGGCCGAGCCCGACGGGAATCTGCCCGGCGGCGAGGCGCTGGCCCGCCAGTTCGTCCACGGCCGCCGCTTCTACCGCGTCGAGCTGGGCACCGACACCGACGGTGCCTGGCTGCCCGGTGGATCCGGACTGAGCGCCGCCTTCCCGCAGTTGGCGGTGCTCGCCGGGGCCCGCTGGTTCCTCGCGGAGAACTCCGGCCACGTACCCCATCACACCTTCTGGTGGGAGGGCATCGACGGCACCCGTATCCTCAGCCACTTCCCGCCGGGCTCCGACCTCACTCCGGGCGACCTGTCGGGCGGGGAACTGGCCTACGTCACCGAGGAGTTCGCCGGTCAGGGCGGCGCGGCCCGCTCCCTGCTGCCCCTCGGCGGCGCCGACGGTCACGGCCCCACCCGCGAGACACTGGAGCGCGCCCGCCGGCTGGCCGATCTGGAAGGCTCGCCGCGCGTCGGAAGCCGGCCTCCCGCGCACTTCTTCCGGGACGCCCTCGACGCGCGTCCGGACGCGCCGGTATGGCGCGGTGAGTTCCGTCCGGAGTCCCATCACGGCACGTACACCAGCCAGGCGCGTACCAAGCGCGGCAACCGCCGCGCCGAATCGCTGCTGCGCGAGGCCGAGTTGTGGTCGGCGAGCGCCGCCGTCCGGGACGGCGTCCCCTATCCGTACGACGAACTCGACACCCTGTGGAAGAAGGTCCTGCTCCAGCAGAGCCACGATCTGCTGTCCGGCACCTCGACCGCCTGGGCGCATCAAGAGGCCGAGCAGCTCTACCGCGAGGTCCACCGCCGTCTGGAGCGGCTGATCCGCCGGGCCGTGGGAGCATTCGACGGCGGCGCCGCCACCGGCGTGTCCGTCTTCAACGCGGGGCCGCTCGCGCGCCGCGAGGTGGTGGTTCTGGACCAGGACCGGCCGGCCGGTGGCGGGCAGCCGCTGGCCGACGGACGCGTCGCCGTACTGGCCGAGGCGCCGGCCCTCGGCCGTGGCGCGGTCGTCGCCGGGACCGCGGGGGTCGCGCCGGTGACCGTACGGCCCGCGGACGGCGGCGGGCGGCTGCTGGACAACGGGCTGCTGCGGATCCACGTCGACGCCGAGGGGCTCGTACGTTCCGTACTGGACCTCACCACCGGACGGGAGACCGTCGCGCCGGGAGCGGCGGGCAATCTGCTGCGCCTGCACCGCGACGACCCGCCGTGCTGGAGTGCCCGGAACCTGGACGCCCGCCACCGCGAGGTGTTCCGCGATCTCGACCGTGCCGACTCGGTCGAAGTGACCGCGCGGGGGCCGTTGTTGGCAGCCGTCCGCGTGGGGCGGAACACCGGCAGGACCACGATCGAGCAGACGCTCTCGCTGACCGCCGGGAGCCGGTCCCTCACGATCGACACCGAGGTCGACTGGCGCGAGCGCGACACTCTCCTCAAAGCGGTCTGGCCGCTCGACGTCCACGCCGAACACAGCAGCGCCGAGATCCAGTTCGGACATGTCACGCGCCCCACGCACGAGAACTCGGCTGCGGAGGGGGCGCGTTGTGAGCTATGGGCGCACCGCTGGATCCAGGTGGGCGAGCACGGCTGGGGCGTGGCACTGGCCGGCGACTCCACCTACGGCTATGACGTCTCGCGCCACACCCGCGAGGACGCCGGCACGACCACCACCGTACGGCTCACCCTGCTGCGCGCGGCGCACAGCCCCGACCCGCACGCCGACCGGGGGCCGCAGCGCTTCAGACACGTGGTACGCCCCGGGGCGGGGATCGGTGACGCGATCGCCGAGGGGTACGCCGTCAATCTGCCGCTGCGCCCAGGACCTTCGGGTGCCGCGGGATCCGCCGCTCCGCCGCTGGTCTCGGTGGACCATCCCGATGTGATCGTGGAGGCGGTGAAGCTTGCCGACGACCGCTCGGGGGACGTGGTCGTACGGCTCTACGAGTCGCGCGGCGGCCGGGCCCGTACGACGCTCTCCGCCGCGTTCCCGGTGACGTCGGTGTGCGAGACGGACCTCCTGGAGGAACCGCTCGCCGCGCGCCCGTACGAGGACGGCGCGGTCGCCCTCGCGCTGCGGCCCTTCCAGATCCTTACGCTGCGGCTGACGCCCGGGGACCGTACGGTGGCGGACCGTACGGTGGCGGACCGCCCTGTCTCGGCCACGTCATGTACCGCAGCACACCTCGGGGCCGGAGGGGACACCGGTGCCTGAGGCCCCCCGGAACGACGGCCCGGTCGGCTCTCTGCCCCCGGAGCACCGGGCCGTCTTGCGCCGCTGGGCCGAGGAGGGCGGCCCGCTCGCGACCCGGGCGAGTGTCGTCCTCCTCGCCGCGGACGGGCTGCGCGACGCCGAGATCTCCCGTCGGCTCGGGGTGTCCCGGCAGACGGTCGGCACCTGGCGCCAGCGCTGGACGAGCGCGGGGATCGACGGCCTCGGCAGGCGCCCGCGCACCGGCCGGCCCGCCACCGTGGACGAGGCGGAGGTCGTCACCCGTACGCTGCTGGCGCCCGGTGGCAGCGGTGCCTCGCGCGCGGTCGCCAGGGAGCTGGGCCTCTCGCACGCCACGGTCGCCGGGATCCGGCGCCGCTGGCGGCTCTCCCCCGACGAGACACCCGTCCCGTCCGTACCGACCAGACCACCGCTGCCCAGCGCCGAGGTCTGGGTGATGGGCCTGTACGTGGACCCGTGGCGCGCCGTCCTCCTGGCGGGCACCCGCCAGGGGGCGCCCCGGCAGTCCGCCGCCGGGACCGTGCTCGGCACGGACGTACTGGCCGGACTCGACCGGGCGGTGGAGGCCGCGCTGACGGCGGCGACGGCGCACGGGGCGGACGGTAACACCCCCTCGGCGCCCGGCGGCCTGACGGAGTATCTGGCCGAGGCCGGCCGCAGCCATCCGGACCTCGGGCTGCACGCCATCACGCTCTGGGAGACGGCGGCGGACGGCGACGACTTACCCCAACAGGCCCCGTACCAATTCGGAGTGACGCGTCATCAGATCCCGGCACGGTCGACTTGGCGCACCTTCCTCCGGGCCATGATCGCGCTCGACAGCACCAGCCATCCGGAGTCCTCGCGCCGGGTCTATCTCGATCTGGCGGCCGAGCTGGAACGGTACGCGGCGGCGCGGCCCGACACCCCGTGCGCCGCGGTGCGCTGGCTGCGTGAGAACGTCGCGGGCCCTCCGGGCACGGACCACCGCGCGGACAGCACGGCGGGAAGCCAGTCCTGGAGCGGGGTCAACCAGATCGATCTGGGTTCGTTCAACGAGTGTGTGGTCATCGAGACGGTACGGCTCTCCGGCACCATCACCCGGGGTGAGATTGCCCACCGCACGGGCCTCACCCAGCAGTCGGTCTCCCGGATCGCCAGGTCACTGCTGGACCGGGGCATCCTCATCGAGGACGCCCAGCGGCGCGCCACCTCGGGCAAACCCCGTACCCCGGTGCGGCTCTGCGGGACGGCCGCCCACGCGCTCGGTATCCATATCGACCCGGAGGTGCTCACCGCGGTCGTCATCGACCTCGACGGCGCGATCGTCCGTACCCGTACGCGGCCCGTGAGCGCCGACATCGATCCGGCGGAGTTCGTCGAACGGGTGGCCGCGCTGGGCCGGGAGACGCTGGCGGAGGCGCGTGGATCGGTACGGGAGGACGGCTTCCTCGGTATTGGCGTCGCCGTCCCGGGGCCGGTCGACACCGCGTCGGGCACGGTGCTCGGACCGCCGCTGATGTCGGCCTGGGGTGATCTGCCGCTGCTGTATCTGCTCCAGGACCACTTCCCGTGCCCCGTCCTGATGGAGAAGGACTCCACCGCGGCGGCGGCCGGTGAGCGGTGGATCGGGCGCGACCGCAGGGCCAGGGACTTCGCGTATCTCTATCTCGGTACCGGCGTCGGTACCGGGCTCTATCTCAATGGCGATCTGTACCGCGGGATCAGCGCCAACGCCGGGGAGTTCGGGCAGTTGTGCGCCATCGCCCTGGGACGGGTGGCCAAGAACGGCAGACCGGAGATCCTTCCGGAGTGCAATCCGCCGGTGTCCGTACCGGAGCTCGCGGCCCGGGGCGGGATGCGTCCCGTACCGGCCGCGCCGGGAGGTACGTCGGGGAGCACCGCCGCGTATCTGGCGGTGGGCGAGGCAGCCGCCGCGGGCGATCCCGCGGCGGCGGCGGCCGTACGCGAGGTCGCGCAGGCGGTGGGGCGGGGGGCGCTGGGCATGGTCGATCTGCTGGACATCGATCTGATCGTGCTCGGCGGCCCCTTCTTCACCGAGGACGTCGCCGACTTCTATCTGGAGGAGATCGCCCGTACCGTCAACGCGTTCCCGACGGCCAGACGGCTGCGGCGGGTCGCGGTCGAACCGTCCGTGCTGAGCGCGGAGGCCGCCGCGGTGGGAGCGGCGTCGACCATCTTCCACGCGACATTCACCCCCCGGCTGCGCGGGCGGGAGAGCCGGGCACGGCATCTGCCGGCCGGCTGATACGGAGCGCGGAGGGGCCGCCGGGGGTGCCCCGGCGGCCCGCACGCTACCGCCCCGCCGAGTGATCGCCCGTCAGATCCTGGGCGCGGTGGGCCTGGTGGCCGTCAGACCGATCTGGCCCTTGAGCATCCGGCCACCGTCGCCGGTCAGCCGCAGGTAGTAGTCGGACGAGCAGGAGGTGCCGTCCTCGTCCAGCGCCCAGATACCCGACCCGGACGGCACCTGCGCACCGGTCTCGGCGGTCTTCGCGATCTGGTTGCCCTCGTTGAACTCGTCGAACATGGAGATGTAGATGCCCTGCGCGCCGACCCGCACCATGTTGTAGAACTGCCGCCACATGAAGTCACCGTGGGCGCGGTGGCGTTCCTGAAGATCGCCCGGCATCACGCACGGCTGGTAGTCGATGCCGCGGGCGTTGCATTCCGCCTGGTCGGGGGTGTTGACGTCGCGGAAGAACCGGTCGGTGTCGGCGACGTTGCCGATCCGTCCGACCATCCAGGGCGAGATCATGTTGAACGCGCGGTACACGTCCTGGAAGCCGGGCCGGGAGTCATCGGTGCTGTTGCGCCAGTGGGTGGGCACACCGCCGATGACATAGCAGCCCTGGGCCTTGAACCAGTCCACGACCTCCTTGCACGGCGCGGGCGCGAAGGGGCGGCCCGGGTCGTTGAAGCCGAAGCCCCAGATGCACACCACCGGCTTGCCGTTCTGCTTCGCGTAGGCGCCGGACGCCGTGTGCGCCCTCATCTTCGACGTCCAGTCCTCCTTGATCTGGGACTGCATGGACGTCCAGCCGGTGACGTCGTACATGATGTAGAACTTGCGGCCGTTGGCCTCGGCCGCCTGGCGCACCTTCTGCGCCATCGCGTCCCGGGTCGGGCCCTCCGGGCTGAAGGGGTTGAAGCGCTGGAGCGCGGCCGTGTCGCAGTTGTTCTCCCGCATCCAGCGGAAGTGCGTGTCGACCGTCTGCTGGTCCCAGGAGGAGAACAGCGTGGCGGACTGGCCGCTGTTCAGGTTCGGGTAGGCGGTGGGGTAACCGCGGGAGTATTCCCGCATGTCCGGCCACGACTTGATGGTGGTATTGCTGAGCGACGGCGGCTGGCTCATGTTCTGACTCCAGTGCCACCACCCATTGATGGGGGCGCCGTCACCGGTGCAGGCGAACCAGCCCTGGTAACCCACCGTGATTTTGCCGACCACGTCACCGGGAGGACTGGCGGTGGGGCCCTGCTGTGCGCGGCGGCGCGGTTCGGACGCCGCGGCACCCTGCTGGGCTGCGCCGACGCCGGCGATGGCGGCCGAAGCCGCCAGTGCGGACGCGAGGGCCGACCGTCGTGACATATGCATGGGGGAATTCCTCCCACTCGATATCTGCCAGAATGCGTAAAGTCCTCGGGGGTGGGGGGATTTACAGGCGGCGGCAGTCCGCCCGGCCCCCAAGGGCGCGCCTTCGCAAAGTAGTCGGGCGCCACCGCCGCCACAAGGCCATGCGCACCAGGAATTCGATCGGAAAAAGCGAGGGCGTGTCAGTCGATTTTCTTTACGCTTTCCGTTTCCAGCGAAATGTGAATTACCGGACGACGGTGCCCCACCGGGCCCGTGACCCCCGGTGCGCTCCCCCTGTGTCCCTCTGCGCTCGTATGCGCATCGGCGGCGCCGGGCATTCCCTCGACGAGTCCGTAGACGGGGGAGGTGCGATGCACGGACCTGCGATGTCCGGCTGGCTGCTCGTCGCGCTCTGCGCGGCGGCCGGGAGTTACTGTCTGCTGCGCTTGCGCGCCGGCGTGGGTGACCAGCGCGGTTCGATGGGCGGCGAGGCGCTGATGGGGTTCGGGATGGCGGCCATGGCGGTGCCCGCCGCCGTGCTGACGCCGCCCCGGTGGATCTGGGCGGCGTACGTGGTGGTGTTCGCCGGCGCGGCGCTCCATACGCTCCTCAGGGCCGGCGGGACGGGGCACCGGCTGCACCATCTGCTGGGGATGCTCGCGATGGTCTATATGGCCGGGGTCATGGCTCTCGCCCCGGCGGGGGCACACAGCGCGCACACGACGGGGGCGGCGGGCACGGGGAGCGGAGCGCCGCTGATCACCGGTGTACTGCTGGTCTACTACGCCGGCTATGTGCTGTGGTCGGGCGCCCGGCTGCTGCCGGTCCCGGCCACCGCGGGCCACGAGAGCGGCGGCGGCACGGCCCAGGCGGGCTGGGGCGAGCGCCCGGAACTGGCGCTGGTCTGCCGTCTCTCCATGGGCATCGCGATGGTGGCGATGCTGCTCACGCTCTGACCGCGGCCGGTCCCGGAGGATCAGCGGCGACCGAGCCGAAACGTGTCGTGGGTCACTTGCCGGGCAAGGACGTACCCCTGGGTAGCGCGCCCCTCATACTCTGGTGACCATGATGGTCTCCCTGGCACTGCTGCTGCTCGGTGCGCTGGCCGCCGTCGTCGCCCCGCGGCTCCTGTCGCGCGCCGACTGGCCGGAGCGCGAGCCCGTGGTGGCGCTCTGGGTGTGGCAGTGCGTCGTGGCGGCCGTGCTGCTGAGCTTCGCGCTCTCCATGACCTTCAGCGCCGCCGCGTCCTGGCTGCTCGTACGCGGTCATGTCTTCGCGCCCGCCCCGCGCGGGGTCGTGGAGGCCTATGCCTTCGGCTCGCACGGGCCGTGGACCGCCGTCCTGACCGTACTGCTGGCCAGCGGTGGCCTGTGGACGGCCGCGATGCTCACCCGTGAGATCCACCGGGCCCGCCGTCGGCGCCGGCAGCGCCGCAAGGAACTGCTCGTACGCTCCCCCGTGCTGCCCGGCGAGGAACCGCGCGACGAGCCGCTCGTGGTCCTGGAGGGCGAGCGTCCCGGCGCGTGGTGGCTGCCGGGCGCCGCGCCCCAACTGGTCATCACCACGGCCGCGCTGCGCCGTCTGAAGGGGCGCCAGCTCGATGCCGTACTCGCCCATGAGCAGGGCCACGCGCGCGCCAGGCACGACTGGCTGCTGCACTGCTCGGGGGCGCTGGCGAACGGATTCCCGCAGGTGCCGGTATTCGCGGCGTTCCGCGACGAGATGCACCGGCTGGTCGAGCTGGCCGCCGACGATGTCGCCTCCCGGCGCTTCGGGCGGCTGACGATCGCGCTCGCACTGGTCGAACTGAACGAGGACCGCGGGGTGTTCGGGCCGGGCACCGCCCCGGACGCGCAGCTGCCCCAGCGGGTGAACCGGCTGCTGTCGCCCGTACCCCGGCTCACCGCGGGACGCCGGCTGCGGCTGACCGCGGCGGCGGCGCTGGTACCGGTGGTGCCACTGCTGGTCGCCTTCGTACCGGCGCTGCGCGCCCTGGGATAGCCCCCCGCTCGCCGGGTGCGCGAGGATCACCCCATGCTCTCGCCCTCAGCCCCCATGGTCTCCCCGCCGCCCCAGGACCGTCCCCCACGCACCGGGCCCACCGGGGCGGGCGCGACAGCCGCGCTGCTGGCCGTCCTCTCGGCGGTACTGACCGTGCTCGTCGTCGCCGAGTGGGGTCCGCTGTTCACCTTCGACCGGTGGGTCGCGGATGAGCTGCACCGCCGCGCGGTGGCCGAGCCGGGCGCGACCTGGCTGAACCGGGTGCTCACGGACTGGTTCTGGGATCCTTGGACGATGCGGCTGCTGACCGCGGTGGCCGTGATCACGCTGTGGCTGCGGCGTGAGCGGCTGCTCGCGCTGTGGACGGCGGGGACGGCGGCGCTGGGCGCGGCCGTCTCCCAGGGGGCGAAGGCCGCCGTCGGGCGTGAGCGCCCGCGGTGGCCCGACCCGGTCGACTCCGCGCACTTCGCGGCGTACCCGTCGGGACACGCCATGACCGCCGCGGTGACCTGTGGGCTGCTGCTGTGGCTGCTGCGGCGCCACGGGGCCGGCGGATGGCCCTGGCGTACGGCGGTGCTCGTCGCGGCCGTATCGGTGGCCGGCGCGGGCCTGACCCGGCTGTGGCTGGGGGTGCACTGGAGCGCGGACGTCATCGGAGGATGGCTGTTCGGTGGCTGTCTGGTCGCGTTCTCGGTCTCGGTGTACGGGCGCGTGACCTTGTCCAGGAAGCCGTGACCCGGCGAGGATCGTACGTATGACCTTCAAGGGTGTGCTCTTCGACTTCTCCGGAACCCTCTTCCGAATCGAATCCGCGGGCTCCTGGCTGCGTGCCGTGCTCGACGAGGCGGGCGTCGCCGTACCCCCCGACGAGGTGCGGCGGTACGCGATGCGGCTGGCCGTGGCGGGCGCGCTGCCCGGTGGCTCCTCACCGGAGCGTGTGCCGCGGGACCTGGCCGGGCTGTGGGCCACCCGCGACGAGAGCGCCGGGAACCACCGCGCCGCGTACACCGGGCTCGCCCGGCAGGTGAAGCTGCCCGACACGGCCCTGTACGACGCGCTCTACGACCGTCATATGACACCGGACGCCTGGCGTCCGTACACCGACGCCGCCGAGGTGCTCGGCACGCTGCGCCGCGAGGGCATCGGCATCGCGGTGGTCAGCAATATCGGCTGGGATCTGCGGCCGGTCTTCCGTGCCCATGGCCTGGACGCGTTCGTCGACGCGTATGTGCTCTCGTACGAGCACGGCATCCAGAAGCCGGACCCGCGGCTGTTCCGGGCGGCCTGCGAGGAGTTGGGGCAGGATCCGCACGATGTGCTGATGGTCGGCGACGACCGCGGGGCGGACGGCGGAGCGGCGGAGCTGGGCTGCTCCGTCCATTTCGTGGACCATCTGCCGGTCGAGGAGCGCCCGGCGGGACTACGGCCCGTTATCGCCCTGGCGAGCCGGGGACCGTTGCGATAGACCCGTTGACAGAGCCGTGAAACGGGCGGCCCCGGGGCCCCAAACGGGCACCGGAGCGCCGTCCTGGCATGCCGAAACCACCTGCCTTGGGCGATCCCCCGCGTCGCCCAAGGCAGGCGGCAGCCCCGCTGACCAGGCCCGGAAGGGTCTGAGGCGGGACGCACTGAGTATATTGGCTTAGAGCCAGTCAACGCAGGAGTCAAGCATGTCCCCGCGGAGCGCATCGGTCAATGAAGAGCTCCGTCGACGTTCACGTGAGCGGTTGCTTCAGGCGACGGTCGAGTTGGTCGCCGAACGCGGTTACGAGGCCACGACGCTCGCCGACATCGCCGACAGGGCGGGTTCCGCACGCGGTCTCGTCTCGTACTACTTCCCGGGGAAGCGGCAGCTGCTGCAGTCCGCCGTCCACCGGCTGATGCACCGCACGCTCCAGGCGGCCCTGGAGCGCGAACCGGCCACGGAGGACGGCCGGGAGCTGCTGGCACGGGCGATCGACGCCATTCTCGGACTCACCGAGGACAGCCCGGTCCTGATGCGGACGCATATGGCCGGCATCCTTCAGGCCGAGGGGTTCGTCCAGTGCCCGGAGCAACAGCGGCTCGCGGGGCTGCTGCGGGACACGGTGGTGCGGTACGGCTCACAGGACCCGGACAGCGACTATCCGCTGCTGCGCGCCCTGTTGATGGGCGCGGTCTTCGCCGTGCTGATGCCGGGTGCGCCGATGCCGCTGCCACGGCTGCGCGCCGAGTTGTTCCAGCGCTACGGGCTGGACTGGGAACTCGGCGTTCCGCCGGGCGGCTGCCCGCCCGGCGGAACGAGTCAGGACCTGATCCTTCAGTGGCCTGAGCGGTCGAAGTAGTCCGGCTGCGTCTGCACGTTCAGCTCGGACATCCGCACCCGCTTCGCGGGGTCGGTCAGACGGTCATCGATCTTGAGCACATCGAAGCCCTTGACCATGTCGTTCGAGTAGATGTAGCCGTTGTAGTAGTACGAGGACCATGTGCCGCCGCCGACCATGGTCTCGGCCGAGATCGGACCGCGCTCGAAGTACGCGATCTCCTTCGGCTTCGAGGAGTTGGTGAAGTCCCAGACGGAGACGCCACCCTGGTACCAGGACTGGACCATGATGTCGCGGCCCTTGACCGGGATCAGCGAGCCGTTGTGGGCGACGCAGTTCTCGGTGTCCGCCTGGTAGCGGGGGATCTTGTAGTAGCTACGGAAGACCAGCTTGCGCTTGTCGCCCTTGCCGACGATGTCGTAGATGCCGTCGGCGCCCCTGTTCGGACCGATCTCGGCGTTGCAGGTGGCGGCGCCACCGCCGCCCAGCTCGTCGGTGAAGACGACCTTGTTGGCCTGCTGGTTGAAGGTGGCCGAGTGCCAGAAGGCGAAGTTGACATTGTCCTGGACCTGGTCGATCACCCTGGGGCGCTCCGGGTCCTTGATGTCGAACAGGATGCCGTCACCCATGCAGGCACCGGCGGCCAGGTCCTTGGAGGGCAGCACCGTGATGTCGTGGCAGCCGGTGGTCGCCGAGACACCCGGGTTGGTGGGCGCTCCCGGGTTTCCGCCCTCCGGGAAGAGCACCGGGAAGTTCACGACCGCGGCCTTCTCCGGGGACTTGCGCGGCACCTTGATGATGGAGATACCGTCGTGCGGCGGCTGGCAGTCCGGGAAGGAGGCGCTGGGCGAGTACGAGGAGACGTAGACGTAGACGTCCTTGCGCTCCGGCACCAGCGTATGGGTGTGTGAACCGCACGCGGTCTCGACAGCGGCGACGTACTTGGGGTTCCGCTTGTCGCTGATGTCGAAGATCTTCATGCCCTCCCAGGACGACTTCTCCGTGGCGGACTGCGACGTGCTGTTGCACGAATTGTCGCTGCGCGAGGAGTCGGTGGAGAGGAAGAGCAGATCGCCCGAGACCGAGATGTCGTTCTGCGATCCGGGACAGAGCACCTGCGCGACGGTCTTCGGGGACTTCGGGTTGCTGATGTCGAAGATCCGGAAGCCGTCGTAGTTGCCCGAGAAGGCGTACTTGCCCTGGAACGCGAGGTCCGAGTTGGTCCCCTTGATCAGGTCCTTGGGCACATTGGCGAGATGACTGATATTGGAGCTGTGGACGACCTCGTCCACGCCGGGTATCTCGCCGTTCTGGATGGCTGACTTGACCTCGGCTGCCTGGCTGCTGGAGATCTTCTCCTTGGCCTGACCATCACCGGGGTCCGGTGTGGCGACCGCCGGACCGGCGGCCAGCAGAGTGGCGAAGAGCCCGGCCGCGGCTGCCGCCACGCCCAGACGTCTGCGCCGCACGCGAGTGGTGTGCAACGAACTCACTGCGTCCTCCCTTGTATCCCCGCTCGGGTGCGAACGGGTCTCGGACCTCGGCAGTATCGTCCCTCTCATGTACATCTCAACAGATGGCAACAGAGACGTAATGAAAGTTTTTGATCACTCGTTGCCTGAAGCGTGCTAGGAAATGTTCCACCACACCATGTGCCGCAGGAGGTCGCCGTGTTGATCCGCCACCGGAGTCCGCGTGTTCGCCGGTCCGTCGTCGCGGCGGCGGTCGCCGCCGCCGTACTCGCCCTGGGAGCCTGCGAATCGGGAGGCGACGACAGCGCGGGCGCGGCAAAGTCCAACGCGGACAAGGGCGCTGGAGTGGTGGCGCCCGGGAAGCCGGGCGAGCCAGCGAAGACTCTCTCCGCCGAGGAGGCGCTGAAGGCGGCGCCCGACAACACCCCCAACTCCGCCGATTTCACCTATGCGCAGATGATGATCGTGCATCATGGGCAGGCGCTGGACATGGCCGGACTCGTCCCGGAACGGGCGGACTCGGAGCAGGTGAAGCGGCTCGCGTCGCGGATCGCCGATGCGCAGAAGCCCGAGATCGGCATGATGGAAGCCTGGCTGAAGAACAACGGCGGGGCGAAGAAGCACCAGGGCCATGACCATGGCTCGATGCCCGGAATGGCCACCGAGGCCCAACTGACGCAGTTGCGGGCGGCGAAGGGAAAGGCCTTCGACGAGCTGTTCCTCAAGCTGATGATCACTCACCACCAGGGGGCGATCACCATGGCCACCGAGGCGCTCTCGGACGGCAACAACATCCAGGTCGGGGAGATGGCGAACGATGTCATCTCGCAGCAGACGTCCGAGATGAACCGTATGCGCGCCATGTGACACGGCGGATGGCCGAACGCCCGTGGTCAGCGCCCTTGTTCAGCGCCGGTGTTCAGTGGCGCTGTTCAGCGCCGAGGGTCAGTGCCGGTGTTCAGCGGTGAGGGCCGGCGCCGGTCGTCAGCGCCGGTGGTGACGGGGCGTCAGATGGCCCTCGTCCCGGGCGCCCGCGATCAGCTTCAACGCCTTGCGGCGACTGAACCCGGTGGCGGACATCACGGCGAGCACCGGGTCCTGGCCGGCCTGCTGGGCGGCACGGTAGATCTCGGCGACGCCCTCCCGGGCGGCGCTGCCGCGCGGGAGGGACGGACGGGCGCGGTGTCGGCCGGACCGATCCTGTTCCTGTGCGGCGGTCTGCGGGGCTTCCGGGGCGGCGGCCTGCGCGGCGGTCTGCGCGTCCGCGTCCGCGGGCTCCGGCGGCGCGACCGGGGCGGGGTCCGGGGCTCGCTCCGGCGCCGGCTCCTCCACGGACCACTCGGCAGGCTGTTCGGACGGCCTCTCCGCCACGAGCGGCGCGGGGCCGGACACATGGGCGGGCCCGGACTCGACCTGGAGCTTCGCCTCCTCCGCTGACACCGGCTCCTCAGGCAGCGGCCGTGCTCCCTCCTCGGGACCCGGGGGGAGCTGGGCGATCGGGGCGTCGAGGGGAACTCCACCGTCGACGGGCTGGGGGGCGGGGGGCCGGTGCCGGCCGGCGACCACCTGACAGGCGTTGTGAAGCGGCGCCTCGATCGCCTCGGCGAGCGCGGCGAAGCCGTCCAGGGCGAGCGGCGGATCGGCCTGCGCGTCCTCGATGGCGATCCTGCCGTCACGTACGACCGCGAGCACATCGATCCGCGCGCCGTCCGCGAAGGTCAGTCTGATATCGACCCAGGGCGGCAGGATCTCGCGCCGCGCGGCGCCGTCCCTGGGGTCCCCGGCCCCGGTGACGGTGCCGTGCCCCTGCACTTCCCACATGGGCCATGGGTACGCGTCGTGCTCATGAGGTTCCTGGGCGGAAATCAATTTATGTTCCGACACATTCACAACTTAATCAGGCAATCCACCCTTATTGTCATGGCGCGCACGTGCCCACGAGTACGGCACCCTGTCGGCTCATCGGATCTACCGTGGCCGATCTCCGGATCGACCGTGGCCGATCTCCGGATCAGCTCTCACCGAGCCGGGCCGCCTGCGCGGTGGCCGCGCCCAGGACGCTGTCGAGCAGACCAGGGAAGAGCCGCCCCAGGTCCTCCCCGCGCAGTCCGCTCATCTTGGCCGTCCCCCGGTAGTTCTGCTCGATCACGCCACTCTCACGCAGGACCCGGAAATGGTGGGTGGCGGTGGATTTACTGACGGGCAGCTCGAAATGCGAACAGGAGAGCTCGTCGTCCGCCACGGCCAGCTCGCGGACGATCCGCAGCCGCAGGGGGTCGGAGAGCGCGTGGAGCACGCCCTCCAGACGGATCTCCGCGCACGAGGGGTGCGCGAGTTCACGGGTGCTGGTCGCGGCGGTCACGGCGGGGCTCCACTTCGTCTGCATCGCGTTCGTCTGCATCGTGTTCATCGCACTCCATCGGCGAGATCTCATTGTACGAGACTTCTCGTAGTTTGACATTCGCCTTACTACGATGGGTATCGTACGAGTGGCCCTCGATCCCCGCGATCCCCGCGATCCCCGCGATCCCTCACGTTCCGAATGGAGTCCGCCGTGAGCGCACTGTTCGAGCCGTACACCCTGCGGTCCCTGACCATCCCCAACCGGGTCTGGATGGCACCCATGTGCCAGTACTCCGCGGACGAGACGGGTCCGGACGCGGGCGTGGCGAACGACTGGCACTTCTCCCATCTCGCCGCGCGCGCCACCGGCGGCACCGGACTGATCCTCGTCGAGGCCACGGCGGTCAGCCCGGAGGGCCGTATCAGCCCCGCCGACCTCGGGATCTGGAACGACACGCAGGTCGAGGCGTTCCGCCGGATCACCCGTTTCCTCGCCTCGCAGGGCACCGTCTCGGGTACCCAGCTCGCCCACGCCGGGCGGAAGGCATCGACCGACCGGCCGTGGAACGGCGGCGGCCCCGTCGGTACCGAGGCCCATGGGTGGGAGCCGCTGGCGCCCAGCGCGGTGCCCTTCGCGGAGGGGCATCTGCTCCCCGCCGAACTGACCGTGGAGCAGATCAAGGAGATCGTCGGACAGTTCGGGGCGGCGGCGCGGCGGGCCAGGGAGGCCGGTTTCCAGATCGTCGAGGTGCATGGCGCGCACGGCTATCTGATCGGGGAGTTCCTCTCCCCGCACAGCAACCGGCGCACGGACGCCTATGGCGGCTCCTTCGAGAACCGCGCGAGGTTCGCGCTGGAGGTCGTGGACGCCGTACGCGCCGAGTGGCCGGACGAGCTGCCGCTCTTCTTCCGGATCTCCGCCACCGACTGGCTCGACAAGGGCGGCTGGACCGCCGACGACACGGTGCGGCTCGCCGGCGAACTGCTGGCACACGGGGTGGATCTGCTCGATGTCTCCAGCGGTGGCAACGCCTCGGACGTGCGCATTCCGGTCGGCCCCGGCTATCAGGTGCCGTTCGCGGCCCGCGTCAGGGCGGAGACCCGGCTGCCGGTGGCGGCGGTCGGTCTGATCACCCAGCCCGAGCAGGCCGAGAAGATCATCGCCAACGGTGAGGCCGATGCCGTACTGCTCGGCAGGGAACTGCTGCGTGACCCGTCCTGGGCCCGCCGCGCCGCCGGCGAGCTGGGCGGGCGCGTACACACCCCGCAGCAGTACCACCGGGCCGTCTGACCTCGGCCCTCCGAGCCGGTTTCTCCTGGTGGGGAGGGTCAGCGGCGCCATCCGCCGCTCGATCCGGGTCCTCGGCCGGGGCGGATCCACGCCTCCGGGAGCCGTTGTCAGTGGTCGGGTGCAGACTGGCCCGTATCCGAGACAACGGCGTCCTGGAGGTACCGGCCATGTCCGACGTGCTGCTCACCGTAGGCACCCGCAAAGGGCTCTTCATCGGCCGCAGGCGCGGCGGCCGATGGGATTTCGACGGCCCCCGATTCAACGCGCAGGCGGTCTACTCGATCGGCATCGATACGCGCCGGGCGGTGCCACGGCTGCTGGTCGGCGGCGACAGCGCGCACTGGGGGCCGTCCGTGTTCCACTCGGACGATCTCGGAGTGAGCTGGACGGAGCCGACGAGACCGGCGGTCCGCTTTCCCCAGGACACGGGCGCCTCCCTGGAGCGGGTCTGGCAGTTGCATCCGGCCGGCCCGGCGGCGCCGGATGTGGTGTACGCGGGGACGGAGCCCGCCGCCCTGTTCCGCTCCGACGACGGCGGCGAGACCTTCGAGCTGGTCCGGCCGCTGTGGGAGCACCCCACCCGGTCGCGATGGGTGCCGGGCGGCGGCGGTGAGGCCGTGCATACGGTGGTGACCGATCCCCGGGATCCCGACGCGGTGACGGTCGCGGTGTCCACGGCCGGGGTGTTCCGCTCCCGGGACGGCGGTGGGAGCTGGGCGCCGTCCAACCAGGGGGTGTCGGCGGTCTTCCTGCCCGATCCGCACCCCGAGTTCGGCCAGTGTGTCCACAAGATCGCGCAGGACGCGGCCGATCCCGACCGGCTCTATCTGCAGAACCACTGGGGAGTGTTCCGCAGTGACGACGCGGGCGCCCGGTGGAGCGACATCGGCGCGGGTCTGCCGTCCGACTTCGGCTTCACGGTCGCCGCGCATCCGCACCACGCGGATGTGGCCTATGTGTTCCCGATCAACGCCGACGCGGACCGCGTCCCCGCCGAGCGCCGCTGCCGGGTCTTCCGTACGGAGAACGCGGGCGGCGACTGGCAGCCGCTGACGGCCGGGCTGCCGGAGGGGGACCACTTCGGCACGGTGCTGCGTGACGCGATGTGTACGGACGGCTCCGATCCGGCCGGGGTGTACTTCGGCAACCGCAACGGCGAGGTGTACGCGAGCGCGGACGACGGGGACAGCTGGGAGCCGCTGGCCTCGCATCTGCCGGATGTGCTCTGTGTCCGCGCGGTCACCCTGTCCGGGTGAGCCGGGCAAATGCCGTCCACCGGCGGTGGTTTGACGGGTGTGTGCGGAAGCGCGCCGTGCGCACCAGTAGAGTGGCACCCCGTGGCAGCACGACCGTTGAACGAAATCGTCGAGCCCGGATGGGCGGACGCACTGGGCCCCGTGGCCGGGCGCATCGCCGAGATGGGCGACTTCCTGCGCGCGGAGATCGCCGCCGGGCGCACCTACTTGCCGGCCGGACCGAATGTGCTGCGTGCTTTCCAGCAGCCGTTCGACGAGGTGCGGGTCCTGATCGTGGGCCAGGATCCCTATCCGACCCCGGGACACGCGGTGGGGCTGAGCTTCTCGGTGGCGCCCGAGGTACGGCCCCTGCCCGGCAGTCTGGAGAACATCTTCCGGGAGGCCCATACGGATCTGGGGCTGGCCCGCCCTTCCAACGGCGATCTGACGCCCTGGACGCGGCAGGGGGTGCTGCTGCTCAACAGGGCGCTCACGACAGCGCCCCGCAAGCCCGCGGCGCACCGCGGCAAGGGCTGGGAGGAGGTGACCGAGCAGGCCATTCGCGCTCTGGTCGCGCGCGGCAAGCCCATGGTCTCCATCTTGTGGGGGCGTGACGCCCGTAACTGCCGCCCGATGCTCGGGGACTACCCGGCCGTCGAATCGGCCCATCCCTCCCCGATGTCGGCGGACCGCGGCTTCTTCGGCTCGCGTCCGTTCAGCCGGGCCAATGACCTGCTGATCGGCCAGGGGGCGCAGCCGGTGGACTGGCGGCTGCCATGAGACGGACACCCGCGTGAACCGGGCGGTCGCTGAGCCAGGTGCGTCGATGAGCCGGGCGGGTCGATGAGCTGGGTGCTGGGTGTGGACTCGGGGGGTTCCGGGCTGCGCTTCGCGCTCGGCTCGACGGCTTCCGACGGGACCTCGGCCGTGACGACGGTCGCGACCACCGTCTCCACCGAGCCGGTGCGCACGGGCCCCTCGGGTATCGACGCCGGACAGTTGCTCGCCCGGCTGCTGCCCGCGGTCGACACGCTGCTCGCGGAGGCGGGCGCGGATCCGGGCGGGGACCGGGGCGGGGATCCGGGCGCGGGAGGGGGTCGGAGCACCCTGTCCGCGGTCGCGATCGGCGCGGCCGGGATGGCGACGCTCGGTGACGGACTGCGCGCCGAACTGCCCTCGGCGCTTGAGCGTTCCCTCGGCGTACGGCGGCTCGCGCTCGCGGCGGACGCGGTCACCGCGTACGCGGGAGCGCTCGGTCAGCGTCCCGGCGTGGTCGTCGCGGCCGGTACGGGCATGATCGCGCTGGGCACGGACCTGACCGGCTGGCAGCGCGCGGACGGCTGGGGTCATTTGCTGGGCGACTGCGGCGGTGGTGCCTGGATCGGCCGGGCGGGACTCGAAGCCGCCATGCGGGCATACGACGGACGGCGCGGCGGATCGCCCGCACTGCTGTCCAGGATGGAAGCGGTTTTCGGGCCCGCTCCCGAGCTGCCTGGACTGCTCTATCCGCGTACCGACCGGCCCGCGGTACTCGCCTCTTTCGCGCCGGAGGTGGCCCGTTGCGCGGTCGGTGATCCGGTCGCGGAGGGCATCGTCTCGACGGCCGCGCGGCATATCGCGGAGGCCGCCGCGGCGGTCTGTCCTCCGTCGAGTGCCTGCGAAGTCGCCCTCACAGGAGGGCTGTTCGGGCTCGGCGACCCGCTGCTCGTCCCTCTGCGCGCCGAGCTGGCCGGTCAACTGCCGCATGCCACGACCGTGTCCGCCGCGGCCGATCCGCTCGGCGGGGCGCTGCTCATCGCGGGGGCGCTCGCCACGAACGCGCTCCGGCTGCCGTACGACGCGCGCCTGCTGAACGTCCCGACAGAACAGGATGGATGAGCAGAAAAACACCTAACGGATAAATAAGGACAGATGGTTCGCGACCGCCCCCTCCCCGAACAGTCGCGCCCACAAAACCAGTAGCATTCGACGCCATGAGCACCCCCACTGGGCCCGCATCCGGCCTGCCTGTACGAATGCCGCGACCCCGTCAGTCGGGGCGCCACCGCCGCCCCGAACCGGTCGCGGCTCCCGAAGGTGCGCCCGCGCTTGTCGTCGCCGTGCCCGGCACCCCCTCGGCCGCTGTCCGCGGTCTGGCCGAAGAGGTCGTCAGTATCGCCCGTTCCGAGCTGCCCGGCCTCGACGCCGTCATCGGCTTCCTGGACGGTGACGACTCCGAGTACCCCACGCTGCAGAGCGTCCTGACCGGGACCGCCGCGCTGCGTACCGAACGCTATGAGCTGGCGAAGTCGGTGGGCCGCGAGGTGGCCGAGCCCGAGGGGCCGGCCGCCGTCGTCGTTCCGCTGCTCGCGGGACCCGACAGTGGGCTGGTCACGCGGATACGTCAGGCCGTCGCGGACAGCGGCGCCACCGCGGAGCTGACCGATGTCCTCGGTCCGCATCCGCTGCTCGCCGAAGGTCTGCACGTACGCCTGTCGGAGGCCGGGCTGGCCCGTGCCGACCGCGCCAGGCTCTTCACGGTCGCCACGGCGGCCGACGGGATCATCCTGGCCACAGTGGGGGGCAAGGAAGCGGTGCAGACCGCGGGGATCACCGGAATGCTGCTGGCCGCGCGCCTCGCCGTACCGGTCATGGCCGCCGCGTTGGACGAGGAGGGCTCGATCGCGGCCGTCGCCCAGGAGCTGCGCGAGGCCGGCTCGACCCAGCTCGCGCTCGCCCCGTATCTGGTCGGCCCCGAGCTGCCCGAGGGGCTGCTCGAAGCGGCGCTCAAGGAGGCGGACTGCGCCGCCGCCGAGCCGCTGGGCGCGTACCCGGCGATCGGGAAACTGGTGCTGTCGAAGTACACGGCCGCGCTGGGCATCCCCGCGCAGCCGCAGGGGACGGCGACGCACTGACCCGCCCGCGCCGGCCACCCGCCGCACGCCCCTGAGTACGGGAGCACAGCCCGCCCGTACCCATGGAAAGGGCCCGCCCCGGATCGCCCCGGCGCGGGCCCTTCCGCGTGGGTACCACCGCCGCCGTATCCGCTCGTACGGGTGGATTCGCTCGTACGGAGAGGGTGTGGGGCCGTCCGGTCAGCCGAAGACCACACAGGAGGCGGCGGGGGCCGCGAGGGCGCCGGCGCGTACCGGAATGCCCGTCGCCTGATCGATGTCGAACCAGGTCACATCGCCGGAGTGCTCATTCGCCGCGTAGAGGCGGCTGCCCGTCGGGTCCAGCGCCAGATCGCGGGGCCAGCGCCCGCCGCAGTCCACCGTGGTGACCAGCTCGGCCTTCTCGTAGGTCGCGTCGAGCGCGAGGACGGCGATGCTGTCGTGTCCGCGGACCGCCGCCCAGACGAACCGTCCGTCGTGCGACACGACCACCTCGGAGCCGAAGCCCTCGACGTCTACGCCCGCGGGCAGGACGGGGGCTTCGCCGACCGGTTCGAGCAGGCCCTTCTCCGTGTCCCAGCGGCAGAGGGTGAGTGTCGGCGCCAGCTCGTTGAGCACATACGCGTGGCCGCCCGCCGGGTGGAAGGCGAGATGACGCGGTCCGGTGCCGGGGCGCAGCGCGGTCTCGGCGTGCGGTGTGAGCTCGCCGGCGGTGGCGTCGAGCGAGCTGATCCGGACGGAGTCGGTGCCGAGGTCGGTGGTGAGGATCCATCGCCCGCCCGGGTCGGACACCACATGGTGCGCGTGCGGCGCGCGCTGGCGGTCGGGATGCGGCCCGGAGCCTTCGTGCCTGGTCACTCCGCTCGTCGGCCGGAGAGCGCCGTCGGCGCCGACGGGCAGGACGGTGACGCTGCCGGAACCGTAGTTGGCGGTCAGCAGATGCCCGGCGGTGAGAGTGAGATGGGTGGGGCTCGCGCCGCATACCGGTACGGGCTCCCCCAGCAGCCGCGGCGTCCCGTTCCCCGCGTCCGCCGCCGGTGTCCTGAACGCGGCCGCCGCGCCTTCCTCGGTCTCGGAGACCGTGTAGAGCACGGATCCGTCCGGGGCGAGCGCGAGATAGGACGGATCGGCGACCGCGTCGGTGACTCCGCGCTCCGTCAGGGCTCCGGTCTCCGCGTCCACGGTGACGGCGATGATCCCGCGGCCTCCCGCGGAGGTGAACGATCCGATGAAGGCCCGCCCGTCGTTCCTGCCGCTCACTCTGTGTCCCCTCTTCGGCTGTTCTCGTCGGCTGCCTCTCGGCCGCCGCTCCCCCGGCGTCCGGGCAGACGGTAGCAGGGGGTCTGGACCAATCACTCGGCCCGGTAGGCCGTTTCCGGCCCCTTTCCGGCAGCTCAGGAGGGGACGTCCGACGGCTCAGGCGGGGACGAGAGGGCCGCGCGGCGCGGTACGCAGGGGTGCGGAGAGGTCCCCGAGCGCCCGCTCCAGATTGTGCAGATGGGCGAGCGCCGCCTCGGCTCCGGGGTGGTGGTGCGGTGCGTCCGGCGCACCGGCCGCCGGCCGGGCGGGCTCCGCCCCCGGCGGCGCCAACTCGCTTACGGCGGCCTCGACCCGGCGGCAGGCGGCGGCCAGCCGGGCGTCGTGCGAGGCGGTGGGGTCGGCGGCCACGGCGGCGAACCCCCGTACCTCACGGGCGCAGTCGTCGAGCAGGACAAGCACCCGGCGGGCCCGGGCCCCGCGCGCCCGCAACGGGTTCAGCGGATGGACGAGCGGCGCGAGGGACATCCGTACCCGGCCGAGCAGCACTTCCAGCTCCGCGGCGAGCGGCCCCGGATCGGCCCGTTCGTCCCCGGCGAGCCGGCGCGCGGCCGTGGTGGTGCAGCCGTGAACGCAGCGCAGCGCCTGCTGGATCCACGCGTCGGTGACGGCATGGGTGGTCACCGGCAGCAGGAGCAGGACGGCCAGCGCCGCCCCCAGGGCCCCCACACCGGTTTCCGCCAGTCGCAGGGCGAGCAGCGCCGGATCGAGCACGCCGAGCAGTCCGTACAGCAGGCCGACCATGACCGTCACGAAGAAGATCATCCAGCTGTAGGAGACCGCGGCCGTGTAGAAGATCCCGAACACGCACAGGGCGACGAGCGCGGCGGTGGGGGCCGGCGCGCCGTGCAGGGGTACGGCGATGATCAGTCCGGCGGCGCTGCCCGCGGCCGTGCCGAGCACCCGCCGGAAGCCGCGGACAAGGGTCTCGCCACGTGAGGTGGTGTTCACAAAGATCCACCAGGCCGCGCCGACGGCCCAGTACCACCGGTCCTGCGAGAGCGACTGGCCCACGCAGAGCGCCAGCGCGCCGGCGGCGGCCACCTGAACCGCCTGCCGGGTGGTCGTACGGGCCGTTCCCGAGGCGCCGGGCAGTACGGGGAGGGCGGGCGGCGGCAGCCGCCGCTCGTAGCACCAGACTCCGAAGCGGACCACCGACGAGGCGAGTACGGCGAGCAGAACCGCGGAGTACAGACCGGGCAGTCGCGCGGGCACGGTGTGCAGGAACTGCGCCACGAAGAAGGTCATGAATCCGAAGACCCCCAGGGCATGCCCTCGCGGGCCCCAGCGGCGGACATACACCGCGGCACCGGCCACGACGAGAAACGCCGTGTCACGCGCCGCCGGGTGATCGTGCAGTACCGACGCGAGGGCGAGCACGGGAAGGCCGACCGCGGGCAGCAGAGCGGTGGTGACGGCCTGGCCGCGTACCGTCGTGTCGGTGACCGTGAAGAGGGCGAGGAGCGCGGCGAGCCCACCGGTGATGACTCCGGCGAGCGGCTGACCGACAGCCCCGCACACGAGGACCGCCAGACCGATGCCGAGAACGGCACGCAGGGCGCTGTACAGCCGCAGCCGTCCCGGATCGGGACATACGAACATCCTCTTCAGCACTGCCAGCCCGCCCGTTCTCATTCCGGCATGAGAAAGGCGCCGCGGGGATCCGCAGCGCCATTGAGGGCTCCATCACAGCACCTCTTACCCCAGTGGCTCAAGTGAACCTTGGTCCACTGGGCCATTGGCATAGTGGACGATGATCGCCGCGCACGGGCGGAGGGCCAACGGCCGCCGGGGTGATCGTGCCCCCGCGCCCACCACCGGGCGCCCTCACCGTCCCTGCTGTCCGGCTGGGTCCGTGGCGGCGAGTTCGGCGGCGAGTTCTTCGAGGAAGCGCGCCACCGGGCCGAGGCTGAGCAGGCCGCTGCCCGCTCCCGCCAACTCCGCCGCCGCCGGGGTCAGTTCGCTGTACGCACGCCGTATCGTTTCCCGGTCGCCGAGGGTGATCGCCGCCCGCGCGGTGAGACACCACAGGGCCTCGAACAGCAGGTCGGGGGGCGGGTCCGGGACCTCGCGGAGCGCCGCGCCGGCCGCGTCACGGCGGTCCTGGGCCAGCAGCACCAGGGGGCGGACCCATGGTGCGTACGGCCCCCAGTCGATGCGCTCGTCGGTCGGAGCCGGCCGGCCGTGCCGTACCCGCAGGGACAGCAGCGCGAGCGGCAGCAGACCGCGTTCCATGCCGGGCATGCCCGCTCCGTCGAGGCGCGCGGCGGCCTCCCGGTAGGCCGTCTCCACCTCGGCCACCGGCGCCCGGCAGGTCTCGGCGAGCCGCAGCGCGCGGTACCACTGGGTGAACACGCCCACGAGCGCCAGCTCATGGCGCTCGGCCAGGCGGTCGGCGGCGGTCGCGTGCCCGTCGGCCCCGGGGAAGTCGGCGAGCGCGCCGCGCGCCTGGATACGGATGAGATGTCCGAGGACCTCATAGGTGACCAGGTCGTGGCGGGCGGACAGGGTGATCAGTTCGGCGCCGATCGCGTCCCGGCGGGTCGCCAGACCCGCGCGGTGGAAGGTCTGCATGAACACGCCGTTGAGGGCGAACGCCAGCAGTGCGGGATCGTCCAGGCCGCGGGCGATCCGCTCCGCCTGCCGGGCGGCCTGGGGGCCGCGCGCCGAGGGGGTGCTCCCCGCTCGAAGGGCGCGGGGCGGGGTGCCGCGCGACTCCAGCGCGATCGTGGCCAGCAGCCGGGCCCGCGCCGCCTCGTGGCCCTCGGGAGGGAGCGCGGTCAGGGTGCGCTCGGCCGCGGTCACCACAGCCGCCGCCCGCTCCGGGTCGTCGGAGCGGGTCCAGATCGCGGGGACGTCGTACGCGCCGATCACCCGGGCGGTCAGCGCCGCGTCGCCCAGCTCCTCCGCCGCCGCGACGGCCGCCACGCGGTGCACCCGGGCCGCCTCCAGGCCGCCGCCCCCGGTCACCGCGAGGCCGCGCAACAGACCCACCGTCGACTCCAGCCGGGCGCGGGCGCCCGCGGCGACGGTACGGTCGTACGCGGCGGTGGCCCGCGCCCACACCTGTCCCGCCGCGCCGCCCGTGCCGCCCTCCCCACCGGCGCCGCCCGTCCCGGTCGGAAGGTCGAGATGGTCGGCGTGGGCGAGGATGTCCGCTTCCAGACGGCGCAGTCCCGGGCCGGGGTCCACCCCCAACTGCTCCACCAGAAGCGTGCGTGCCCGGCGCAGCACAGCGAGCGCGTCGCCCTGGCGGCCGGCCCGGTAGAGCGCGAGTGCCAGCAGCCGCCAGGCGTCCTCGCGCCAGGGGTGCTCGGCGACATGCGCGTCCAGATCCGGCACGGCCTCGGCCGCCAGTCCCAGGGACAGCCGGGCTTCCGCCCGTTGCTCGACGGCGCGCAACCGCAGCTCCGTCAGGCGGGAGCGCTCGGCGCGGGCCCAGGCCGTGTCGGCGAATTCCGCGTACGCGGGCCCTCGCCACCACTCCAGCGCCTCTTCCAGCCGCGCGAGCGCGCCCTCGGGAGGCAGGGCCGCGGCGGCGGCCAGAGCTCGCTCGAAGCGCCAGGCGTCCACCGCGTCCGGTTCCGCGCGCAGCGCGTACCCGGGGCCTTCCGTGACCAGCAGCCCGGCCGGGGCGCGGGGCGGGCGCTCCGGCTCCAGCGCGCGGCGCAGCGCGGCCACGAAGGTACGTACGGCCCCGACCGCGCCCGGGGGCGGGTCCGCCCACAGGTCCTCGACCAGGCGAGGGACGGGGACGACGCGGCGGCGGGCGACGATCAGCCGGGCCAGCACCGCGCGGTGCCGGGGTCCCTTCAGGGCGATGGCGCCCCCGCCGCCGTCCCAGGCCGTGACCGGCCCCAGCACCCCGAACCCGACCCGCATCCGTGACCACCTCTTCCTCGGGCGTGGCTCGCCCTGGACGAGTAAATGTCCGCCCGGGGAGACGACGTCACGTCGTCGCCCGGGGGGACGACGTCACGTCGGACTTCCTCGTCCAGGCCACGCTATAGCGCGCTGATCCGATGCTCATTCGCGCCCGGCAGGCTGAGGACACCTGTTCAGGCCGGCCGACCGGATCAACCCGGTCATCCGGATCACCACGGAAAGAGGCGGAACCATGACGCCTGCCATCACCGGCTTCGACTACCGGCGCGTTCCCGTCGGCGACGGCGTGTCACTGAACGTGGCCGTCGCGGGCACGGGCAGTCCGGTCGTACTGCTGCACGGCTTCCCGCAGACCCATCTGATGTGGCGGCACGTCGCCGCCGACCTCGCGGCCGATCACACCGTGATCTGCCCCGACCTGCGCGGCTACGGCGCCAGCGACAAGCCCGCCGAGGCCGGCGCCACCACCTACTCCAAGCGCACCATGGCGGCCGACATCGTCGCCCTGGCCCGTGCGCTGGGGCATGAGCGGTTCGCGCTGGCCGGGCACGATCGGGGCGCCCTGGTCGCCTTCCGCGCCGCACTCGACCACCCCGCGGCGATCACTCACCTGGCCTGCCTCGATGTGCTGCCGACCCTGGACATGTGGGAGGTGATGCACGGCACCACCGCCGCCGTCGGCTTCCACCTCTATCTGATGGCCCAGCCGCCCGGTCTGCCGGAACAGATGATCACCGGCTGCGCGGACGCCTTCTTCGGTCACTTCCTGGACGGCTGGACCAAGGACCCGCGGGCGATCCCCGCCGATGTGCGCGCCGCGTATCTGGACGCGTGTCGCGACGCGGTGCCCTCGATCGTCGCCGACTACCGCGCCTCCGCCGGCGTCGACGTCGACCACGACCGTGAGGACCGGGACGCGGGCAGCCGGCTGCGGATGCCGGTCACCGTCCTCCAGCAGGACTGGGGCGCGATGCTCGGCTACGACGCGCGGTCCCTGTGGCAGGCGTGGGCCGCCGATCTGCGCCATGTCTCCGTCACGCACGGCCATTTCATGGCGGAGGAAGCCCCCGCCGATATCGCCGGGGCACTGCGCGAGCTGCTCACGCGCTGAGGAGGCCGGGGCGGCCGGGGCGGGGCGGGAGAGGCCGGCGGCGGGGGCTGGGGCCGCCGGCGCGCAGTCCCGGCAGTCCCGACAGTCCCGGCAGCCCCGGCAGTCCCGGCAGGACAGCGTGGGGCCCGGTACGGCCGGGAGCCGGCCGTACCGGGCCACCGGGCCCTGAAGCAGCGCTACTTCACGCCCACCGCCCGGATGATCTCCTGCTTCACCGATCCGCCGCGGTCATCGGTGGCGGAGGCGCGCAGCGAGAGATACGTCGCGTCCTTCGGTATCCGTACGGTGCCCTCCCAGGCCGCCGGCTTGCCGCCGGCCCGGTGCAGGGAGACGGCCGTCCAGCTCTTGCCGTCGTCGTACGAGACCTCCAGCCTGCCGCCATCGATCCTGCCGGTGTCCGGTGCTCCCTTGACGTACTCGGAGAAGATCCCGAGTGACAGCCGCTTGCCCGCGCGTACGTCGCCCGCCAGATCCGTGTCGACGTCGAAGCCGAGATTGAGCAGCGGCAGGAAGGTCTCGCGGTCCGTGGGGGTCTCCGCGGAGCGGAAGGTCCACTCCGAGTGGCCCCTGGTGGACAGCCGCCAGCGCTCCGGGTCGAGAGTGGTGTCCGTGACGACCTTGTAGGTCTGTTCGGCCGGGTCGGCGTCCCAGGCGTACGCGCCCGAGCTGGTCTTGCGGTCGACGAGCTGCCCGTTCGCGTACACCTCGGTGGTCTGCGTCATCGACTCGTCGCTCCACACATCGCCGAAGCCCGTGTGGTCGGGGCCGGAGTCGCCCCAGCCCGGTGTGTTGAACCGGAGGTCATTGCCCCGGCGCTGCTGTCCCCAGCCGAGCCCGGTGCCCAGCCACGGGTGCAGCACCGGCTTGAACCAGTCAAGTCCTGAGCGCGTACCACCGCGGTAGGTCACCACGCCGCCGCGCTGTTCCAGCGACGTCGGGCCCGCGGTGACGGACTCGTGCCAGTGCTGGCCGGCGCCCGTGCTGACGTAGTCGGTGCGCTCCGCCGGGTAGGCGGTCTTCTCCGGGAAGCCGAAGCCGATGGGGAAGGTGTCGGTGATCGAGTAGCGGAACTCGCCGCCGTCGACAGGCTCGGCCGCGTGGAACTTCGTGTCGAGCACGGCCAGTTCGCGCTTGCCCGGCCGGTAGATCAGATCCTTGGGAATGGCTCGGGGGTGTCCCTCGGAGAGGTCGTAGACATACGGGGTGTAGCGCGTGCCGGTGAGCTCCGCGCTCCGCTGCCGCCGGGCCGACTCCAACAGCTGTGCGCCGTCGGCCGAGTTGACGGTGGCGATGGTCAGCGGTCGCTCCTCGCCCGACTCCGTGGTGAAGTCGGCGAGCAGCCTGCCGGGGGCGTCGTCGGTGACGAACAGCGCCTCGGCGCCCGCGTCCTGAGCGCTCTGGGCGAGCTGTCGCGGGCTGACGGTGTCGCTCGCGCGGACGACGACGGCCTTGCCGCGCGCGGAGAGGCCCTCGTACTCCCCGGGGCTTCCGGTACCGGCGTCGACCAGGCGCAGCCGCTGCCGTCCGTCGGGCAGTGCGGAGCCGTACTGGACGACGGTTTCCCCGATGCGCTTGCCGCCCGCCGTCAGCTCCAGCAGCGGCTTGCCGAGGCGCCAGACCGTGCGGTACTCGAAGGTTCCGGTGGCGGGCTCACGCGTGGGGGCCGCGAAGACGCTGTCGTAGGCGAGCGGCACCTGCACGGCTCCGCCGTATGTCGCCCCGTTCGCCTCCCTGGTGAACTCCATCAGCAGCTGACGGGTCTCCGTCCGCCGGTCCACCTCGGCCCGGATCTCCCTCAACTGCCGCCCGTCGAGGGTGATGTCGCGGTCGCGGTCCATCACGACCTCGGGCTCGGAGAGGAAACCGAGGCCGAGCGAGTCCTTGCCCTTGCTGCCGCGTACGTCGAGGAACGAGGAGAGGGCGTAGCTGCCGGGAGCCAGACGCAGTTGGAGCGTTCCGGAGTCTCCGACCGCGGCGGGGAAGGGATCATGCCCGGCCGCGAGCTTGCGCACCGTGAGCGGGGCCGCGGTCGGCGCGCCGTCCCGGTCCTTGGCGTGGACGGTGAGGGTGTACCGCTCCTCCTCCTTGACCAGGCCGAAGGCGGTGTGGGCGACGACGGTGTCGCCGCTCTTCGCGACAACACGGCCGGAGGTGTTGCCGACGCGGGCCTTCGTGCCGTCGCCGGTGACGGTGGTGGTGGCCGTGGAGTGCGCCGGGACGGTCAGGGTGGAGTCGGCGAGAGTGACGACTCCGTCGGCGGCGCCCTCGGCGGTGAGGCTCAGAGTGACGGGACGGTCGGAGGAGTTGGCATAGCCGATGGTCCGGGTGACGGGCTTGTTGTCCTCGTACGGCCAGCTGTGGAAGCCGAGGTCGGCACTGCCGGTGGCGGTGATGGCCGCGTCCATGGCGGCCGGTACGTCGACCCGGCCCGCGCCGAGCGCGTATACGGAGTCGGTGAGCCGCTCGGATGTGGACATGAGCGCGTCCTTGAGCCGCTGCCCCGACCAGTCGGGGTGCTTCTCGGCGAGCAGGGCTGCGACTCCGGCGACATGCGGGGTCGCCATGGAGGTGCCGCTCATCGTCGTGTAGGGGCCGCTGCCCTCGGCGAGCCGGGAGCGGGCGGCGAGGATGTCGACGCCCGGCGCGGACAGATCGGGCTTCAGCGCGTTGTCGCCGTAGCGCGGTCCCTGGCTGGTGAAGTACGCGGGCCGGTCGGCGGAGTCGACGGCGCCGACGGTCAGCGCGGAGTCCGCGGCGCCCGGCGAGCCGATGGTGGCCGCGCCGCCGGAGTTGCCCGCCGCGATCACGAAGAGCGCGCCGGTCTGCTCGGAGAGGGTGTTGACCGCCTGGGCCATCGGGTCGGTTCCGTCGCTGGGTTCGGTCGAACCGAGGCTCATCGACACGATCTTGGCGTCGATGTCCTTCGCGGCCCACTCCATACCGGCGATGATCTGCGATTCGCTGCCGAAGCCCGCGTCGCTGAGCACTTTGCCGACCGCGAGACCGGCGCCGGGGGCGACGCCCTTCTCCTTGCCGTCCGAGGCCGCGCCGCTGCCGCCCACGGTGGAGGTGACATGGGTGCCGTGTCCCCTGAGGTCGGACACCTCCTCGCCCTCGATGAAGCTCTTGGTCTCGCCCACCCGGCCGGTGAGATCGGGATGTCCCGCGTCCACGCCGGTGTCCAGGACGGCGACCTTGACGCCCTTGCCGGTCAGGCCGGCCTCCCACGCCTCCGGGGTGCCGATCTGGGCGTTGCTCTCGGCCATGTCGGCCGTGACACGTCCGTCCAGCCAGATCTTGTCGATGCCGGCCGCGAACCGCGCCTTGCCAGAGATGCCCTGACGCGCACCCGAGTTGGCGACAGCTCCGGCCGCGGGGGCGACCGTACGCCAGAAATCCGTTCCGTTCTTCGACGCCTCGACGGCGGCGCCGTTGACGCTCGGCAGCGTGCGGACCCGGTCGGCGCCGAGCGGAGTCGCGGCCCTGCCGCCCTTGTCGTACGTGACGATCAGGGGCAGCGCGTCGGCGCCGCGGTCGTCGTATCCCAGCTCGATCAGCGCTGTGACATCGAAGAGCCGCTTGTCGAGGGCTCCGGACAGGAGGTAGGGCGCGGCCTCGTCCGGTACGACGGTGATCCTGTCGCCGGACATCTCGCTGCGCACGGCTCCGGTCGCGCCCTCGGGACGCTGGACGGCGACGGTCCGCCGGCCACCGCCCACGTCGGTGACGGTCACCTTGTCGCCCGTCACGAGGGTGACGGTGTGCGCGGCGCCGGCCGTCGCGTGCGAGGGCGGTACGGCATCCGCGGGGGTGGGGGCGTGGCCGGCTCCGGCCGCGACGGCCTGTCCGGCCGGGAGCAGTACGAGCGAGAGCCCGGCCGCCAACAGCCGGGCTCCGCGTCTCGCCGGTGCTCTGGTCATGAGTTGCCTCTCCTCAAGCACCCGGTGAAGGAGGTGTGTTCGAGTGCTGCGAAGAGTCTCGGCGCTCCTTTCTTCGAACACAGCGCCGGATGCTGGCGGTAAGTCGCCATGGCGGCAATCTGCCACGCACGCCTCCGACCAGGCTTCTGACGCGGACGGACCGAAATCCGCGCACGAAACCTCATCGGCCACAACCACTCCGAAGAGTGGCCGCGCGTCAGTTATCGCCATCCCCGAGGTTTCGCCCGGGGCGAGTACTGCCAGAGATCAGGTGACTACTCACCGTAGAGACGAGGAACAGTGTTGGCCCGGAACAAGGACGACGGCTCCCACACCCTGCTCAGCATGCTGCACAACTCGCTGACCGATACACGCAGGGAGCTGCGGGCGTCCCTCGCCGAGGGGTTCGACCGGCTCCGGATGGCGGGCGACGAGGCGCACCGGGCCACCCATGAGGCCCTTGCCTCCGGGCTGACTGAGCTGCGTACGGAGCTGCGGGAGACGAGGGAGGGCCTGGCGCGCGGCAGGGACGAGCTGGGGCAGGCCGTCGAGTCCGCCGTGGAGATCCTCCAGGACGAGGTGCAGCAGCTGAAGGAGGCGGTCGAAGTCCTCCGTCCCGGGGCCGCCGGTCAGCCGGGCCTGCCCTTCGAGACACTCGGCGGACCGCTTCTGCCGCCCGGCGTGCCAGGGGTGGCGGGCGTTCCCGGTATGTCTGGTGCCCCCGCTCTGCCCGGTGTTCCCGGCGTTCCCAGCGTTCCCAGCCAGCGTGAGGAGGACGACGCCAGGACCGTGCTCTCGGGGTCGCCCTCGCCCGAGCCATCGGCACCGCCCGAACCCTCGCCCGACCCCTCGGCGCCGCCCGAGTCACCGGCGTCGTACCAGCGATCGGCGCTCCCCCAGGGCATCACGACCGAGGGGTCCTCGCCGGGGTTGAGCGAGCGGGTGGCGCCTTCGCTCCTGGACGCGTTGCGCCGGGAGTTCGGGCCGTTGCTGGCGCACCTCGAAGAGGCCCGTGGCGAGCTGGCCGCGGTCCGTGCGGACATCACCGCGCTGACCTCCCGTATGGACGACGCGGAGGAGACCCGGCGCGCGCCCCGGGAGCCCTCCCCACCGCTGCCGCCCGCACCCTCGGTGACCCCCGGGCTCACCGGGTCCACCGAGCCCCCCGCGCCGCCTGTGCCGCCTGTGCCGCCCGCGCCGCCTGTGACCGATGAGCACGGTGAGCTGCTGAAGCGCGCCGCCCGGGTGTCTTCGGCGTCCCTGGTCTGCCACCGTGACACCTGGGAGTTCATCACCGGTCTGGCGGGCCGCCACTCCCACTTCCGGATGCCTCCTCGGATCACCGACCGGGGCGACGACCGGGTCGCCGCCGCGCTGTCAGGACGCTCGCTGATCGCCGTCCTGATCTCCCTGTTCACCACCCGGCACACCGCGGACGCGGGTGACGGCGACTGGGCACTGGCCACCGCCCTGTACGAGCGCGTCGGCGCCGGCCTCGACGTACTCACCCCCGCGGGCACCACCGTCACCATCACACTGGACGACCGCTCCCCCGGCGCTGACGACGGCAGGGGCGACACCGGCCGCGAGGCGGCCGAGGGGATCAGTCTGCCGTCGCCGGCATCGCCGGACGGCCCGGGGCGGATGGCTCAGGCCGGTCCCACATAATGGAGCCATTGGCACAGGCGCGGGCCGTACCCATGGACAGCAGGAGGTCGGCGGACGATGGCGGTGGACACGCTCGACACCCGCATCCTGCGGCTCCTCATCGAGCAGCCGCGTACGAGCGTGCGGGAGTACGCGCGCATCCTCGGGATCGCCCGGGGAACGCTCCAGGCCCGCCTCGACCGGCTGGAGCGGGAGGGAGTGATCACCGGCACGGGGCCGTTCCTCTCCCCCGCCGCCCTTGGCCATCCGGTGCTCGCTTTTGTCCATATCGAGGTCACACAGGGGCATCTGGACGAGGTCGGTGAAGCGCTCGCCGAGGTCCCCGAGATCGTCGAGGCGTTCTCGATCACGGGCGCCGGGGATCTGCTCACCCGGGTCGTGGCCCGCGACAACGGCCATTTGGAGGATGTGGTCCAGCGTCTGATCCAGCTGCCGGGTGTGGTCCGTACCCGTACGGAGATGGCCCTGCGCGAGCGGGTGCCGCACCGGCTGCTGCCGCTGGTCGAGTCGGTGGGCCGGTCCGTCGGCGAGCGACGCTGACGGAGCGCTTGGCATGCTGGGACGTATGAGCACTTCCCCTACGCTTGCGGTCATCTTCGATCTCGACGGAACACTCGTCGACAGTGAACCGAACTATTTCGAAGCCGGACGGCTGCTTCTGGCCCAGTACGGTGTGTCCGACTTCAGCTGGGAGCAGCACAGCCGGTTCATCGGAATCGGCACCCGCGAGACGCTGGAGGCGCTGCGCGAGGAGTACGCGCTCGACGCGCCGGTGGACACCCTGCTCGCCGAGAAGAACCGGCTCTATCTGGAGCGGGTGCGCGCCTCGACCGAGGCGTTCCCGCAGATGCGGAAGCTGGTGGAGCGGCTGGCGACGGAGGGCGTGCCCATGGCCGTGGCATCCGGTTCGTCCGGGGCGGCCATCGATCTGGCGCTCGCCGTCACCGGACTTGACGCGTATTTCGCCACGACCGTCTCGGCCGAGGAGGTCGATCGTGGCAAGCCGGAGCCGGATGTCTTCGTGGAGGCGGCGCGCCGGCTGGGAGCCGAACCCGCCCGCTGCGTGGTGCTGGAGGACGCCGTGCCCGGTGTGATCGCCTCACGGGCCGCCGGGATGCGATGTGTCGCGGTCCCCTATGCTCCGGCGCCCGGCGCGCCTCTCGATCCGGCGTTCGATACGGCGGGGCTGGTCTTCCCCGGCGGACAGAGCGAGTTCACGGCGCAGGCCGCGTACGCGTGGATCGTCGGGGAGCAGGGCCCACCGGTCCCGTCGTCCCGCTGATCACCCGATGGCCGGGGCCGGTGCCGGGGCCGGCCCGGTGCCGGTGCCGGGGTCCGGTGCAGGGATCCGGCCAGGGGTCTCAGCTTCGGTCCGCCATATCTCCGTTGAGCAGCGCGACACCCAGCGGGGTGATGGTGTGCTGCACCTTGTTGAAGGTACGCAGGGTGGTGATCAGCCCCGCCGTGCGCAGCACCGAGGTGTGCTGACTGGCCGCCGCCGAGGAGATCCCCACGCTCTCGCCGACCTCGGTGGTGGTGCAGCTGCTGGTGAGCGCCTCCAGGACCGATGCGCGGGTACGTCCCACCAGCGCGTGCAGCGCGTGCTCGGCGCCGCCCTTGGACTCCCACAGCGAGTCCGCCCACTCGGGGTTGGCACGTGTGGGGTAGATCAGGGTCACCGGACGCCCGTCGGATCCGCCGCCGGAGAGCACCGGTGGGCGGCCCGCCAGGAAGAGTGAGGGCGCCAGTGCCAGTCCGCCCGATTCCAGTTTCAAGTCATCCCCGTTTCCGGGGACTTCGAGAATCGGCGCGTCCCAGCGGATGGCCGGGTGGAGGGTGGAGAGCAGTTTGCCGACTCCGTCGCTGAGCATGATCTGACCGCGCGCGGTGCGGTCCGCGTGCAGTCGCTTGGAGATGGCTTTCCAGTACGGCGCTATCGCGATGCGGTGGAACTCCTCAAGATCCTGGACGACTTGGGGTCTCTCCCGGGACCTGGACATATCCGGGAGGTCGCCGTCCTCCGTGGCGCTACGCGCGTCAAGTCCCAGCCTTCGCACCACTTGGTCGATGTCCGGGACGGGGCGGACCACTTGGGCGAGCCTCACCAGCGCGCGGATATTGCCGGAGTTGCCCAGCTTCTTGCGCCATGGCTTGAACACCGGTCCTCCGCCGCCCAGGCTCAGCTCTTCGAGGGCGAAGAGGGACTCTCGTATGTGATCGACCTGCGGAAGAACTCTGGTTTGCGACAGGCTCTCAGGCGTAAAATATATGCGACGCATACTCCCCCGCAGGATCCGTGCGCACTGTCGACCCGGACTCGGATTCACCGGCGACGAGCCGCTCCCACCGTTTCAACTCGCGAGTGCATTCGACGTTACCACGAGTCGCCAAGGCCAATCGGAAACATCGGAAACATTCGAAAGTACCGCCGGCCTCGATGACTTCCATAGTGCGTCCGCCTCATCACATCCGACAGGGGAGGCCGCACGCCTATGGAGGTACAGCTGGCTGCACCTGCCCAAGAGGGGTCAGCTGTAGTTGAAGGCGCGTCAACCCCGCCGTTTTCCAGGAGTTTAGCCGTAGTCCCGAGCCGCGCCCAACAAAGGGGCCGAGCCATCGGCGGCGTTCTCCCTATGCCGGAATGGACCTGGGTCGGAAAATCTCCCGGAAATGTGGCCGGAATGCCGTAGTAGCACGCGAGAAGGCTTTGGCGGGGGCTAAAACTCTCCCCTTCGGTCCGGCTGTCCTCCCTCCGCTTCCGCCGGTAATGCGGCAGGTCATACGTGGTTCCGGCGCGGTGCCTATCCCATCCCCACCGGTTCCACAACCGGCGATGCCCGGCCACGCCGATCGGCCGCATCCGCGAGACGTCGTCAGAGGGATCCCGAGGCGAGGGACCGGCGAGCATTTCCGCCACCAGAAAGGCGAGTTCGAGTGGCCTGTCGTGGTAGAGGCATGGGGCGCGGGGAACCTGGAACAGGGACAGACCGGTTGGTCGGTACGGAAAAACGTGCGGGAAACCGCCACACGCGAAGCGGGGCGGAAGGGCATGCGGTGACACACGCGGATTCGGCGGTGGAAATGGGATTCCGGCCGGGCAGGGGCGTACCGGAATGCGGGCGACGAATGACACGGAGAGGATCCTTACGGCCGAGACCACCGGGACCGCGACGTGCCCCGCCGACCCCGGCCGGGGTTTACCGGCGACCGCGGTGCCCGGCCCCGTCCCGGCCCGCCGCGCGCAGTGCCGCCAGCGCGGGGCCCGGACCCGCGGCGGTAACGAGGGCCTGTCCCACCAGCACCGCGTCCGCGCCGTGCGCGGCGACGTGGGCCATGTCCTCGGGCCCCCGGATACCGGATTCCGCGATACGTACCACCCCCTCCGGGATACGCGGGGCGAGCCGCGCGAAGGTTCCGCGGTCAATACGGAGGGTCCTCAGATCGCGGGCGTTGACACCGATCACCGACGCGCCGAGTGCGAGCGCGCGATCGGTCTCCTCCTCGTCGTGCACCTCCAGCAGTGCGGTGAGCCCCAGTTCACCCGCGAGCTTCAGCAGCGCGGCCAGCTCATCCTGCGCGAGCGCCGCCACGATCAGCAGCGCCAGGTCCGCTCCATGCGCCCTGGTCTCCCACAGCTGATACGGAGTGACGACGAAGTCCTTGCGCAGTACGGGGATCCGTACCCGGGCGCGGACCGCGTCCAGATCGGCGAGCGAGCCGTGGAAGCGACGCTCCTCCGTCAGGACGCTCACCGCCGCCGCGCCGCCCCTTTCGTACTCCCCTGCCAGCGCCGCCGGGTCGGTGATGGCGGCCAGCGCGCCCGTGGCCGGGCCGGCTCGCTTCACCTCGGCGATGACGCGTACGCCCGTGCCGCCGCGCAGCACGGCCGCGGCGTCGAGGGCGGGCGCCCGGTTCAGCGCCCGGTCACGCAACTCGGCTTCGGGAACGCGTCGTTGACGCTCGGCGACGTCTTCGCGCACTCCGCCGATGATCTCGTCGAGCACGGTCATGGGGTGTCGGTCCTCTCACAGTGCCTCACATTTCCGGCCGGCCCGGACGGCGCTCGCTCACCGCCCGCGTCAGGAGGCGATCGGGACGATCTTGGGGTTGGCGAGGGCCAGATAGTCCTCGGTGGCGAGCGCCACCGACAGGTCCAGCCTGGCCGCGTTGAAGTAGAGCGTCGGCTCCGCGCAGAGCGCGGGGTCGGCGAGCACGGACAGCTCGTCATGGAACGAGAACGGGATGATGCTGCCGCTCACACAGCCGGTCAGGCTCTCCGCGAGGTCACGCCGGGCGAGTTGGGCACGCGTTCCGCCGCACTCCTTCGCGACCCGCTCCAGGTCCACCCGGCGGTCGCCGGGGATCACCGCGAGGATGTGCCGCTCGGCCGGGGTGCCGCCGAGAACGGTGACGATCATGCATTTGGCCGCCGCCGTCAGGGCATGGCCGCGCAGCGCGCTGGCGAGCGCGGTCCGGCCCTCGGGCGCGTGCGTGAGGAGTTCGTAGCGTGCGCCCGACTCCTCCAGCACGTTCAACAGACGCTGCGACGCGACGTGTTCGTCGCGACCGGCGGTCTCGTTCATGTGGTCGCCGACTGTCTGGCCGGGGACACCGGCCGCATCCAGGAGTGGGAGTCGGGCAGTTCGCCGCGCTGGATACCGAACAACGCGGCGGAGAGTCTGCCGGTGACCTCGCCGGCCGCGACCGCGCCGGCGCGCTTGCCGAGGCCGTCCTCGCCGACGGCGCCATCGCCAGGAGCGCCCGCGCCGATGGTCCAGGAGCCGTCCTTGGTGCTGACCTCGTTGACGGGGCTGATCCGGGCCGCGGTACCGCACGCGAAGACCTCGGTGATCGCACCGGAGGCACAGTCGGCCCGCCACCGCTCCAGGCTCAGCGGTGCCTCTCTCACGGGCACACCGAGGGTGGGGGCCAGTCGCAGCAGCGCGTCACGGGTGACGCCGGGCAGCAGACTGCCCGTCAGCGGCGGGGTGACCAACCGGGCCGAGCCACCGGATCCGTACACGAAGAAGAGATTCATGCCTCCCATCTCCTCGACCCAGTGGCGCTCCACCGGGTCGAGCCAGACGACTTGGTCGCACCCCTTGCGCTGGGCCTCCTCCTGGGCGAGCAGGCTTCCGGCGTAATTGCCCGCGCATTTGGCGGCTCCGGTGCCGCCGGCGGCGGCCCGGGAGTACTCGTCGGTGACCCACACCCGTACCGGGCGCTGGGCAGGGCCGAAGTAGCCCTCGGTGATGAACGCGACCAGCAGGAAGCGGTATTCACGGGCGGGACGCAGAGCGAGAGTGCGCTCGCTCGCGAAGAGGATGGGGCGCAGATAGAGACTCATGCCGGGGTCGTCGGGTATCCACTCCTGGTCCTGGGCGACCAGGGCGTCCACCGCCGAGAGGAACAGTTCCTCGGGCGGCTCGGGCATCATGAGGCGGCGGGCCGAGGCGCGCATCCGTGCGGCGTGCGCGTCCGGCCGGAAGACCGCGACCTCGCCGGTGTGCGAACGGAACGCCTTGAGCCCCTCGAAGACGACCTGGCCGTAGTGCAGACCGACCGTGGCGGGGTCCAGGAGCAGCGGACCGTACGGCACCAACTCGGCGTCGTGCCAGCCCTGTTCGGGGTTCCATCGGGCGGAGACCATGTGCTCGGTGAACGCGGTGCCGAAGGCGGGGGCGGCGCAGCGCTCGGCGCGCTCCCGCGCCGTCAGTGGTCGGGCAACGGGTGTGGTCACGATATGCACTCCGGCCTCCTGTGGCGGTTCGTGCGATCGGGGTGTGGCGGGGTGAGGGGTGCGGGGTGAGGAGGGGTGCGAGGCGGGGCCGGGCGATGAGACACGGTGTGCGGCCGGAGCGGCCGTAGGTCACACCAGTGGGGCGAAGAAGTAGGTGTCCCGCCGGCTGAATCGCCGCTCGCCGTTGAGCAGGAAGAAGTCGGCGAACTCCAGCTGGACTTGGCGGCCGTCCTTGAGGACGCCCTCGAAGACTCCGTTGACCGCGACCTGGTCGCCCCGCGCGACGATCGTGGCGACGGTGTGCCGACCACTCTCGATCACGCGCTCGCCGGTGTAGAAGGCGGTCAGACCGGTGTGACCGCGCATGGGTTCGTATCCCGGCCGCCGGTAGACGGCGTCCTCCGCGAAGAGGGAGACGAGTCCGAGGACATCGTCCGCGTCCACCAGCCGGTAGTACTCACGCACCCGGTCCACATTGACCTCGGTGGGAGAGCTCTCGGTCATCTGCTGTCCTCCATCCGGTGTGTACGGTCTGTGCGGGCTGTACGGGTGTACGGCCCGTACGGGGCACGTCACCCGCCCATGGCCTCGATCAGGGACTTGGGCCGCATATCGGTCCAGTGGGTCTCCACGAAGGTGAGGCACTCCTGCCGCAGCCGCGGGCCGAAGACGACCTCCCAGCCCTTGGGCACATCGGCGAAGGTGGGCCACACCGAGTGCTGACCCTCCGTATTGACGAGTACGAGATAGAAGGCTTCATCATTCTCGAACGGTACCGACATTTCCCTTTTCCCTCTCATGCGGATTCGGACGCGGATTCGGATGCGGATGTGAATTCGGAGACGAGGGCCGTCAGCCGAGGAGCGCGCGCAATTCGCGCATGAATTCCTCGGAGACCCCGGCGATGGTCTTTTCGTGATGCGTCGCGCTGGAGTAGCGGATGGCGAGCCTGAAACGTCCGCCGATGACGACCCCGGTGATATCGAGCAGCTGGGGCCGCTCGGCGCGGTCGCTCCGCTGGGCGACGGCCGGAAGCACGGCGCGTACCGGACCGCCCTCGGTGGCTCCCGGGGCGTCGTCGAACCGGCCGAGGTAGTTGAAGACCACCTGGGGCGCGGGCGCGTCGACCAGCGCGGGCTCCCGCTCGACATGGCGCAGGGCGCCGTACCCCAGTCCCTGCCCGGGGACGGCACGCAGCTGCCGGCCCACGAGCTTCACGCGCGCCCTCGGCGACTGATCACCGGGGACGTTCAGATGGACGGGATGGATGGCGGTGAACCACCCGACCGTACGCGACAGATCGAGGTCGTCGAACAGCTCTTCGCGGCCATGGCCTTCGAGGTCGATGGTGACACCGGCGCCACCCGCCCAGCCGGAAAGGCTCGCGCCGAGCGCGGTCAGCAGAATGTCCTCCGTACGGACACGGAACGCGGCGGGCGCCGTACGCAGAAGCGCCTCGGTCTCCGCCTCGTCCAGTTCGACGGTGAATTCCGCTTCCGAAGCGACTGTATTCGGTCCCGGTCCGTCCACCGGAAGAGGAGCGGATTCGCGCCCCAGCACCTCTTTCCAATAGGGGAGTTCGGATGCGAAGGCTCCGTCCCGGGCGTGCGCGTACAACCGCGCGGCCCACTGCGCGAACGAGGTGCGGACCGGCTCGACCCGTACCGGCTCGCCCTCTCGTGCCTGCCGGTAGGCGGCGTCGAGGTCCGCGAGCAGGACGCGCAGCGAGACCGCGTCGGTCACCAAGTGGTGGGCGACCAGGAGCAGTCGGGGCACGCTGCCGGCGCCGCCGTCGAAGAGGACGGCGCGCGCCAGGGGCCCTTCGGCGAGGTCCAGCGATGCCTGGACCTCGGCCGCCGCCCGGTCCATGACCGCCGCCAGCTCGCGCGCGGTGACACCGAAGATGTCCCGTCGGGCGACGGGGACGGCCTCCGACTCCGGGGCGATGCGCTGGGTGCGTCCGGTGGCGCCGCCGGTGAAACGGGTCCGCAGGGCCTCGTGGCGCGCCAGGACGGCGGTGACAGCCCGGATCAGCGCGTTGTGGTCGGTGTCCGGCGCCAGCTCCAGCTGGACGGACATGTTGTAGTGGTGCGGGTCGGTGCGGTACGTCTCGAAGAAGCGGTGTTGTACGGGGGTGAGCGGCAGCGGCCCCGCCGTCGTCGCGGTCGCTGACGCCGGTCCGTCGCCCGGGCCGTGCGCCGCGCTGTCGACCAGTTCCGCCAGCGCGCGGACCGTCGCGGCGCGGAAGATGTCCTTCGAGGTGAGGGCCACCCCCGCCGCGCGGGCGCGCGCCACCAGCTGGATGCTGAGGATCGAGTCACCGCCGAGATGGAAGAAGTTGTCGTCCAGGCCCACCTCGTCGAGGCCGAGCAGTTCGGCGAAGATCCCGGCGAGCAGCACTTCGGTGTCGGAGACCGGCCGCGCGTCGGGGTTCCCGGCCGTGCCGGTCGGCTCCGGCGCCGGGAGCGCCTTGCGGTCGACCTTCCCATTGGCCGTCAGGGGCAGTTCGCCCAGGACGACGAGGGCGGTGGGGATCATGTAGTCGGGCAGCGTCAGCCCCGCGTGCCGGCGCAGCGCGTCGGTGTCGAGCGCGGGGCCGTCCGGGTGCGGCGTGACATAGCCGACCAGCCGGGGCCCGCTCGGGCCCTCTGCGGCGATCACACACGTCTGTCCGACGCCGGGCGCGGCGGCCAACACGGCCTCCACCTCGCCCAGTTCGATCCGCAGCCCGCGGATCTTGACCTGGTGGTCGGTGCGGCCGAGGTACTCGACGGTGCCGCGGTCGGTCCATCGCACCAGGTCGCCGGTACGGTACAGCCGCGCGCCCGGCGCGCCGAACGGGTCCGCCACGAAACGTTCCGCGGTCAGCCCCGGCCGCCCCAGATACCCCCGGGCGAGCTGCTCGCCCGCGAGATACAGCTCACCGGGCACACCGACGGGCACGGGCCGCAGCAGCCCGTCCAGTATGTGCAGTCGGGTGTTCCACACCGGCCCGCCGATCCCGTGCCGTACACCGCGCCGTACGTCCTCGGTGGTCGCCCAGATGGTGACCTCGGTCGGACCGTAGAGGTTGGTGACGCTCGTGGCGGAACCGGCGAGCCGCTCCGCGAGATCCGGCGGCAGCGCCTCGCCGCCGACGAGTACCCGCAGCCCCTTGACCACATCGGGCCGTACGGCCAGCAGCATCCGCCACAGCGACGGGGTGGCCTGCATGATGCCCGCCCCGGAGTCCTCCAGGATCCGGGCGAGCCGGTCGGGATCGCCGGCGGCCTCCTGCTCCGCGACGATCACGCTCGCTCCGGCGAGCAGCGGGAGATAGATCTCCAGTGCCGCGATGTCGAAGCTGATGGTGGTGACGGACAGCAGCTGGTCGGCGGCGGTGAGCGGGAACCGGTCGGCCATGCAGACGAGGAAGGTGGCCAGCGCCGCGTGCGGGATCACCACACCCTTGGGCCGTCCGGTGGAGCCCGACGTGTAGATCACATACGCCGGGTGCTGGGCGGCGTGCCGCCGTACCGGATCCTCCGCCGCGTAGGCCGCGGGGTCGTAACCGCCGCTGCCCGCCGGGCTGTCGAGGAGCAGTACGGGGCTCTTGCTGTCCGCGACGAGGTCGCGGGTGGCGGTGTCGGTCAGTACGTGGACGGGCTCCGCGTCCCGCAGTGTGTACGCGAGCCGGTCGGCGGGGTGACCGGGGTCGAGCGGCAGATACGCGCCGCCCGTCTTGAGGACGGCGAGCAGCGCGACGACGAGGGAGAGGGAGCGGGGCAGCGCGAGCGCGACCACATCCTCCGGGCCGACGCCCTGGGCGATCAGATGGTGCGCGAGCCGGTTGGCGCGCTCGTTCAACTCCGTGTAGCTCAGGGTGGTGCCATGGCTGACGACGGCGGGCGCGTCGGGGGTACGGGCCACTTGCCGCTGGAACAGCTCGACCACGGTGGTGTCCGGCAGCGCCCGCTCCGCACCTGACCGGTCGGCATCGATACGCGCCCGCTCGCCCTCGGTCAGCATCACCAGCCCGGCCATCGGACGCTCCGAACCACCCGGGGCGGCCAGCGCCTCGGCGAGCGTCACCAGATGACCGGTCAGCCGCTCGATCGTGGACGCGTCGAACAGATCCGTGCTGTATTCGACCGAACCCCGTAGCTCCCCGCCCTCCTCCCCGTAGGTGAAGGTCAGATCGAAGAGCGAGAAATCACGGGAGAGCGGCTGCTCGGAGAGTTCCACGCCATGCAGCCGCATCGGGGCGGCGGGTGTGTTCTGGAAGGCGATCAGCGCCTGCACCAGTGGCGGACGGCTCAGATCGCGTTCGGTGACGACCGCGTCGACCACCCGGGAGAACGGCGCGTCGCCATGCGCGAACGCCTCCAGCACCGTTTCCCGTACGGAGTCGAGGAACTCCCCGAACGTACGCAGCTCGTCCACGTCCGACCGCAGCACCAGGGTGTTGACGAAGAAGCCGATCAGCCCCTCGACCTCGGCTCGGTCGCGTCCGGAGCTGAGCGTGCCGAGCGCGATGTCCCGACGACCGGACCAGCGGGCGAGCAGCAGGGAGGTGAGCGCCGTGGTGGCCATGAAGAGGGACGCGCCGTGTTCCTGGGCCGCGCGGGTCAGTGCGTCGGTGGCACGGGCGGAGAGCCGGAAGGTGTGCAGCGCCCCGGAGTAGCCGAGAATGGGGGGACGGGGCCGGTCGGCGGGCAGTTCCAGGGGCTGGACCCCGGCCAGCTTCCGTCGCCAGAAGTCGAGTCGGGTGTCGAGTTCCCGCTCGGTGAGATGTTCGCGCTGCCATACGGCGTAGTCCGCGTACTGCACGGGGAGCGGGGGCAGGGTGCTGTGCCGCAGCAGCTGGGCGGCGTCGCGCGAGCCGGTTTCGAGGGCGGCGTTGTAGAGAGCGCCGAGCTCGCGCGAGACCACGCCCATCGACCAGCCGTCCGTGACGATGTGATGGATCGTCACGGCGAGCGCGTGGTCGTCCGGCGCCGCGCGGACCAGCAGGGCGCGCAGCAGCGGACCGTTCCGCAGGTCCATCGGCAGGGCGAACTGGGCGGCCAGGGTGGCTTGTAGCTCCCGCTCACGCTCGCCCGGACCGGTCGCGGTGGGCTCGGTGACCGGGACGGGGACCTCGTAGGGATCACCGATCAGCTGTACGGCGCGGCCGTCGACCGCGTCGAAGGTGGTACGGAGCGATTCGTGCCGTACGACCAGGGCCGACAGCGCGGCGGAGAGCGCGGAGATGTCCAGCGGTCCGGTGAGCCGCAGTACCCCGCCCGCGTTGTAGGCCGGGTTGCCCGACTCGAACTCGTCCAGGAACCACAGGCGTTGTTGCGCGAATGACAGCGGCAGGCCGCGATCGCGGCCCGCCGGGGTGATCCGCGCGGTGTGCCCGGCGGCGCGGCCCTCGGTGACCCGCTCCGCGAACTCGGCGATGGTCGGCCGGTCGAAGAGCGCGCGGGCGGACAGCTCGATCCCGAAGGTCTTCCGCACCCGGGAGATCACCTGGATGCTGAGGATCGAATTGCCGCCCAGCTCGAAGAAGTTGTCGAGAACGCCGATGTCGTCGAGGTGGAGCACCCGCATCCAGATGCCGGCCAACGCCTCTTCCATGGCGTTGCGCGGGGCGACGCGCTCGGCGGTGGCCGCGAAGAGCGAGGGGTCGGGGGCGGGCAGCGCCCCGCGGTCGACCTTGCCGTTGATGGTCAGCGGCAGTGCGTCGAGGACGACGAGGGCGGCGGGGACCATGTAGTCGGGCAGCCCCCTGGTCACGTACTCCCTGACGGCGCCGGCTTCGAGCGCGGGGCCGTGCGGGTCGGGCCCGGGGCCCTCGGGCGCCCCCGACCGCGCGGTGACATACCCCACCAGCCGGGGCCCGCCGGGGGCAGCCGCGGCCACCACACACGCCTGTCCGACGCCGGGAGCCGCCGCCAACGCGGCCTCCACCTCGCCCAGTTCGACGCGGTGCGCGCGTATCTTGACCTGGTCGTCGGTGCGGCCCTGGTACTCCAGGGCGCCGTCGGCCGTGCGGCGCACCAGGTCGCCCGTACGGTACATCCGTCCGCCCGGCGCGCCGAACGGGTCCGCCACGAAACGTTCCGCGGTCAGCCCCGGCCGCCCCAGATACCCACGGGCGAGCTGCTCACCCGCGAGATACAACTCACCGGCCACACCGACGGGCACCGGCCGCAGCAGCCCGTCCAGTACATGGCCACGCATGTTCCAGGAGGGCCTGCCGATCAGGACCGCGCCCGACGGGTCGGCATCGCCCGGGGCCAGGGTGTGGACGACACAGCCGACCGTGGCCTCGGTCGGCCCGTACTCGTTGACGACGCTCGCGTCGCGGTGCCGGGCCCGCCAGGGGGCCAGTGCCTCGCCGAGCAACTGCTCACCGCCCAGCACCAGATCGCCATGGGCGAGGACCTCGTCGGGCAGCGACTCCAGCAGCGGCAGATGGCTGGGGGTGGCCTTGATGAAGGTGGGCGCGGGCCCGTCGGCGCCCCAGGAGCCCGGGTCGATGTCCTCCAGCACGCTGACGTGGACCGTGCCGCCGACGGCGAGCGGCGCGAACAGTGTGGTGACGGTCAGATCGAAGGAGACGGAGGAGTGCAGGATCGCGCCGCCCCGGATGCCGGGGTAGGAACCCTCGCACCAGCGCAGGTAGTTGGTGAGCCCGCTGTGCGGTACGACGACCCCCTTGGGGCGGCCGGTGGAACCCGAGGTGTAGATGACATACGCGGCGTTCGCGGGCCGGAGCGGGGCGCGCCGGTCCGCGTCGGTGAGGTCCGCCGTCGATCGCGAGGCAAGCGCCTCACGGGTGGCGGGCAGGTCGAGCACCAGATGGTGGGTGCCCGGGCCGGGCCGTACCGGAAGATCGGCGGCATGCTGGGTGATCACATGTACGGGGCGGGCGTCGGCGAGCAGCGCGGCGATGCGTTCGGCCGGGTAGTCGGGGTCGACCGGCAGATACGCCGCGCCTGTCTTGAGCACCGCGTACAGCGTCATCATCAGGTCGGCGGAGCGCGGTATGGAGAGCGCGACCACGTCCTCGGGGCCGACGCCCCGGGCGGCCAGCTCGTGGGCGAGCCGGTTGGCGCGCTCGTTCAGCTCGGCGTAGCTGAGCGTTCCGCCGTCGGTGACGACGGCGGGCGCGTCGGGGGTACGGGACGCCTGCCGCTGGAACAGCTCGACCACGGTGGTGTCCGGCAGCGCCCGCTCCGCACCTGACCGGTCGGCATCGATACGCGCCCGCTCGCCCTCGGTCAGCATCACCAGCCCGGCCATCGGACGCTCGGAACCACCCGGGGCGGCCAGCGCCTCGGCGAGCGTCACCAGATGACCCGTCAGCCGCTCGATCGTGGACGCGTCGAACAGATCCGTGCTGTATTCGACCGAACCCCGAAGCTCCCCGCCCTCCTCCCGGTAAGTGAAGGTCAGATCGAAGAGCGAGAAATCACGAGGCAGCGGCTCCTCGGCCAGCTGGACGCCGTCGAGTCGCAGAGGCTCGGAGGGGGCGTTCTGGAGCGCGACCATCGCCTGCACCAGCGGCGGACGGCTCAGATCGCGCTCGGTGACCAGGGCGTCCACCACCTGCTCGAAGGGCGCGTCGCCATGGGCGAACGCCTCCAGCACCGTTTCCCGTACGGAGTCCAGGAACTCCCCGAACGTACGCAGCTCGTCCACGTCCGACCGCAGCACCAGGGTGTTGACGAAGAAGCCGACGATCGGCTCGACCTCTCCCCGGTCACGGCCGGAGACGGGGGTGCCGACCGCGATGTCACGCCGGCCCGAGTGGCGGGACAGCAGCAGCTGACTGAGCGCGGTCACGGCCATGAACAGGGTCGCGCCGCGTCCCCGCGCGAGTGCGGCCAGCCGCTCGGTGAGTCCGGCGGACAGCCGGAAGGGGTGGACGGCGCCGGCGTATCCGCGTACGGCGGGACGCGGCCGGTCGGTGGCCGTGTCCAGCGGTGTCAGCGCGGCCAGTTTCCGCCGCCAGTAGTCGAGTTGGCGGTCCAGCTCGCCGCCGGTCAGCCGCTCGCGCTGCCAGACGGCGAAGTCCGCGTACCCGAGGGACAGTGGCGTCAGCCCGGCGCGTTCGAGCAGGGCGGCGGCCTCACGCGGCCCCGGCAGCAGGGCAGCGGCGTGGAGCGCGCTCAGCTCGCGCTCCAGGATGCCCATCGACCAGCCGTCCGTGATGATGTGATGCAGTGTCAGCACGAGGATGTGGGTCGTGTCGTCCAGCTTCACCAGAAGCGCGCGCAGCAGTGGACCGGTGCGCAGCTCGAAGGGGCGCGTCACCTCGGCCCTGAGCAGGCTCCTGACGATCTGATCCCGCTCGGCCCCGGAGGCCGACGGCACCTCGGTGACGGGCACCGGCATCGCGAAGGGTTCACCGATGAGCTGTACGCCCTGCCCGTCCACCGCGTCGAAGGTGGTACGCAGCGATTCGTGCCGTACCACCAGCGCCGAGAGCGCGGCGGCGAGCGCGGAGACGTCCAGGTCGCCGGTGACCCGCAGCGCCGCGCAGGAGTTGTACTCCGCGCTGCCTGGCTCGAACTCGTCCAGGAACCAGAGCCGTTGCTGGGCGAACGACAGGGGCAGGTCACGGTCGCGGCCGGCCGGGGTGATCCGGCCGGGCCGGGCCTTCCCGTCGTCGCCTCCGGCCAGCCGGGAGCGCATCCTGTCCCGCACATGCTCGGGCAGGGACTGAATCCAGCTCTCGCGCGATGCCGCGTCCATGCGTCTCTCTCCTCTACGGGTGCCACGAGGTCGTACGGGTACTGCCGAGGCAGGTGCTCCGGCCGCGGGCCACACTCCTGGTGTGGACTACTCCAGTTCCGCCAGCACCTGGGTCTCGACCGCCGACGCCAGGTCCGCCACCGTCGGGTTGTCGAAGAGCGTGCGGGCGGGCAGATCGACGGCGAACACCTCACGGACCCGGGAGATCACCTGGATGCTGAGGATCGAATCGCCGCCCAGGTCGAAGAAGTTGTCCAGGACGCCGACGCTCTCAAGCCCCAGCACCTCGGCCCAGATCCCGGCCACCAGCTCCTCGCCCGGGTCGCGCGGGGCGAGGCCCTCGCCGCTCTCCCCCGCCATCTCCTCCGGCGAGGGCAGCGCACGCCGGTCGACCTTGCCGTTCGGGGTGAGCGGGAAGACGTCGAGGACGAGTACGGCGGCCGGGACCATATAGGCGGGCAGCGAGCGGCCGATGAAGCCCTTCACCTCGTCCGGCCCGGGTGCCGGCGTACCGGCTTCGGGGACGACGTACGCCACCAGCCGTTTGCTGCCCAGGATGTCCTCGCGTGCCAGCACCAGCGCCTGGGCGACGCCCGGATATCCGGCGGCGACCGACTCGATCTCGCCGAGTTCGATGCGCTGTCCGCGGATCTTGACCTGGAAGTCGGTACGGGAGACGAAGTCGAGGTTTCCGTCGGGCAGCCAGCGCACCAGGTCGCCGGAGCGGTACATCCGGGAGCCCGGCGGACCGAACGGGTCGGCGACAAAGCGCTCGGCGGTGATCCCGGGCCGGTTCACATACCCACGCGCCATACCGTCGCCCGACAGATAGAGCTCCCCGGCCACCCCCGGCGGCACCGGCCGCAGCGCGGCGTCCAGTACATACACACCGGTGCCCGCGATAGGGGTGCCTATCGGCATCGGACCGCTGCCCGCGTAGTTGTCGTTGACGACGAACAGCGAGGTGAAGACGGTGCCCTCGGTCGGCCCGTAGCCGTTGATCATGCGGACACCGGGCAGCTCCTCGACCACCTTGACGCAGTGTGCCGGCGAGAGGGTGTCACCGCCCGACATGATCAGCCGCAGGCCCGAGAAGACCCGTACATCGCTGTCCACGATCTCGTGGAACAGTCCGGCGGTGATCCAGATCGCGGTCACACCGCGCGAGTGCAGGAACTCACCCGTCTCGGCCGCGGACATCACCCTGGTCGGGCTGACGGCCAGCGCGGCGCCGTTGAGCAGGGCGCTCCAGATCTCCAGTGTGCCGGCGTCGAAGGAGACGGTCGCCAGCTGGCCGACGACATCGCGTTCGGTCATCGCCGGCTTGGGATCGCGGGCGACGCGCAGCACACCTCGGTGCGGGAGTACGGCGCCCTTGGGCCGGCCGGTGGAGCCGGAGGTGTAGATGACATGCGCGAGGTTGTCGGGCCGTACGGTCACCTCCGGCGCGTGACCGGGCCGGGCCGCCACGGCGGCGTGCTCGGTGGCGTCGTCCAGGAGCAGCAGTCCGGCGTCGGTGGGCGGGAGGGCCCCGGCGCAGGCGCTGTCCGTGACCACGAGCCCGGCTCCGGAGTCGGCGACCATGAAGGCCAGGCGGTCGGCGGGGTACTCCGGGTCCAGTGGTACGTACGCCCCGCCCGCTTTGAGTACGGCGAGCAGCGCGACGAACAGCTCGGTACGGCGTCCGAGGCAGACGCCGACCCGGGAGTCGGGCCGTACCCCTCGCTCGACGAGGTGATGGGCGAGGCGGTTGGCGCGGGCGTCCAGTTCGGCGTAGGAGACCCGCTCGTCACCCACGATCAAGGCGGTGTTGCCCGGGACCCGTGCCACCTGTTCGGCGAAGATCTCGGTGAGGGTGTGGCCGCCGTCGCCGGGGGCCCCGCGGCCCCAGCTCCGCAGGATCTCGTTCCGCCGGCCGGGAGTGACCAGGCCGAGCCCGGCGATCTTCTCGTCCGTGACCTCGACCAGGCTCCGGGCGTGCAGGGTGAGCTGGTCGCGCAGCCCCTCGACGGTGGTGCGGTCGAAGACGTCGGGATCGAAGAGCAGGATCAGCACGAGCCGTTTGCCGGTGAACGCGGCCAGATTGAGGGGGTAGTTGGTCGCCTCGACCGAGCCGACCTCGCTGACGCTCAGGCCGTGCCGGTCGGCGGCGTCGGTGTCGACGGGATAGTTCTCGAAGATGACGAGGCTGTCGAAGAGCGGTTGGTTCATGGGGAGTTCGCTGAGTGCTTGGACGCGGTTGAGGGGGAGGTGGTCATGGCGGCGGGCCTCGACCTGCTCACTCTGCAACCCCTGCAACCACTCCACCACCGAACGGCCCGGATCCAACCGCACCCGCACCGGAAGAGAGTTGATGAACAACCCCACCATGTCCTC
>NZ_JBFAZD010000028.1:0-114087 GCF_040681655.1 Streptomyces sp. NPDC051662
GCCTCGTACTGGACGTACTTGGCCGACTCCGACAACGCGGCGAGGTGCGGTGCCAGGCGTCGCGGGCCCGCGAAGATCGACCGGACAGGACCTAGTCGTCCCGAAGAACGGACCCCGCATCCATGACAGAAGAACCAGCATGAGTTCCTGGAGCCGGACACAGCTCCGCGCGATCGCCGAGAACGCGGATCTTTTCGTTTCGCCGTTCCGTGAGGACGGCGCCACCTACGGCACCCCGACCCAGACCTGGGCACTCGTCGTCGACGGCGATGTCTACGTGCGTGCCGCCAACGGACAGCGGTCGACATGTCGTACGGGGCCCGGTCGGCCCGGCGTGGCGCTGTCGGCCACCGGTCACCGGTCAGGCGGGTTTGGGGGATGGGTGGTTGTCGAACAGGCCAGGGGTGTCATGGGTGATGACGTTCTCCTGGGGCGGGACCCTGTCGAGGCGGTAACTGTTGTCAGGGGACGCGTGGTCTTCGTGCCCGAACGAGATGCCGAAGAACAGCTTCAGGTCATCGGGAACATTCAGGACATCGCGGACGGTGCCGGCGTAGAGGCCCAGCACGGTCTGAGGGATTCCGCCCAGTCCCCGGGCGGCGAGGGAGAGCAGGAAGGTCTGGGCGTACATGCCGATGTCGCCGCCCACGCGCACGCCGTCACCGAAGGCGGGAGCGAAGAGCATGGCCACGTGGGGTGCGCCGAAGAACGCGAAGTTGCGCCGGTCTGCCACGCGGCGAGCCTCGCGGTCCGACCGGGCGATACCCAGGGCGTCGTTGCGGGTCTTGGCCTGGTGCCCGGAGCGCTGCGCGTACGGGCCGAAGTACTCGTTCTGGTCGAAGGTGAAGTCGCCGGACACCTCTCCCGCGGCTTCGGCCCGCAGAAGCTCCTTGCTCAGCAGATCACGCTGCCGGCCGGAGACGATGTGGATCTGCCATGGCTGGGTGTTGCAGTTGGAGGGGGCCATCCGTGCGTCCTCCAGCACACCGCGGATCTGCGCGGCGGGCAGCGGATCCGGCAGGAACGCGCGAACGGCGTGACGGGCCCGGACGGCCTCGGTGAAGGAAAGGGTGTCGCCGGACACAATGCTCCTTTTGCGGACGGGGTGGCAGCACGGCGATGTCCGTGCCTGGGTGGGAGGTGCGCACGTGTTGCCGTGCGGCGGGCGCTTCCCGGCTGAGGCTGACGTTCGGTCTCTGGACTCCCGCGATGCCTGTCACATGGCGGCTGCGGGCGGGAATTCGAGGATGAGCCGCCCCCGCAGGCCGCCCTTCTCAAGCAGCCGATGAGCCTCGGGAGCCTGGTCGGCGGGCAAAGCAGCCGCGACGCGGAGGGTGAGCTCCCCTGATTCGACCTGTTCGCGCAGCCGGGTGATGGCCGACTGGTCGGTCGCGCGCGAGCGGACGTTCACGGGATGCACGATGATGCCGCGCCCGGGGTCGGCGTTCCAGAATCGGAGGACCGCGATCTGGCCGTTGTCGCGGATCGTCGGCGCGATCCGGTCGTGCAGCATCGCGCCGTCCGCGACCGCGTCGGCTCCGCCGGGCACAACGTCCAGCACGCGTTGCGCGATGCCGTCGCCGCGCGCGACGAAGATGTCGGCGCCGTGGGAACGCAGCCACTGCTCGTCGTGCGCCGACGCCACCGCCACCACGCGCAGGCCCTCGGCGGCGGCGAGTTCGACGACGTAACCGCCGACGGCGCCGCCGGCTCCCGTGACGACCAGCGTCGAGCCGGGAGCGAGTGCGAGGGAGTCCAGGACGCTCCTGGCCGTCAGCGCGTTCATCAGGAACGACGCCGCCTCCGGGAACGTCGTGCCGGCCGGCTGACGTGTGACGGACGCGGCCGGCAGGACGACGTACTCGCTGTAGCCGCCGTGACGGCCGTAGTTGTCGACGATGCCGATCACCGGCTCGCCCTCGGACAGCCCGTACGTGGCGTTGACGTCGTCTGCGGCCTCGTCGATCGTTCCCGCCACGTCCATGCCGGGAATGAACGGAGGTTCGAGATCGCGGTACCACTCGGCAAGGGAGCCGTCGCGGAGCATGACATCGGCAGGGTTCACCCCGGCGGCACGTACCCGCACCCGCACCTCGCCGGGGCCGGCGTGCGGCTCGGGAAGCTCGACGGGGTGGAGTACTTCCGGGCCGCCGTAGGTGTGAAGGCCGATCGCTTTCATGGATGGGGACTGCCTTGTGCTCATGAGGAGGTGTTCCTTCCGTGGATGCCGACGGCCGGCTCACCCGGCGCCCCTCGGCGAGCAGGGAGCGTGTGGACCGTCTGGCGGTGCTGGTGGTGGGGATACCGCCTGGGCGGTGGGAAGACGCCCCGCGCGTACACAGCGCGAGGGGCCTTCCCCTCAACGCTTGCCGCGCCGTCGGACGGCGTAGCCGTACTGCTCGGGCCAGCGTGGCTCGGCGCCGAGTTCGAGTGCGGCGTGCTGGGGCCAGTAGGGGTTGCGCAGCAGTTCGCGGCCCAGGAGGACGGCGTCGGCCTGTCCGGTGGCGACGATGTCCTCGGCCTGGGCGGGTTCCAGGATCAGGCCGACGGCGCCGGTGGGGATCCCGGTCGCCGCACGCGTCTGGGCGGCGAAGGGCACCTGATAGCCGGGACCGACGGGGATTGTGGCGTCGGGGACCATGCCGCCGGTGGACACGTCCAGCAGGTCGACGCCGTGGGACTGGAGTTCCTTGGCGAGACGGACGGTGTCGTCGCCGGTCCAGCCCTCGCGCTCGTCCTCCGGATTCTCGGTCAGCCAGTCCGTGGCCGACGTGCGGAAGAAGACCGGCAGGTCCTCGGGCCACACCTCGCGCACGGCGTCGACCACCTGAAGGGGAAAGCGCAGGCGGTTCTCGAAGCAGCCGCCGTAGGAGTCGGTGCGGTGGTTGGCGGCCGGGGAAAGGAAGGAGTTGATCAGGAAGCCGTGGGCGCCGTGCAACTCGACCACCTGGAAGCCCGCGGCCAGCGCACGCTTCGCCGACTCGGCGAAGTCGCGGACCAGTTGCTGGATCTCGTCCACCGTGAGCTCGTGCGGCACCGACCGCCCGGTGAACGGCGCCGGGCTGGGCGCGACCGTCTGCCAGCCGCCCTCGGCCTCGGGTATGTACCGGCCGGTGAGCCATGGCTTGTCGACGGATGCCTTGCGGCCGGCATGGCCGAGCTGGATGGCCGCGACCGACCCGTGGGAGCGGATGGCCGCGGTGACACGGGCGAACGCTTGCTGCTGGCGGTCGTTCCACAGACCCAGGTCCCAGGGGGTGATGCGCCCGTCGGGCCGTATCCCGGTCGCCTCCGCCATCACCAGCCCGGCGCCGCCGGCGGCCCGGCCGGCCAGGTGGGTGAGGTGGAAGTCGGTCGGCACCCCGGTCTCCGGCCCGTCCGAGGCGGCGGAGTACATGCACATCGGGGATGTCCAGACGCGGTTGGGGATCTCAAGTGACCGCAGGGTCAGGGCGGTGAACAGGGCACTCACGGGTGGTCCTCATCGATATGGGGATGTACTGGCCCAGGGGCGGGCAACGGCTTGAGTGGTACGGGGTGCTGCGTGCGGTCCTGCCACCGGGCGTGGGGCCGAGCCGCCAGAGGTGCGGGTGACGCGACAGTGCGCGACCACACGGCCTTGGTGCGGGGACAATCCAGCTGGTTGTGGATCGCCGGTGGCGGGTGCGCCGCATTCCATCGGCGCTCGCAGGCCGGCCTGTACCGATGCGGTCAGGTGGCGGCGTCGGGTGCGGGCTGCTGGTGGTTCGTGGCCCAGGAGGCGAGGATGCGCAGCGCGTCATGGGAAGGGGTGCCGGGGCAGGCGGTCAGCACGACGAGTTGCTGCTCGGCGTCGATGCCGGCGGTGAGGGTGTCCCAGTCGAGGGTGAGCTCGCCGGCCACAGGGTGATGGAAGGTTTTGGTGCCCATCGTGCGGGCGGCGACGTGGTGGTCGCCCCACCAACGGCGGAAGTGCGGGTCCTGCACCGACAGCTCTCCGACGAGGGCGGCCAGCCGGGGATCGTCGGGATACTTGGCGGCCTGCATGCGCAGCTGCGCCACGGTGGTGTGTGCGACCTCCTCCCAGTCCGCGTACAAGGTCCTCATCGCGGGGTCGGTGAAAAGAATCCGTGTGTGGTTTCTTTTCCTCTCCGGGATTTCCGCGTAATCGGACATCAAGGCGGCGGCCAGGGAATTCCAGGCGAGGATGTCCGTACGGCGGCCCAGAACAATGGCCGGCGTATCGATCAGATTGTCCAAAAGGCGCTGCAGCGTCGGCTGCACCTTCTGCACGGCACGGCGGCGAGGCCGGGCCTGGTCCTTGCCGGCCAGCTCGAAGAGGTAGTCCCGTTGGTCGTCGTCCAGCCGCAGCACCTGCGCCAGAGCGGCCAGCACCGGCCCTGAGGCCTGGATACGACCCTGCTCAAGGCGGGTGTAGTACTCGGTGCTGATGGCGGCCAGCTGAGCGACTTCCTCACGGCGCAGTCCCTTGACCCGCCTCAGGCCCCCCGTCCCGGGCAGGCCCACTGCGCGGGGGCTCAGTGCGGCCCGGCGGGTCTTGAGGAACTCGCCCAGCTCGTTGAGATGCGCGTTGCGAGTCATACCGGCCAGTGTGGCACCGAGTAGACCGGCAATGGAGGGTAGGGATTTATACCTGGAACCTTTCCTCCGGGTAAGGAATTCTCCTCTCCGCGGATGCGCGTGAAGGTGCGAAAGTCGATGAGGCGGCCGGAAGAACCGGCCAGGGCATCGGCGGCCCAGCGCCGGCGCACCTGACCGGCCCCGCCGATGGCCGGTACGCCCGGCCTCGCCGGCGACGCCACGCATCACCGCACCACACCAGGTGTCGGACGCACATCTGAAAGGCAGGACCCTCATGAGCAAGGTCATTCTCGTCACCGGCGCCGGACGCGGTCTGGGCACCGACATCGCCCGCGAGGCCCTGGCGGCCGGCCACCAGGTCGTCGCCACCGGCCGCCGCCCCGAAGAGGTCGAGAAGACCCTCGGCGGCCCCCAGGACAACCTGCTGGTCGCCCAACTGGACGTCACCAGCCTGGAAGACGCCGAGGCCGCCGCGCAGGCCGCTGTCGACCGCTTCGGCCGTATCGACGTCCTCGTCAACAACGCCGGAAACTTCTTCGCCGGCTACTTCGAGGAGATCACGCCCGCGCAGATGCGCCGGCAGATCGAGACCAACCTCTTCGGCCCGATGAACGTCACCCGCGCCGTCCTGCCCATACTGCGCGAGCAGCGCGCCGGCCACATCATCACGCTTTCCTCCTCCGCCGGTCTGATCGGCCAGGAGTTCTGCGTCGCCTACGCCGCCTCCAAGTTCGGCGTCGAGGGCTGGATGGAATCCCTGCGCTACGACGTCGAGCCCTACAACATCCACACCACGGTCGTGGAGCCCGGCTTCTTCCGCACCGAACTCCTCGTGGACGGCTCCACCATCTGGCCCGAGCCGACCATCGACGACTACGCCGAGCGCACCACGGCCACCGTCGCGTCCTGGAAGAGCATGAACGGCCGGCAGACCGGCGACCCCGCCAAGCTCGCCCGCGCCCTGCTCACCATCGCCGGCCGGAGCAAGCCCCCGCAGCGCTTCGTCGCGGGCGCCGACGCCATCGAAGGCGTGACGGCCAAGGCCCGGGAACTCCTCGCACAGGCCGAAGCCTCCCGCGAACTCGGCGGCGACCTGGGCTACGACGACACCCACGCCTGAACGCCCCGAGCGGCCACCCAGTCAAGGCGCCGAGACGGAGAGAGCGCAGCGAACGTAGTGCACCGGACGCCGCAGGCCCCGCCCTGCGGGCGGACGGCGCTACTTTCGCAACACGCCCCAGTCCGCCCACTCCTCACCGTGCCGGAATCGGCCACGACTACTGGGCTACTCGGCTTCAGCAACGGCCGGCACATGGCGACGAGGCAGCCCCAATTCGCCGTGGTGTCATGCACGCCTGTGAACAGGGGGCTCGGGCCGGCCCGAGCTGGGCCGTTGCCCTGGCACCACCACCCCTTCTCTGACTGGTCGCCACCACGCCGACCGACGTTTGGAGCTACGCACATGAACCCGACCTACAACTTCGAGAACAAGGTGGCGCTCGTCACCGGCGCGGCATCCGGCATGGGGCTCGCGACGGCCCGGGCCTTCGCCGAGGCCGGCGCCGCCGTCGTGCTGGCGGATGTCGACGATGACGCGGTCCGGACCGCGGCCGAGGAGCTGACGTCATACGGCCACCGGGCGATCGGTGTCACCTGCGATGTCACGGACGAAACCCAGACGGCCGCGATGGTGGCACGCGCGGTCACGACGTTCGGCCGCCTGGACATGGCGTTCAACAACGCCGGTGTGCAAGTGCCACCGATGGACGCGGCCGACGAACCGGCTGAGAACTTCGACTTTGTGAACGCCGTCAACCTGCGCGGCATCTGGGCCAGCATGAAGCACGAGCTCCGGCACATGCGCGCACAAGGCAGCGGTGTCATCGTCAACTGCTCTTCTCTGGGCGGGCTCCTGGGTGCGCCGCAGCGCGCGGCCTATCACGCGTCCAAGCACGGCGTGATCGGTCTGACCAAGAGCGCCGCGGTCGAGTACGCCCCCAAGGGCATCCGGATCAACGCCGTGTGCCCCGGCGTCATCGACACCCCGATGGCCGCGGACATGATCGAGAACCAGGCCGAGGCCATGGCGGAGATCATGAAGGAACAGTCCATCGGAAGGCTGGGCCGCGCGGACGAGATCGCCGCAGCCGTTCTCTGGCTGTGCAGCCCGGGTGCCAGTCTCGTGGTTGGTGTTGCTCTTCCGGTCGACGGCGGCTTCACCGCGCACTGACCAACTGCGAGACTCGCGGCAGCCGACCGACGACCGGCCCGCCGGTCGGCACCTGCGGCTACTCCACGACACGCTGCCGGATTGTGGACTGCGGTCGCCGTGGTCTCCCTGATCACCTCAATCAGGCTCTCCGTCCGAATCGAGGAGGTGTCAGACCAGTTCCAGGCCACCGTCGACGGTGAGGATCTGCCCGGTGAGCCAGGTGGTCGCCGGGTCGGAGAGGCGCACGATCCACTCGGCGACCTCCTCCGGTTCGCCGCGACGGCCGAGCGGAATGAGGGCGGCTTCCGCCTTCTTGGCCTGTTCGATGGCCTCGTCGGGAAGGCCCGCGGCGGCCAGCGCCTCGCTCTCGGTCGGGCCGGGGGCGACGGCGTTGACGCGGATGCCCTCGGCCGCGAGTTCAACAGCCCAGCTACGGGTGAGGTGTTCAATGGCGGCCTTGGAGGCCGCGTAGTGGGCGGCGTTCGGGGCGGCCTTGTGGCCGTAGGTGCTGGAGATGTTGACGATCGTGCCCTTGCTCCGGCGCAGGTGCGGCAGGGCCGAGTGTGCCAGCAGGGTCGGGGCGAGGACGTGCAGGTCGAACAGGGCGGTGACGGCTGCGGGAATGGTGTCGGCCAGCGGCATCATACGGAAGACCCCGGCGTTGTTGACCAGGACGTCCAGTTGCCCCCAGCGCTCGACGGCGGTGGCGATCACGCCCTCAGCGGTTTCCGGGGCGCTCAGGTCGGCCGAGTGGACGGTGATCGACGGGTGCCCGGCGGCGGTTTCCTCCAGGGCATCGATGCGGCGGCCGACTGCCAGCACGTTGGCTCCTGCGTTGGCGAAGGCGCGTGCGGTGGCGCGGCCGATACCCGTGCCGGCGCCGGTGACGATGACGACGCGCTCGTTGAGGTCAGCGGGGAGCTTGGTGTTCATGACTGCCTTTCGGTGTTCGGTCGGTGTGCGCTGTTCGTTGAGGGGCGCTCAGTGGCCCCGTACGGGTTGTTCCGATGGGTGTTCGTAGACGGGCGCGAGCACGGAGGGGGCCGGCACGGAGGGGGCCAACTTTCCGTGCCGGTCCGGGTCCGTCTGCTCCTCGTTGCCCGCGCGCGCCGTCGAGGCGCGGCGGGCCCTGGGCAGGAACAGGGCGAGGACGACGCCGATGGCGACCGCGACCGTGGCTATCAGGAAGGAGAAGCGGAAGCCCCGCATGGTCGGGACGGAGACTCCGTCGATGGTCTGCGAGGTGTTGGCCAGCACCATGCCGACGACAGCGCTCGACACGGACGTACCGATGGACCGCATCAGGGTGTTGATGCCGGTGGCCGCGCCGGTCTCCTCGGCCGGGACCGCGCTCATGATGGTGAAGAAGGAGACGCCGATCATGATGGAGACGAGGTTGGTGAACAGCACCGCGGGCCGGGCCGTGGTCCGCAGGTCCACCAGCGGCGCCGACCGGCGCAGTTCCAGCAGGCCCCACAGCACCAGGGTCACGACCGCGCCGGCGAAGAGGCCGAGTGTCGCGGCGGACGTCCAGCCCCAGTCGCCGCCCTTGGTGATCGGCAGCAGCAACATGACCAGCCCGGCGGACAACCCCACCGCGCCCGGCAGATCGAAGGAGCCCTTCGCGCGTACCGTCGTCTCCGGTACGAAGAGCAGCGTGAGGACGATGGCTACCGTGCCGAGCCCCGCGGCGCCGTAGAACAGGACGTGCCAGTCCATGTGTTGGGCGACCAGGGCCGCCGCGGGCAGCGCGAGGCCGCCGCCGACGCCCATCGCGGAACCCATCAACCCCATGGCCGAGCCCAGCCGTTCGCGCGGCAGCGTGTCCCGCATCAGGCCGATGCCGAGCGGCAGCGCGCCGAGTGCGAACCCCTGGAGCGTACGGCCGACGAGCATCGGTAGCAGGGTGCTGCTGAGCGCGCTGATCAGCGTGCCGACGATCATGACGGTGAGACTGAGGATCAGCATCCGCCGCTTGCCGTGGAGATCGCCGAGGCGGCCCATGATCGGGGTGGCGACCGCGCCCGAGAGCAGCGTCGAGGTCACGACCCAACTCGCTTCGCTGGGCGCGGTGTTCAGCAACCGCGGGAGATCTTTGATGACCGGGACGAGCAGGGTCTGCATCACCGCGACGGCGATGCCCGCGAAGGCGAGCACCGGGACCACGGTTCGGCCCGCGCCCCGGCCGGGCTGGTTGTTCGGGGTGTGCGTCATTGGGCGGGGCCTCCGGGCCGACGAGGTCGGCTTCTGAACGACTGGGTCCGAACGACTGGGACTGAGTGAGTGGATCTGGGCGAGGGGCCGCCGCGCACGGACTGCCGTCGTGGCGAACGCGGCGGTGCCCACACGTTCGGGTCCACACGTCCGGGTCCACACGTCCGGGTCTATACGTCCGGCTCGCTCGGGTCCGCCCGCCGGTGGCCCCAGTAGCTCGCCGCGTCGTAGCGGGCCGGCGCCCAGGTGGCGTCGTCGACCAGCTTGCCGCCGAACCCGTACTCGACCTGGAAACCGGAGGGCGTCACCACGTAGAAGGACAGCATCTCGTCGTTGGTGTGCTTGCCGAAGGTCGCCGCGATCGGGGCAGCGCCGTCCTGGACCTTGTCCCAGGCCCGTCCCACCAGGTCGAGTTCGGTGACCTCGAACATCAGGTGCCCGAAGCCGGTCAGGCCGGGGACCGAGGCGTAGGCGAAAGAGTGGTGACGCTCGTTGGCGTGGAGGAATGTGCCGCTCGCGCCCGGGGCGAACTCGATGAGGTCGCTCAGTCGGAAGCCCAGGATGTCCTGGTACAGCCGGCCCTGGGCCGCGCCGTCGTCGGTGAACTGGAAGACGTGGCCCATCCCGCCCCGCCCGGTGACGAAGCGGGCCCCGGTGGGCGAGACGAACCGCTGCCGTGCCTCCAGCAAACCCCAGAAGAGTTCCAGGCGTTGGCCCGCGGGGTCGTCGAACTCGACGAGCCCGCTGACCTGACGCCTCGTCACCGCGTCGTCGGTCGCCCGCTTGACGGAGTAGCCGTTGCTCTCCAACCGCGCCGCGATCTCCTCCAGTTCCTTCGGGCCCTTCACCTCCCAGCCGATCGCGGTGACCTGGTCCGTGTCGCCACGGCGGATGTCGAGGCGGTACGCCTTCTCGTCCATCCGCAGCAGGAGCCTGTCCGGTGTGTCCACGGTCGGCTGCAGGCCGAGGAGATCACGGGCGAACTTCCGCCATGCGTCCAGGTCTTGAGCCTCGACGACCACATATCCAAGACCGATGACCTCAGCCATGATCCGTCCTTCCTTCTTCCTCGATGTTCTGCCGGATTCCTTGAGGTTCTGCCGGGCTTCGGTGCCCGTCGCGTTCACGGCGCGGAGACGAAGTCGGCGACGAGACGGTTGAACTCGTCGGCGTGTTCGAGCTGGAGCCAGTGGCCGCACCGGTTCATCAGGACCATGCGGGAGTCGGGGATCAGCGAGACCAGCTTCAGCGAGTTCTCGAAGTGCACGACCCGGTCGTCCCGGCCGTGGAGGTGCAGGGACGGGACCTGGATCGCGGCGATGTCGTCCGCGGTGATCCCGCGGGGCATGTCGGCACCGAGCCCGCCGGCGAGGAAGTTGGCCAGATGGTCGGGGCGGCGACGGGCCTCGTCCGAGCGCCGGCGGACCAGCTCGTCGGTAGCGAAGGCGGAGTCGTACGTCATGATCTCGACCAGCTCGCGGATCGTCTCGGGCGAGGGGTCGCGGTAGCCCTTGAGCAGGACCTTCAGACCCTCGCTGGGGCCGGCCGGGCCGAAGAGCGACAGGCTCACTCCCGGGGCTCCGGAGCCCATCGTGACCAGGCGCGAGATCCGGTCGGGGTGCCGGACCGCGAAGGCGACGGAGATGAGGCCGCCCAGCGAGTTCCCGACGAAGGCCGCCTTGTCGATCTCCAGGGCGTCCAGCAGTTGCAGGGCCGCTTCGACGTGGTCACGGTCCTGCGGCGCGACGGCGTCGGAGGCGCCCCAGCCCGGCATGTCCACCGCGATCACCCGGAAGCGATCGGCGAGCGCCGCCATGTTGGGACCGAAGTTGCTCCAGCCGGTGGCGCCCGGGCCACTGCCGTGCAGCATCAGGATCGGCGGGCCCTCGCCCGCTTCGTTGTAGTGGATCTTCCAGCGCTTCGTCCGGACGGTACGGCTGGTTCCCTCGGCCGTCAGCGTCTGCGGCATACGTCACTCCTACGTGATTCGTGCTCACCGTTCGGACCCTGGCCGACGGCCTCGGGCCGACTGCGGATCGGGTGAGCCGACCTGACGTTCACCCTGCTCGCGGGGCACAGGCCACCGGAAGGGCGCTGTTCCACATCGCGGCACACCTGTGAGCCGGCCACCCGTCATCGCCTTGACAGCCGCCCCGGACAGGCGTAGATGTCGTACATGTAAATGGTCATTTACATGCTGGGTGTCGGCGAGGGAGGCGACTTAGGTGAGTGTTCTGATCAGTGTTCCCGCCGATGTGTCGGATACGAGGTCGGGGCAGGCCGAGGCCAGAACGGGCTTGGCGGACACCTCGGCCGCGAAGGTGCTGGTCCTGCTCGACGCCTTCCGGGGACCGAAGACGGTCCTGGGTGTGACGGAGCTCGCGCACATGGTCGGGGTCCCGAAATCGACCGCACATCGACTGTTGTCGATCATGGTCGAAAGTGGGTTCGTCCGGAAGATCGGCGGGCGCTACTGCCTCACCGAGCGCCTCTTCGAGGTGGGGAACCGGGCCGGCTCCGGCGCCATCCGGTCCACCGGACTCAGACGCCGGGCGATGCCCTACCTGACCGAGCTGTACGCCGGGAGCCGGGACACCGTGCACCTGGCCATGCTCAGCGGCACGGACGTGCTTTACCTGGAGAAGCTGTTCGGGCACAACACCGGAAGTTCTCCCACGGCCGTCGGAACGCGGCGGCCCGCGCATGCCACCGCGTTGGGCAAGGCCATGCTCGCGTACGCCTCGGACGAACAACTGAATCCCGTCATGGCCGGCGCGTTCCAGCGGTTCACCGCGCGGACGATCCACAGCGCCGGCCGACTCGAACAGGAACTGGCACGGGTACGGAAGGAGGGGCTCGCTTACGACGAGGGCGAGTTGCGGGACGGCATGCACTGTGTCGCCGTACCGATCCTCGATCCCGAGACCCGTACATCCGTCGCGGCGGTCTCCGTCTGTTCCTTCCGCCCGCAGAGCCTCAAGCGGTACGCACCCCGGCTCATCTCCATGGCCCGCGACCTCTCCCGGGCCGCCGCCTGACTGTGCCGCCCCGTGGAACGCCGCTGTGTGCCGCGGCGAACGGTTCGCCGACCATCGGGGCATGACAGAGACCATCACCCCTTCGGAACCGGTACTGGAGGAGGCCGCCCGGCGGCTGCTCGACGCCGAGGCACTCCGCACACCCTGTGCACCCGTACGGGACCTCATCGGCCGCGACGACCTCCAGGCCGCCTATGACGTCCAACGGCTTGTCGTCGCGGCGCGGCGTGCTCGTGGCGCGGTCGTTGTCGGGCGGAAGATCGGTCTGACCTCGGACGCTGTTCAACAGCAACTGGGCGTGGACAAGCCGGACTTCGGCATTCTCTTCGACGACATGGCCTACCTCGGCGGCGACACGATTCCGATCGACTCGATCATGCAGCCGCGTGCCGAGGCGGAAATCGCCTTCGTGCTCGCCGAGGATCTGTCCGACGGCCCTCTCGACGTCGCGCGGGTGCGGACCGCGGTCGACTACGCGGTCGCGGCCCTGGAGATCTGCGGGAGCCGGATCCGGAACTGGGACATCAGCTTCGCCGACACGGTGGCGGACAACGCGTCCAGCGGCGCCTTCGTACTGGGGCCGCGGCGCATGCGTCTGCACGAGTTCGAGCCGAAGGACGTCGTGATGTCGCTGTCGATCGATGGCGCGGAGGCGGCGACCGGGAACGGTGCGGCCTGCCTCGGGGACCCGCTGGAAGCCATGGCATGGCTGGCCCGCCAGGCCCGGGACCTGGGCGAGCCGCTGCGCGCCGGCCAGGTGATCCTCTCCGGCGCCCTCGGCCCGATGCGGCCCGTGACCGCCGGCGATCAGGTGACGGCGAGGATCTCGCCTCTCGGCGCGGTGACCGTGAGCTTCGCTGAAGGAGAATCGTGAGCGATACACATGTAGCGATCATCGGCTCGGGCAATATCGGCACCGACCTGATGATCAAGGTTATGCGGACGGCCAAGAACCTTCGGATGAGTGCCCTGGCCGGCATCGATCCTGCTTCCGACGGCCTCGCGCGGGCGGCCCGTCTGGGCTTCGCCACCACGGCCGGAGGCGTCGAAGGGCTGATAGCCCTGCCCGAGTTCGCCGATATCGACATCGTCTTCGACGCGACGTCGGCGAAGGCCCACGCGTACAACTCCGACAGGCTCGCGCCCTACGGTAAGCGGCTCATCGACCTGACGCCCGCGGCGATCGGCCCGTACGTGATCCCGGCGGTCAATCTGAGTGTTCACCTCGACGCCCCCGACGTGAACATGGTGACCTGTGGGGGACAGGCCACGATTCCGGTCGTGGCCGCCGTCTCCCGTGTTGTTTCGGTGGCGTACGCGGAGATCGTCGCGTCCATCGCCGCCAAGTCCGCGGGTCCCGGTACTCGCGCCAACATCGACGAGTTCACCGAGACCACGTCGGCGGCCATCGTCGAGGTGGGCGGGGCCCGCCGGGGCAAGGCGATCATCGTCCTGAACCCTGCCGAACCGCCGCTGATCATGCGGGACACCGTGTTCTGCCTGGTCGACGCCCCCGACCTGCGACGGCACCAGGAGATCCGCGAGTCCATCGAGAAGATGGTGGCCGACGTGGCGGCGTACGTTCCCGGCTATCGCCTCAAGCAGGACGTCCAGATCACCGAGATCCCCGCCGACCAGCCGGTCCAGACCCTGAGGGAGAGGGGCGCGACCCGGCCCACCCATCAGGTCTCGGTGTTCCTCGAAGTCGAGGGCGCCGCACACTACTTGCCGGCGTACGCGGGCAACCTCGACATCATGACGTCGGCGGCTCTCCAGGTCGCCGAGCGAATCGCCGCCGGAACGGAGGCCCGATGACCGCCTCGATCTTCGTCCAGGATGTCACCTTGCGCGACGGCATGCATGCCGTCCGTCATCGCATCGCCCCCGAGAAAGTCCGCCGAATCGTCACGGCTCTCGATGACGCCGGCGTCGACGCGATCGAAGTCGCCCACGGGGACGGTCTCGCGGGCGGGTCACTCAACTACGGCCCCGGTTCGCACACCGACTGGGAGTGGATCGAAGCCGCGGCCTCTGTGCTCAAACGGGCTCGACTGACGACCCTGCTCCTGCCCGGGGTCGGTACGATCCACGAACTCAAACGGGCTTGGGACCTGGGTGTGCGTTCCGTTCGGGTGGCCACGCACTGCACCGAAGCCGACATCGCCGCGCAGCACATCGCCTCGGCCCGCGAGATCGGGATGGACGTGTCGGGCTTCCTGATGCTCTCCCACATGGCCGAGCCCCGGGAACTGGCACGGCAGGCCAAGCTGATGGAGTCCTACGGCGCGCACTGTGTGTACGTCACCGACTCCGGCGGCCGGCTCACCATGAAGGACGTCGAGGCCAGGGTCCGCGCGTACCGGGAGGTCCCGGACCCGGCGACCGAGATCGGCATCCACGCCCACGAGAACCTCTCTCTGTCCGTCGCCAACTCGGTCGTCGCCGTCGAACACGGTGTGTACCGGGTCGACGCCTCGCTCGCCGGCCATGGCGCGGGCGCGGGCAACTGTCCCATCGAGGCGTTCATCGCCGTCGCGGATCTGTCCGGACTCCAGCACGGCTGCGATCTGTTCAAACTCCAGGACGCCGCCGACGACCTGGTCAGACCCTTGCAGGACCGTCCGGTCCGGGTCGATCGCGAGACGCTCACCCTCGGCTACGCCGGCGTCTACTCGTCCTTTCTGCGTCACGCCGAGAACGCCTCCCGGCGCTACGGCGTCGATGTCCGCGAGCTCCTCATGGAGTGCGGCCGGCGAGGGCTGGTGGGCGGTCAGGAAGACATGATCATCGATATCGCCCTCACCCTGCTCGCCGCGCGCACCCCGGCCGCCTGACCAGGCAAATCCCCCGCCCGCGGGTCCGGTCCGACGATACGGCGCCGATCTGTTCCACCTCTTGGAACGGGACTGTTCGCCTTCCGGACCCGCTGCCGCAGGCTTCTCTTCGAAAGAGTCGCATCGCCTCCACCAGGAGCGGACATGATTGACCTGAACACCATGGTCGACCCCGATCGGGGATGGAACGATCCGCGGATCTACACGGATCAGGACCTGTACGAGCGCGAGCTGGAGTACGTCTTCGGGCGGACCTGGCTGTTCCTCGCCCACGACTCCCAGCTGCCGAAGCCTGGCAGCTTCATCCAGACGTACATGGCCGAGGACCCGGTTCTGGTGGTCCGTCAGCGGGACGGGTCCGTGAAGGCGTTCCTGAACCAGTGCCGGCACCGGGGCATGAGGATCTGCCGGACGGACGCCGGTACCAGCAAGACCTTCACCTGCACGTACCACGGGTGGGCCTACGACCTGGCGGGCAACCTGATCAACGTACCGCTGGAGGAGGTGGCCTACCGCAACGAGATCGACAAGAGCGAGTGGGGCGCACTGAAGGTCCCGCGGATCGCGAACTACCGGGGCTTCTACTTCGGCACCTGGTCGGAGGAGACCCCCGAGTTCGAGGACTACCTCGGCGACATGGCCTTCTACTTCGACGCGGTCGTCGACCGCTTCGCCGCCGGCCTGGAACTGGCGCCGGGAACCACCAAGTGGGTCATCGACTGCAACTGGAAGTTCGCCGCCGAGCAGTTCGCCAGCGACATGTACCACGCGCCCGTCTCACACGCCTCCGCCATGATGGCGCTGACGGACGACCCCAACGCCTCCGGCGGCAACCCCGACCAGAACGCCCCCGGCCGCCAGTTCGGCGCCAACGGACACGGGTCAGGGGGCTTCTTCAGCCCGCGGGCCGTCATGCCGGCGCCGTACCTCGGAGACGCCACGTACGCCTGGATGAAGACCAAGGAAGAGGAGCACATCGAGCAGGTCGGGATCGACCGGGTGCTGAAGGTGAACAACCACAACACGATCTTCCCGAACTTCTCCTGGCTCGCCTTCGGCCTCTCCACGATGCGCGTGTGGCACCCGCGCGGACCCGGGCAGATCGAGGTATGGGCCTGGAGCTACCGCCCCAAGGACGCTCCGGACGACGTCAAGGCGGAGATGCGGAGGATGACCCAGCGGACGTTCAGCCCGGCCGGGTCGTTCGAGACCGACGACGGCGAGAACTGGACCGAGATCCAGCAGGTGCTGCGCGGTCACAAGGCCCGTACCACCACATTCCACACGGGCATGGGCCTCGGCCACGACGAGCAGGACGTCCACGGTCTGCCCGGCTCGTCCAACCATGTGTACGCCGAGCACGCGGCGCGCGGCTTCTACCGCCGGTGGCGCGACCTGGTCACCGGCACGCCCTGGGCGCGGATCCAGCAGCCGGACCGAGCACGGGACGCCGCGGACTCCGCCCTCGCAGAGAAGGCGTGACCACCATGACGACCATCGACCGCACCGAGACGCCGGCCACGGTGTTCCGCACCACTGACCCGCAGACCCAGCACGACGTCGAGCAGTTCCTGTACGCCGAGGCCGAACTCCTCGACCAGCGCCGCTTCCAGGAGTGGATCGACCTCTTCACCGAGGACGTCCACTACTGGCTGCCCACCCGGACCACCCGCACCAACCGGGAACGCCACCACGAGATCGCGGGCGAGGACGAGAGCGCCCTCATCGACGACGACAAGTACTTCCTGACCGGCCGGGTACGCCGCTACACCTCCGGCATCTCCTGGTCCGAGGAGCCGCCCTCCCGCACCCGCCGGCTCATCACCAACATCCGACTCGCCCCGGGCACCGAACCCGGCGAGCTGGATGTCGTCTCCAACTTCTATGTCTACCGCAGCCGTCTGGAACGTCACCAGGACTGGTTCATCGGCGAACGCTTCGACACCCTGCGCCCCGCCGGCCCGGACACCGGCTACCCCTACCGGATCGCGTCCCGGAAGATCGTCCTGGAGCAGACCACACTTCTGGCACCGAGCATCAGCATCTTCCTGTGAGCCGCGTCATGACCCAGCACACGCTTCCCCCGGCCCTGCCCGACCTCCCGGACCGCACATGGGTCCGCGCCTGCGCGGTGGACGAACTCCCCGAGGACGAAGGGCGCAAGCTCGCCACCGTTCCCCTCACCTCCGTCTTCGCGGCGGAGGGCGAGGTGTTCTGCATCGACGACACCTGTACGCACGAGACCTTCTCGCTCGCGGACGGGTGGGTCGAAGGCGGCGTCGTCGAATGCACCCTGCACATGGCCAAGTTCAGCCTCCGCACCGGCGAGGTCGTCTCACCCCCGGCCACCAGGCCCGTGGCCGTCCACCCGGTGGACTGCGTCGAAGGTGTCGTCTTCGTCGCGCTCCCCCGGAACTACCTCGTGAAGGAGGACTGACCATGGCACGGCTCGACAACGCGTCCGTGGTGGTCACCGGAGCCGCATCCGGCCTCGGCCGGGCCATCGTCGACCGCTTCACCGCCGAGGGCGCGAGTGTCGTCGCCTTCGACCGGTCGCGGGAGAAACTCGACAGACTCAAGGCCGAACTCGGCGAGTCGGTGGTCACCGTGGTCGGTGACGTGACCAGCTACGAGGACAACCTCCGTGCCTGCGAGGCCGCCGTCGACTGGCGTGGACAACTCGACACGTTCATCGGCAACGCGGGCCTGTGGGACTTCAACCGCTCGCTCGCCGAGAGCGATCCGCGGTCCCTCGCCTCCGGGTTCGACGAACTGTTCGCGGTGAACGTGAAGGGCTATCTGCTCGGAGCCAAGGCCGCACTGCCGGCCCTGACCGCCTCCCGAGGATCGATCGTGTTCACGTTGTCGAACGCGTCGTTCTACCCGCGCGGCGGCGGTCCCCTGTACGTCGCCTCCAAACACGCCGGCGTCGGACTGGTCAGGCAACTGGCCTACGAACTCGCCCCCGACGTACGGGTGAACGCGGTCGCCCCGGGCGGCATGGCCACGGACCTGCGCGGACCCGGGTCGATGGGCCTGGCCGACACCTCCATCGAGGACGCCCTCCCGATCCGGGACGTCATCCGGACCTTCTCGGCCCTGCAACTCGACATCCGGCCCGAGGACTACGTCGGCTCGTATGTCCTCCTCGCCGCACGAGAGGAGTCCGCCACCGCCACCGGGACCGTCATCGACATCAGCGGCGTCGGCACGCCCAGCCGGTCCGCGGCTCCGTGAACCGGCCGGGGTGATCCCCGGCAATCCACGTACCTTGAACGAGAGGGCCATCGTGTCCAAGACCCACCACGTGATCGTCGGCGGAAGCATCGCCGGTGTGTCGGCCGCCATGGCGATGCGGCGGAGCGGATTCGACGGAACAGTCACCGTCGTGGACGCCGAGCCGCTCCTCCCGTACGAGAAGCCGCCCCTGTCGAAGACGCCGGACCCGGAACAGGCCGTGCGGCCCATCCTGCCGGAGGAGCGCTACCGGGAGCACGGCATCGACCTGGTCATCGGCCTACGGGTGCACCGGCTCGACGACGAACTCCGGCGGGTCGTCCTGGCCGGCGGCGGCGAGCTGCCGGCCGACCGGGTACTGCTCACCACGGGCGTCTCCGCACGCCGACTGGGCACACCCGGGGAGCGGTTGGACAACGTACACACCCTGCGCACCGCGGCCGACGCGCGACGCGTCTTCGCCGGTCTGCACCGGGGCGGCCCGCTGGTCGTGGTCGGCGGCGGCTTCATCGGACTCGAAGCCGCCGCGGTGGCCCGGACGATGGGCATCGACGTCACGGTCGTCGAGGCGACGGAGCTCCCTCTGCTCGGCCCGTTGGGCCCAGCGGTCGCCCGGCTCATGACCCAACTGCACTGGGACAACGGCGTACGGGTCATCAGCGGCCGGACCGTGGAGAGGTACGTCGGCCACGGTTCCGTGGAAGAGGTCGTTCTGGCCGGCGGCGAACGGCTGCCCGCGGCCACCGTGGTGGTGGGCGTCGGGGTGGTCCCGAGCGATCAACTCGCCGCTGCCGCCGGCGCCACCGTCCACGGCGGGGTCGTCGTGGACGAGTACGGCCGCACCGATCATCCGTGGCTCTGGGCGGCCGGCGACGTGGCCAACCGGATCCACCCGCGCACCGGCGTCCGTGAGCGGATCGAGCACTGGGACGTCGCCATGCGCCACGGCGCGGCGGTGGGCGCGTCGATGGCCGGCCGGCCCACGATCAACGATGCGGCGCCCTACTTCTGGTCCGACCAGTACGGCAAGTCGTTGCAGATGTTCGGCCGGGGACGCGGGTCCGACCAGGTGGTGGTGCGAAAGGAGGCGACTCCGGAGCGGTTCGTGGCCTTCTGGCTCCGGGCGGGTCGGCTCGCCGCCGTCGCCGGACTCGACGAGCCGAAGGCGGTCCGCGCCGCGAAGGCGATCCTCGACATGGACGCCGTAGTGGCGCCCGAGGTACTCACGGACCCGTCGACCGACCTGCGGGCACTGGCCCGCCGACTCGCACGCCCCGCGGCCGTCCCGGCCCGGAGTCTGCCCGTCAAGACATGAATGACGATTGTGGCAGACTGGTTCGTATGACTGCCGCAGGTCCATCGGACGGGACGCGACGGGCTCGTCCGAAGGGGCGTGACGCACACCGTGCCAAGGACTCCGCCGCGACACGCAACGACATTCTGCGAGCGGCGGCGCGGCGGTTCGCGGATCATGGTTTCGCCCATGTGACCCTCCAGGACATCGCCGAGGACGCCGGCGTCACACCGGCCCTCGTCAACCGGTACTTCGTCTCCAAGCGGGCGCTCTTCGAGCTGGTGGCCCAGGCTCACGTCGACGAGGCACAACCCCTGACGGACATCGGCGAATTCGCGTCCGACCTCATGGCCTACTGGCAGGACGTCGACCGCAGAACACCCGCACTCGCCCTCGTCCGGTCCATCGACCTGGACGGCGGGAAGCTCCTCAAGCACGAGCTGGAACGAAGGGTGCGGGGGCACTGGCGCCAGTTCCTCGCCGGGGATCCGGAAGCGGCGGCCAAGATCCGCCTGCTTGAATCCCTGACCCTGGGCCTCGGCCTCTTCGGCATCGGCGCGCTCCTGGGCGAGGAGGAGGGCCTGTCCTCCGAGACTCTGATCGCGATGGAACGCCGGCTCGCTCTGATGGTCGAAGCGTGCCTGAGCGACTGACGGTCGGTGAACCGTACGGTCTATTGGAAGCTCAGCCGGTGCGGGTGGGCCGGATTGGCCGGGCAGGTGTGCACACGCATCAGGCCGCGGCCGAGGTAGACACCGACCGGGTCGAGAACGCGTGGGTCGTTGTCCGCGTCCCGGTCCTCCAGCGGCAGCCAGCTGCGTGAGGCGCCGTCACATTCCCACTTGTCCACGGTGAGCAGGGGCGGCATCGCGGTCGCGCACACTGAGCAGTCGACCGGAGCGGGATCGGTCAGATGCCAGGAGGCGAAGCCTCCGACCTTCCAGCCGGGGGCGATCGACACGTCACTCATGTAGTCGATCTCTTCCGGTTCCTCGGCCCGGGCGGCGGCCATGGCCGCCTCGTACTCGTCGTACTCCTCGTACGTCGCGTAGCTCGCCGGTGAGGAGGAAGTGTCCTCATCGTCGTCCTCCTCGCCGAGTAGCCCTTCCTCCCATTCGGTGATTTCCTCCTGGAGGTCCTCGTCCAGCAGCCCGAGGTACTCGTGCTCCACCACCTGCTCCGGGTACACGACGCACATGGTCGGGACGCATTCCGCGCGGCCGGCCACCGGAGGTTCGGGCTGGGGCGTCAGTAACGCGCCGACGTCGGCCGAGCGTCGCCATTTGAGCACGACGTCAATGGTGCGGTCGGCCCCGTGTTCCTCGAACGGGCACCAGAAGACCTGAAGCAGGTCGCAGCCCGTGGGGCCCAGAAGGTCCGGGACCTCCCGTGCGTAGAGCTGGGCAACGGCCAGCATCGGCAACGGGTCGCCATCGCGGAGGTCCGGAACGTGGTCACCCTGCCTCATGCCGTCGAGCAGGCGCTGTTCTTCCTCGGTGTACTCCCGTCCCCGTGCGTCTTCCTCGACCCGACGGCGCAGCCGCACATCGGAGAGGAGGTGGCCCGTACCTTTCGGGTGCACGGCCGTGCACACCGGCCACGCTTCGTCGGCCGGCCACAGCAGGGGGCCCGCCACCGAGCTCTCCCGCGCTCCGGGCCCGCCGTGACGGGGGTGCAGCCGCGTTGCTGTGCGCCGGTGAGCTGCGAGAGCGGGGAGAACCGCCTCTATGTCGCGGGGGCGTGGCGGGGTGGATCGGGGCATGAGAGAGCCTTCCGGGGACGTTCGGTGGCGATGTTATACGCCGGTCCTGACACCGGCAGCGGGGTTCTCCAGGCTGTGCGTGAAGGTGAATCCCTTGTCGCCGAATGCCGTGAACGCGGGAATTCGCCGGCGCGGAAAACCCCTCGCCGCACACGGAAAGGTGACTGGCTGTGCGGTAAAGGGCACGTGAGGACCAAGGTGTAGGGGGTGGAATCGGGGGCATCCGCTGGTCTGGAGGTTGGTAACAATGGTTCCTGTTCTTCTTGTTCTGCTGCTCGCCTTGATCCTTTTCGGTGCGGGGTTCGCACTCAAGGCTCTGTGGTGGATCGCCGTCATCGTGCTCATCGTCTGGGTGCTCGGCTTCGTTATCCGACCTGCCCTGCACGGTGGAAAGCGCGGCCGCTGGTACCGCTGGTAGGAAGTGCTCGATACGGAGGGCGGCCCCGACAGTTCCTGTCGGGGCCGCCCTCCGTTCTGCCCGGCTCGGTCGACCAGAACGACCTCGACGGTCGTACGCCCGTCATCGCCGGACGTACGACGGTGTGAAGATCCGATCAATCGCGTCGGCTGATTCCCGTTCCCCGTACTGCTGTTGCGGGCTGTCTGCGCCAGGGGAGAGGTCAAGGGGGACATTTTGTCATGGACAAAAACTAATCTTCGGATAGTTCAGCGCCGACCCTTGACCCCCCTAGACCTCCGATGTTCACTACGCCTGACGGCGCCGCCACCTTGTCGTAGATCACCGCTTCGCTCAGCCAGCGCCCTCGCGCGCCCCGAGAGAGGACCGGATAGTGCGCACTGTGTCCCGTGCCCTGATCGCGCTCGTTCTGGCGGCGATGTCGCTCGTCGCCGTATCAGGGGCCCCAGTGGCCGAGGCGGCACCCGCCTCGGCCGCCGGCCCGGCCGCGCCCCTCGCCAAGGTCCTGGTCTTCTCCAAGACCGCCGGATTCCGGCACTCGGCCATCCCGGCCGGAATCGCCGCCGTCCAGAAGCTCGGCGCGGCCAACGGGTTCACCGTCACCGCCACGGAGGACGCGGGTGCGTTCACCGCCGCCAACCTGGCGCAGTACCAGGCGGTGATCTGGCTCTCCACCACCGGCGACGTACTGAACCCCGCGCAGCAGACCGCCTTCGAGTCGTACGTCGCGAACGGCGGCGGTTACGTCGGCGTGCACGCCGCGGCCGACACCGAGTACGACTGGCCCTGGTACGGCGGGCTCGTCGGCGCGTACTTCGCCTCACACCCCGCCACCCAGCGGGCCACCGTCAAGGTCGAGGACCGCGCGTCCGTCTCCACCTCGCATCTGCCGCAGCGCTGGACCCGCACCGACGAGTGGTACAACTACCGCGCCAATCCGCGCTCGGCGGTGAAGGTGCTCGCGAGCCTGGACGAGACGTCGTACTCCGGAGGCACCATGGGTGATCATCCGATCACCTGGTGCCAGGACTACCGGGGCGGACGGTCCTGGTACACCGGGCTCGGCCACACCGAGGAGTCGTACGCGGACCCCGCCTTCACCACCATGCTCCTCGGCGGCATCCAGACCGCGGCTCGTGCCAAGGCCGCCGACTGCCGTCCGGAGACCGGCTACACGCCGCTGTTCGACGGCAGCCAGGCCAGTCTGGACAAGTGGCGGCAGGCGGGCGCGGGCAGTTTCAGCCTCGCCGACGGCACGCTCTCCTCGGTCGGTGGCATGGGCTTGCTCTGGTATCCGGTGACCCCCTTCGCCAACTACTCGCTCAAGGCCGACTGGATGATGCCGGGCGACGACAACGGCGGTGTCTTCATCGGCTTCCCCGACCCGCAGGGCGACCCCTGGAAGCCGGTCGACCTCGGCCACGAGATCCAGATCGACGCGTCCGACGGCGACCCGACCCGTACCACCGGGAGCGTCTACAGCTTCCAGGCTCCCGACACGGCGGCGCGGGCGGCGGCGCTCAACCCGCCCGGGACCTGGAACAGTTACGAGATCGCGGTGCACGGCCGGCACGTCGAGATCCGGCTCAACGGCGTCAAGATCAACGACTACACCAGCAACCGTGACATCGCCCTCGGTCACATAGGTCTCCAGAACGACGGCGCGGGCCTGGACATCAACTACCGCGACGTCCGTATCAAGCAGGACGGCGCGCCGGCCACCGATCTGGCGCGGGGCAAGCCCGTCACGGTCACCAGCGTCGAGCCCGGCAGCACGCACGTGGGCGCCAACGCGGTGGACGGCGACCCCGCCACCCGCTGGGGCAGCGCGTACTCCGACCCGCAGTCGATCACCGTCGACCTCGGCGGCGTCCATACGCTCCAGCGGGTCCGGCTCAACTGGGAGACCGCGCACGCCACGGCGTACACGGTCCAGACGTCGACGGACAACGTCACCTGGCGCACCGTCAGTACGGTCACGGCGGGCGACGGGGGTCTCGACGAGATCGCCGTGAGCGGCACCGGGCGGTACGTACGGGTCCAGGGCACCACACGCGCGACGCAGTACGGCTACTCCCTCTGGGACCTGGCCGTGTACGGCACCAGTCAGTAACCAGTCACCACTCGATCGGCCCGCCCGGACGACCTGGGGCGTGACAGCACACCTGTCGCGCCCCGGGCCGCCGGGCGCCCCCCACCCCGCGATCGGCCCCTGGAGGTTCCGTGTTGTCGCGCGCTGTCGCCTGCCTGACCGCCCTGTTAACCCTGACCGCGCTCCTGCTCGCCCCCAGTGCCGTGGCGGCCGACCCGGAGGCCGGTGAGAGACCCGCGGCCACCTCCGCGACGACCACCGACCGTGAAGCCGCGGCCCCGCCGCCCACCAGCGGCTTCGAGCGGGTCAAGCTCGACGGCGGGCTCGGCATGGGCGAGCCGATCGAGCTCGCCGTACTGCCCGACGGCAAGGTCCTCTACATCAACCGCGGCACAAGCGCCGCCGGCGGCCAGGTCCGCCTCTACAACCCCGTCACCAAGTCGACGACGGTCGCGCTGACCATCCCCCTGGACGCCCGGTTCGAGGACGGGCTGATCGGCATCACCCTGCACCCGAAGTTCGCCACCACCGGCTGGGTGATGCTGTTCTACTCGCCCAAGAGCACCCCGCTGGTGAACCGCATATCCCGGTTCACCTTCAGCCAGTCCACCCACACCATCGCCCCGTCCAGTGAAGACATGATCATCGAGTGGCCGACCGAACGTGAGATGTGCTGCCACTCGGCGGGCTCCATGTCCTGGGACACGGCTGGCAACCTCTACTTCGCGGTCGGCGACAACACCAACTCCGGCGGCGACGCGCAGGGCATGGCACCGATCGACGAACGCCCTTCGCGGCACGCGCAGTTCGACGCCCAGCGCACCTCGGGCAACGCGAACGATCTGCGCGGCAAGATCAACCGTATCCACCCGGAGGACAACGGCACGTACACCGTCCCCGACGGCAACCTCTTCGCCAAGGGCGCGGCGGGCACCCGTCCCGAGGTCTATGTGATGGGCGTGCGCAACCCGTACCGCGTCTGGGTCGACAAGAAGGCGAACAACACCCTGTACTGGGGCGAGGTCGGCCCCGACGCCGGAGCGACCATCCCCGCGCGCGGCCCGGCGGCGTACGACGAGTTCAACCGGGCGACCGGCCCCGGCAACTACGGCTGGCCGTACTGCGGCGGACCCAACGTGGCGTACAACGACTGGGACTTCGCGGCCAACCAGCCGCGCGGCTGGTTCCCCTGCGGCGGCGGCACCGGCCCGGTCAACAACTCTCCGCGTAACACCGGCATCCAGCAACTGCCGCCCACCAAGCCGTCGTTGGTGTGGGAGCAGCACGGCGGGAGCAAGGAGTGGCCGCAGCTCGACAACCCCGGCGGCTGCGGTTCGCCCAACCACACCGAGGTCTACCACTACGACGCGAATCTCAACTCCGACGTCAAGTGGCCCCAGTACTACGACAACAAGCTGCTGATCTCCGAGTACTGCCGTAACTGGATCAAGGAAGTGCAGTTCAGCGACGGCAACGCGTCCACCGGTACGCCGACGGCGATCGAGCCGGTCCTGGACGGTATGAAGTTCGTCCACCCGATCGACATGGAGTTCGGGCCCGACGGCTCGCTGTATCTCCTCGAATACGGCAGCGGCTACTTCTCGGGCGCCGAGGACGCCGGTCTCTACAAGATCAACTATGTGCAGGGCGGCCGGTCGCCTCTCGCCAAGGTCTCCGTGAACAAGGACAACGGACTCGCGCCGCTGGCCGTGACGTTCTCCAGCGCGGGCAGCAGCGACCCGGACAACAACCCGCTCAGCTACGCGTGGGACTTCACCGACAACGGCAGCACCGATTCCACCGCCGCCAACCCGTCCTTCACCTATCCGTCGAACGGCAGCTTCCAGGCGAGACTCACGGTCAGCGACGGCACCGGCCGCACCGGCACCGCGACGATCCCGATCGTGGTCGGCAACACTCGCCCCACGCTGACGATCTCGCAGCCACCGGCGGGCGGCGCGTTCGAGTGGAACGAGAATGTCACCGTCACCGCGTCGGCGACCGACCCCGAAGACGGCACGGCCGGCCCGATCGACTGCTCGAAGGTGATCGTACGGATCGCCCTGGGCCACCAGGAGCACGCGCACGAGGTCGCCGAAGGCACCGGATGCTCCACGACCTTCAACACCGGACCGATCCACTCGGGCTTGGACGCCACGCAGTTCTATGTGGTGCGGGCCGGCTACACGGACAGAGGCGCCAGCGGCACCGTACCGCTGACGGGGGAGAAGGAGCTCAGCCTCTGGCCCAAGAAGTGGCAGGCGGAGCACTTCGCGCAACTCTCCGGACCCCAGATCATCACGGCCGCCGGGGCCGAGGGCGGCAAACGCCTGGGCGACGTACAGAACAACGAGTGGGTCAAGTACCACCCGGTGAGCCTCAAGGGCGTCACCGGCATCAGGGCCCGCGTCTCCTCCGACAAGGCGGGGAACGTGGCGACCTTCCGGTACGACTCCGTGACCGGCCCCGTGGTCGGGCGGGTGACCGTGCCCAACACCGGCGGCTGGGAGACGTACACCGAGGTGAACGTGGACGTCACGAACGCCGTGGAGCAGCCGCGTGATCTCTTCGTGGTCTTCACCGGTGGCTCCGGCGCCATTCTCGACCTCGACAGCTACACCTTCACCGGGCCCGGCATCAGCCGTCCCGGCTCCATGACCGCCCGTGGGAGTGATGCACAGTGACCACCGCGAGAATCGACCGACCAGCGGGACCGGCCGCACATACGAGACGCACGAGCACACGCGCGAACACACGCACGAGCGCACGCGGGAGAACACACACGAGCACACGCGCCGGGCGCCTGCTGGGTGCGCTCCTCGTCCTCGTCTGCGTCGTGAGCGGCCTGTCGGGCGGCTCACCGGCCGTGGCCTCACCCACCGACGCCGCCTTCAACTCCTCGACCGGCGCGCTGAACGTGGACTACGCGAAGTACCTGTCCAAGCACGACATCGTCTACAACCGGCCGACCACCGAGCCCAAGCACGGTCTCACGGTCGGCAACGGCCGTACCGGCGCGATGGCCTGGCAGAACAACGGCTTCAACATGCAGGTGTCCGGTGTGGACACCTCGCAGCAGACCGCCTTCGGCGCCGGGCTGCTCAATCTGTCCACCACCCCGGCGATGGACAGTGGCTACTCCACCTTCCAACAGCGCCTCTCCCTCTACGACGGCACCCTCACCACCACGTACGACAACAACCGCACCGTGACGGTGATGGGCAAGCCCAACTCGGAGGTCATGGGCATCCATGTCGAGGACACCCGCTCAGGGGTCTCCGCGATCAATCTGGATCTGAGCCTCTGGGACGTCGCCGGGCTCGGCAACAGCGGTGATGTGCCGAACATCGACACCTGGCGGACGGTGTCCACGTACGCGGACTCCACCGGCGCGGGACTCAGCCGGGGCCAGGCGGACCCGCAGAACTTCGGCTACACACTCGGCGCGACCGTGGAGGGCGCCGCGTACACCGCGCGCGTCATCGACGGCCGTAAGGTGCGGCTCTCGATCACACCGGACTCCAGCTACACCATCTGGTTCACCGCGAGCAGCCGTCTCAACGCCCCGAGCCACAACTCGGTCGCCGAGGCCAAGCGCGCGCTCGCGGAGGTCAAGGCCGCCGGGTACACCAGCACCAACAACAGCTATCTCAACTGGTGGCACGCGTTCTGGCAGAAGTCGTTCGTCCAGTACTCCAACGGGTCCCGTGAAGCGGACTACATGGAGAACGTCTACTACCTCTCCACCTATATGATCGCGGCGGCCGGATACGGAAACTATCCCGCCCACTTCATCAACGGCGTCTTCCGGGCCACCGGGGACGCCACGAAATGGAGCAACGCGTACTGGTACTGGAATCAACGGGACATCTACAACTCGTTCCTGGCCTCCAACCACGCCGATCTCATGGCCGGATTCAACAAGCTCTACAGCCGCAATTTCGACGCGCTGAAGGCGTACACCCGGACCCGGTACAACGTGGACGGCATCTGGGTGCCGGAGACGATGGGCTGGGACGGTAACGCGCGCGGCACGGTCAACAGCGACTTCACCAACAACATATGGTCGACCGGCACCGAGGCCGCGTACAACATGTACCTCCAGTACGCGTACACGAACGACACCGAATACCTGCGGAACACGGCCTATCCGTTCATGCGCGAGGTCGCCAAGTTCTACCAGGCGAAGCTGTCGTTCAACAGCTCGACCGGCACGTACTACGTGGCCACGTCCCACGCGCACGAGACGTACTGGAACGTGCCGAACGCGATCACCGACCTGGCGGCCGTACGCACCCTGTTCCCGCTCGCCATCAAGGCGAGCGAACAGCTCGGCCTGGACGCCTCACTGCGACCGCAGTGGCAGAACGTCCTGAACAACCTGATCGCCTATCCCTCCGACACGAACGCGAACACCTATCTGCCGCACACACCGCCGATCGCGCAGACGCGTAACAACGAGAATGTCGCGGCCGAACTGATCTGGCCGTACGACCTCACCGGTATCGGCTATCCCGACCAGCAGAAGGCGATCAACACCTGGAACCGCAGGCCGTTCCCGTACGGAAACGTATGGGCCAACGACGCCATCCAGGCAGCCAGACTCGGGCTCGGAAATCAGACGCTCCAGGGTCTGAAGACCATGCTGCAGAAGTACCAGAACTATCCGAACGGCATGACCAGCAACACCAACGGCGTCTTCGAGTATCTCGGCGTACATCTGGCCGCGACGAACGAGTCGCTGCTCCAGTCGTACAACGACAAGATCCGGGTCTTTCCCGCCGTGCCCACCGATTCCACCTTCGTCGGCAAGTTCAGTCTGCTGGCCAAGGGCGGATTCATGGTCAGTTCGGAGAGGGAGGCCGGCGAGGTCAAGTACGTCGGACTGAAGAGCCAGTTCGGCAACGCGGCCCGCGTCGTCAATCCGTGGGGGACCCAGGAGGTGAGGGTCCGCAGGACGTCCGACAACGCCATCGTGACGACGTCCAGCGGCGCCGAGATCACCTTCAGCACCGGGGCGAACCAGGTGTACGTCGTCGAGCGGACCGCCAAACCGCTCAGCTCCTACACTCAGACGCAGCTCACCGGCACCGCGAACCAGGGCATGAAGTCCCTGGCCGGCACCAGCTCCACACTGGGGTCGAACGCGACCTCCGACCCGATGGTGAACAACACCGCGCTGACGTACGACAGCAACTGGTATCTCACGAACAGCCGCGGTTACGGCGACTTCAACGACGATACCCACCACAGCACCACGGTGGACGCGGTCGCGTCGTACACCTTCACCGGCACCGGGATCCAGTATCTGTCCGAACGCAACGGCGACATGGGGACGGTCGACGTCTATCTCGACAACGTCTTCCAGGCCACGGTGAATCTCAGAGCCGACGGTGCGAGACAGGTACAGCAGGTCGTGTGGCAGAAACAGGGGCTCGCCGGTGGCTCGCACACGATCAGGATCGTGAACCGCAGTACGTCCGTGGGGATGGTGGACGCGTTGCGTATCACCCCCTGACCCGCACCCTGACGGGCCGCCCATGACCGTGGCCCCGCGCGGAGGACGCCGCGCGGGGCCACACCATGAGGGGGAACTCAGGCCAGGAGTCAACAGTCGGCCGGGGTCACCAGGTGGATAAGGTCACCAGGTGGCCGGGGTCACCAGGTGGACGGGGCCGGAGGGGCCACCACCGGCGGACGGTCGTCGCAGGTGATCGTGTTCGGCAGCAGCCACGGCGCGAGCCATGACTCCGTGCCCCGGCCCCCGTCGTTGCCGCCGAGGTCGTTGAGCGCGAACTCCGAACCGGAGGGCGGGAAGTTGAAGGAGCCGCAGTTGTTGACACCGACGGCGCCCACATTCCGCGCATCCACGTTCTCGAAGGACGCTGACCCCTTGACCCGGGCGCTGACCGCCGACGTACCCGTCCCGTCGATCCTGACGTCCTTGAAGCGGACACGGTCGATCGCGTACAGGTCCTTCACCGCGTAGTCGCTGACCAGCATGATCGCGTTGTAGGTGCTGTCGAGGTAGTGGTCGCCGGTCACCCGGATGTCCGCGTCGATGTCCTTGTCGAGCGCGTAGAGCCAGATGGCACCCAGCCCGATGTTCCAGTTCAGCTCGTATGTCCCGGCGCGGACCGTGGTGTTGTCGGTGAAGCGCAGCGCCCCGGTGAACGGCTCGGCGCCGAAGCGGGACCCCGCGTGCAGCGCGCTGCCCTCCCGGACCGGGTCGGCGACGAGATTGGCCGAGACCGTGTTGTCCGTGCCGCCGTAGACCGCGATGCCGTTGGCCAGAACCGGTGACTGCACGGTGTTGCGCGTGAACGTGTTCCCCGCGTTGGCGGTCTTCTCCGACCACATCGCGAGGCCGTCGTCACCGGTGTTGCGCACGAAGTTCCCGGACACGACCGAATTCGTCACGCCGGTGTGGAAGTTGAGGGCGTCGGCGATCTGGTCGACGACGATGTTGTCCGAGACCCGGACGTTCGACATCGGTCCGTCGAACCAGAGACCGACCTTGGTGTGCCGGATGTGCAGACCCGTGATCGTCGAGTCGCTCATCGCGCCGCCGACACCGTTCACCTGGTCGGTGTCGACCCGTTCGCGTACGTCGCCCTCGATCGCGAAGCCCGACAGATGGACGTTCCGGCTTCCGCCGTCGGCCGCGTCCTTGCCGTAGAAGCCGACGCCCGTGTGGACCGAGCCGTCCGGCGCGGGTTCGTCGAGGGTGATCTGGCGGCCCTTGACGACCGTGTGCCAGTTGCCGGCGCCCTCGATCGTGATGTCGTCCACGATGATGTGACGGTTCACCTGGTAGGTGCCCGGCGGGATGTACACCGTGAGGTGTTTCCGCTTCGCGAAGGCGATCGCCCTGTCGAAGGCGTCCGCCGAATCCCGCCGGCCGAGGGGATCGGCGCCGAACCGCAGCACGTTCGCGGCGGTGAGCCGGACGCGGGGCGCGCCGACGAGCTCCGAGTCGAGCAGATCCACGACCGTCCAGTCGGCCTTGCTGCCCGCCGGGACCGTCAGCCGTATCTTGTCACCGGCCCGGTACGTCCTGCCGAGCTTCAGGCGCTGCTCGTCGTAGAAGTGGCTCGGCCGGAACGGCTTCGTGATGACCGGCGCGGGGGTCGTAGCGGCGGGCACACAGGCGCACTCGGTGATCCACCAGTCCGGGTGGAGCAGGTCGGCGCCGGGGTCGTTCGAGAAGGGGTACTGGTTGTAGAGCCACGCGTATTGCGAGGTGAGCGTCATCGTCTTACGGTCCTTGCCGTTGACGGTGACATCGAGGGGCGCGGTGATGCCGCCGCCCCCGGGCGCGTCCGGAATGCTGTACCGCACGGTGATCGCGTCGGCGGCGCTTGGCAGGGTGAACTCGACGTACTGCTTTGGCGTCAGCTTCACCGCCGTACGGCCGGAGGCCTCGGAGGGCAGGGTGTACGCGGCCCGGTCCGGCCCGATGACCGCGCCGTTCGTCGCGGCGTTCTCCGCCTCCTGCTCGGCGAAGCCGACGTGGGCGCCCCGGCCCGCGACGAGCGCGGGGTCGAGGGCGGCGCGGGTGACGACGGGGCCGGTGGGTCCACCGGGACTTCCGGGCGGCGCGGCGAGGGCGGTGCCGCCGCCGCTGAGCAGGCTGAGACTCAGACCCAGCCCGACGGCGGCTGCGGTCAGTGAGGTCCACGACATCTAAGGCTCGATTCTCTTGGGGAGGACGAACGCCGGTGGGGCTGACGCCCGGTGGAGCGGACGTCGTGGGGGTGAGGTGGACCTTAGGACCGTCGTGCCGGGCTTCACAAGATGCCTGCGAGCGGTTTTCGTGTTGCTGCGCCCCAACTGCGTTGACAAGTAAACTTCTTGCGCTCGGACTGCTGATCCCTTACGGATCGGGGGCGCGTGAACGTCGAGGTCGCACCGGTACGCCGCTGACTCGTGCGCACTGTTGCTCACGTGGCGTGTGCGAGAGGATACGGAGCGAGGTCGCCGGTGGAAGTGATGCGTGGTGACGGAGGATGTGACGGGTCACGCGGTGGTGGTGGGGGCCGGGTTGTCCGGGCTGCTCACCGCCGATGTGCTGGGCAGGCGTTTCGAGCGCGTCACGCTGATCGAGCGGGACACGCTCCCGGACGGGCCACCGGTGTTCCGGCCCGGTGTCCCGCAATCCAGGCATGTGCACATCCTGTGGTCGCGTGGCATGGCGGCGCTGGAAGACCTTCTGCCGGATGTCGTCACCGGCCTCGAAGCCAACGGGGGCGTCGTTGTCGGCGCCCCTGAACAGATGCGGTGGCTCTCGGCCGCGGAGTGGTTCACCGGTGTGCGGGGAACGGACTACCTGTCCGTCTCACGCGAACTCCTGGAGTCGGCCCTGCGCCGCGGGGTCGTCGCGGACGGGTCCTCGGTGACCGTGCTGGACCGTCACGAGGTGACCGGGCTTCTTCCGGCGCGGGCCGGAGGGGCGGTGGTAGGCGTCAGGCTGCGTGAACGGGGCGCGGACGGGGCGGAGTTCACCGTGGAGGCGGGGCTGGTGGTCGTTGCCGCCGGTCGCGGTTCCCGTGCCGCGGGCTGGCTCGGCGAGTTGGGCCTCCCCGTGCCGGTGACCGAGCGGCTCGACGCGCGTGTTGGCTACTCTTCCCGCTACTACCGGCGCCCGGCCGACGCGGGCCCCTGGAAGGCCATGTATGTCCAGGGCAATCCGGACGTGCCGCGCGGCGGTGTGATCCTGCCGGTCGACGACGGCCGGTGGCTGGTCACACTCATCGGACAAGGCGAACACCAGCCACCCACCGGCGAGGAGGACTGGCTCGCGTTCGCCGCGTCGCTGCGTTCGGCTGAGCTGTCGCAGGCGCTGAAGGGCGCGGTGCCGCTGTCGGACGCGGTCGCCTTCCGGGCGACGGCGAATGAGTGGACGCACTTCGAGCGCGTGGGACGGTGGCCGCGCGGGCTGCTGGTGGTCGGAGACGCTCTGTGCCGGTTCAACCCCGTCTACGGGCATGGAATGACGGTCGCGGCCGTGCAGGCCCAGGTCGTCGCCGGCCGGATCGCCGGACGTGAGCCCGCGGACATCGCCGCCCGGACACGACAGACGCAGCGAGCGGTGGCGAAGTGCGCCAGGCCGGCCTGGATGATCGCCACGGGTGAGGACCGCCGGTATCCGGACACGGACGGACCGCGGCCGGGCCGGCTCGGGAGAGCGCAGCAGGACTACCTGGCCCGGGTGTTGGCCGCGGCCAACACCGACCCCGTCGTCGCCGAAGCGTTCTTCGCGGTGCTCTCACTCAACCGCCGCCCCGAGACCCTGCTGACACCACGGATCGCCACGCGCGCCCTCCGCCGGCGCAACACGCCCTAGGCGGCGGTGGCCTTCCTGAGCGTGCGCAGACAGAGGGAAAGCGCGGTGTGCTGGGGGGTGTTCTGTTCGCGGGTCTGCTCCCAGGCCGCGTAGAGCAGGGCCCACAGGACGTTCTGCAGCCATGTGCTGTCGACGTCGGGGTCGAGCGTGCCGTCCTGTTGACCGCGCCGGACGAGGGCGAGCAGGGCGCGGTCGGACGGGGTTTCTTCTTCCTCGTCCAAACCGGACCAGGCCCAGAACTGCGGCACGTCATCGAGCAGCATCAGCCGGTCGCCGAGTTCGAAGTACTCCAGGCACAGCCGGTCCAGGGCCTCCGGGGCCGGGCCGTCGTCGAGCCGGGCGCGGGCGGTCGCCGCCTCGACCCGCTCGCGTACGTCCGTGCCGATGGCGGCGAGCAGGTCGGACCGTTCGCGGAAGTAGCGGTGGACGGTGGTGCGCCCGACCCCGGCCGCCTCCGCGACGTCGGCCAGGGAGGCCGCGTGGTCGGCGGAGAGCCGGGCGACGGCGGCGTCAAGGATCGCGCGCCGGGTGCGGGCGCGGGTGGTGCTCTCTTGCGTGGCTGTGCGGTCGGACCCCATGCGCACACGGTAATGCCCCCAGCTGTGCCGCATGCCGAATCGAAACTCGCTTGACCATTTTGAAACATCGATGTTCCACTGTGGGTATGTCCACCTCCGCCCCCTCCTTGCCCCGTGTCCGGAATGCCGCCCCCCGCCTGCGCATCCTGTGGTCGTTCGCCCGCCCCCATCGGCGCACCCTGATCCATGGCCTGTGCCTGGCTCTGCTCGTGTCCGGTCTCGGCCTCGCCACGCCCATGGTCACCAAGCAGGTCCTTGACGCGCTCGGCGGCTCGACATCGCTGGCGGGCCCGGTGGCGACGCTCCTCGTACTGCTCGTCGTCGGTGGTGCGGTGTCGTTCCGGCAGTGGACCCTGCTCGGAACGCTGGGTGAGCGTGTGGTGCTTGAGGCCAGGGAGTCGCTGGTACGCCGCTTCCTGCGGGCCACCGTGCCCGCCGTCACCTCGCGCCCGACCGGCGAGCTCGTCACCCGTGTCACCTCCGACACCGTGCTGCTGCGCGAGGCCGCCTCGGAATCGCTGATCGGCCTGATCAACGGGACGGTCATGCTCGTGGGCAGCCTCGTCCTGATGGGCTTCCTCGACCCGGTGCTGCTCGCCACCACGCTGGTCGCCGTGGCGCTCACCGGCGCGGCCTTCGGGCTGCTGATGCCCGGGATCGCGCAGGCGCAGCAGCAGGCCCAGGAGCATGTGGGGCGGCTCGGCGGCGTACTGGAAGGCACGCTGCGCGCGATACGGACCGTGAAGGTCAACCACGCCGAGCGCCGCATGGAGGAGCGGATCATGACCGACGCGCGCGCCTCCGCCGAGCACGGCACCCGGGTGGTTCGCCGCGAGGCACTGGCCTGGACGACCGCGTGGTCCGGCATCCAGCTGGCCATCATCGCGATCCTCGGCGTGGGGGCCTGGCGCGTGGGCGAGGGCCGGCTGGAGGTCTCAAGCCTGATCGCCTTCCTGCTCTACGCGTTCGCTCTGATGGAGCCCGTCACCGAAGTCAGCGAGAACATCACCAAGTTGCAGGCCGGCATCGCCGCGGCCGAACGCATCCGACAGGCCGATGAGCTGCCCACCGAGGACATCACGAGCCCCATCGCCGGCGACCGCGCACGCGCTGCCGAGAGCCCGGACGGGACGCCCGTCCGCACCGCCGAGAGCTTGGACGGGACGCCTGTACTGCGCCTCAGCAAGGTCACCGCGGCCTACGGCCCGGGCCGGGTGCCCGCCGTACAGGACATCGACCTCACGATCCCGCGCCGCGGTCACACCGCCATCGTCGGTCCGTCGGGCGCCGGCAAGACCACCCTGCTCGCCCTCGTCCTGCGATTCCTTGAGCCGATGCGCGGTGAGCTGTTCCTGGACGGCCGCCCGTATCGCGAGTACACCCATGCCGGCATCCGTGCCCGCCTCGCCTATGTCGAACAGGACACACCGATCGTCCCCGGAACCATCCGCGACAACCTCCTGCTCGCCCGCCCCGACGCCACCACGGACCAACTCCGGCGGGCGCTGCGGGACGTACGGCTCGCCGACAAGATCGACGCACTCGACAACGGCCTCGACACACCCCTGTCCTCGGTCGGCGTCTCCGGCGGCGAGCGGCAGCGCATCGCCCTGGCCCGCGCTCTGCTCGCCACCCCCGACGTGCTGCTTCTCGACGAGGCCACCGCCCAGCTGGACGGACTGACGGAGGCGGCTGTGCACGAGTGCATCCGCTCGCGCGCGACCACCGGCGCCGTGGTGACGATCGCCCACCGCCTGTCGACCGTGCTCGACGCCGACACCATCGTCGTCATGGAAGGCGGCCGTGTCCGTACACAGGGCCGGCACGAGGAACTCCTGGAATCGGACGCGCTCTACCGCGAGTTGGTGGAGTCGCTGCGCATCGCCGCACCCGCCGAGCCGGGCCCGGTGCACGGCGCCCGGCCGACGGCCGGGGCCACGCCCCGCCGCCTCCGCGCGCTCGCTGAAAGGAGTGAAAACGGTGAGGTCTGTCGTGAAGCGGAAGGTACGTGGGCAACTGACCTGTAACGGGCGCTCGTTGCGTGTGGCAGCCCGTTCGTTGGCGGTAGTCGCCGCGCAACGTCGCCGGGGCCGCCCGGGATCGGGCGGCCGTCAGGTTGGAGGAAAGATGTCCGTACAGACCGTCACTCGCACCCGAGGGGTGCTCGCCGGATCGGCGGAGCGTGCCGCGGTGAACTCGCTGATCGCCGAAGCGGAGGCATCGGTCAGTGGCGCGCCGGTGTTCGCGCCGGAGGCCGGTGCGATCCTCCTGGCCCTGATTCTGCTGTCGCCCAAGGAGCCGACGGAGCCTCGCGAGAAGTAGACCCTGGGTGCCGGAAGTATCTCCGACGGTTCACAGAGAAAGGTGGGTTGCCGATGTCGCACGCGGGCTTCGCCCCGCCGGCTGACTATGCGGCGGCCGTGGACAGTCTGGCCGGACACGTTCTGGACGCTTTGCGGAACGTGAGGAATCCGCCGGGCCTGGCTGTTCATGTCGCGCGAGCGGCGGACACGCAAGCGGCGTTGGCCGCGGTGCGGGTGCTGGGGCCTGATGTCTTCGCACCCGCACTGCTCACCGGAATACCCTTCGGGCCCGCGGACCGGCAGGTGGTGGCCGAGGCGCTGCGCGTCTTTCCGCCGTCCCCCGACGATCCGCCGGAGGCCATCCGTCTCGGCCGGGCGACAGCCGCCCTGCTCGCCCGCTTCGACGGGACGGGCGCCGCCGTACCGGACGCGCATGACCTCTCGGCGGCGGAGACCGACGGTGACTGGTGTACCTGGGCGCGGTGGATGGCGCGGCTGTCACCGCTCGCGCTGCCCGACCTGGCGGGGCCGGTGTCCGAGCAGGCCGCCCGCCGGACGCTCGATCTGAACCGGGGGCTCACCCGCTCGATGCTGCGCCGCGACTACCCCACGGCCGCGCGGCTCGCCCGCTGGGTCGCACTCGCCCCGAGCGCGGTCGCCGTGCCGGGCATGGACATCGCCGCCGTGGTGACACATCTGGAGCTGTGCGGAGCGACCGGTGTCAGGACCTTGGTCAACACGGCGATCGCACGGCTGCTCATCGCCGGGGGCCAGGAGCGGAAGGAGCACGGCACATGAGTACGACATCGACCGGAGCGCCGGTGCCCGCCCGGCAGGTCGCGCATCTGATGGCCGCTCGCGCACTGGGATGGCTGCACGACAATCTCGGCCGCGCCGCGGTGCCGCCGGACACGACGGCCGAACTCGCCGATCCCGACAGCGTCTACAAACCCCTCGGGGAATCGGCGCTGGCCGCGTCTCTGGTGCTGCGCGAAGGCATGGCCTCGTCGGACGGCCGGCGGGCGGCCCGGGAGCTGCTCGACTTCTCGTGGAAGCAGTTGGGCTCCGGCGATCTCCTCTATGAGCGGCAATTGCGGTATCCGATGCTGACGGATCCGATGGAGCTGTACACCCACTTCGCGCGCGGTGGCCACCGGCACGACCGGCTGGAGACGCTCATCGCACACCTCAGCGGCCTTGTGTCGCAGCGCGGCGCGGAGCTGCTGCCCAACCGTCGGCTGGCGGTGGCGAACGCGGCCAGGATCTCCGGGGTGGGTCGCCGTGCCGACTGGCCCGCGCTGCTCGACGCCACATGGCTGGGGCACACCCCTGAGCCATGGATGATCGACTGGATGACGGCCTACTGCATGACGCACACCGTCTTCCATGTCACCGACTGGGGAGCGCGACCGGACGGTCTGCCGTCCCGGGTGGGCGACTATCTGGCCGCTTGGCTGCCGGTCTGGATGGATATCTGGCTGGAGATCCAGGAGTGGGACCTCGTCGCCGAACTGCTCATCGTCGACGGCTGCCTACCTCGGCCGGGACGTGTGCCAGGAGTCTGGGAGCGGCTTGCCGCGGCCCAGCGTCCGGACGGTCTGGTGCCCCGCGACGGGCAGCCGGTGGACGAGAACCCTGACAACGCGTTCCGGGATCACCGCCACACGGCCGTTGTGGTGACCGTCGCCGGGACCCTGGCGTCGTCCCGCTACGACGATGCCGCCCGCGCCTGACCCCGCCCGGCTGCCGCCCGGGCGTCTGGAACCGGTCGCGAACGTCCTGGGCGACCGGGCGGGGCTGGTGGTCGCGGCGTACGCGGCCGGTGAATCCGCCACGCTCTGCCGGGGATTCACCGACCGCACCGGAACGGTCCCCGTCACCGACCGGACCCGCTTCGAACTCGGTTCGGTCACCAAGACGTTCACCTCGCTGCTCCTCGCCGACCTGGCGGTACGGGGCGCGGTACGGCTCGACGAGCCACTCAGCGCCCGGATCCCGCTCCGGTCGCTGCCACGCAGCCCCAGGGCCGCGGACATCACCCTGGAACATCTGGCGACCCACACCTCCGGACTGCCACGGCTCCCCCCGGGGCTCCTGCGGACCGCACTGCCCTCGTGGACGACGAACCCGTATCAGGCTTTCCCGCCGGACGCGCTGCTGGACTCCCTCGCCGTCAGCCGGCTGCGGCATACCCCCGGCACCCGGGTGCGCTACTCCAACTTCGGTGTCGGCCTGCTCGGCGGTCTGCTCACCGAGCAGGCCGACACCAGCTTCGGCGCGCTGCTTCGCGCACATGTGCTGGAGCCGCTGGCCCTGACCGACACCACCGCCGACGCCGCCGAACCCCAGGCCACCGGCCACTGGCACGGCCGCCCGCGACCGCCCTTCCTCATCCCCGCGATGCCCGCCGCCGGCGCCCTGCGCTCCAGCGCCCGGGACCTGTTGCGCTATCTGCGCGGCCTGATCGCCCCGCACACCGCCGCACCGCCGGGGGACCCGCTGAATCCGGCCCTGCACGAGGTGACCCGCGCCCGCCGTCGCGCGCACGGCGGCCCGGAACTGTGCCTCGCCTGGACCAGGCGCCTGCGGCCGGGCCCAGCGCCCGCTCTCTACTTCCACTCCGGTGCCACCCGCGGCTTCACCGCGTTCACCGGCTTCAGCCAGGACCCGGCGGTCGCCGTCGTCGCCCTGGCGAACACCGCGCCCGGCCCGCACAGCCGATTCATCCAGGCCGCCTACCAACTGCTCACGGACCTCGCCTGTGAGCCGGGCGGCGGCCGGCCCCGCTGACCGTCCTCGTCCCACCGGACGATGGCGCGCCTTCAGCCGTTCCGACGGTCAAGTCCCAGCGCCTCCCGTCCCGCGTAGCGGGCCCGGGGGCCCAGTTCCTCCTCGATGCGCACGAGTTGGTTGTACTTGGCGGTGCGGTCGGCGCGGGAGAGCGAACCCGTCTTGATCTGGCCGCAGCCGGTGGCCACGGCGAGGTCGGCGATGGTGGTGTCCTCGGTCTCGCCCGAGCGGTGGGACATGACGACGGTGTAGCCGGCGCGGTGGGCGGTGGCGACGGTGGCCAGGGTCTCCGTCAGGGTGCCGATCTGATTGACCTTCACCAGAACCGAGTTGGCGATGCCGTCGCGGATCCCCGCCCGCAACAGGGCTTCGTTGGTGCAGAAGACATCGTCGCCGGTGAGCTGGCAGCGGTCGCCGAGCCGGGTCGTGAGCAGCCGCCAGCCGTCGTGATCGTCCTCGGCCATCGGGTCCTCGATGGAGGCGACGGGGTAGCGGTCGACCAGTGCGGCGAGATAGTCGGCCTGCTCGGCGGGGCTCCGGCGGACGCCCTCCCCCGTGTAGTCGTAGACGCCGTCGCGGTAGAACTCCGAGGACGCCGGGTCCATGACGATGGTGATGTCGGCGCCGCACTTGTAGCCGGTGCGCTCGACAGCCCGTACGACGAAGTCCAGAGCCTCGTCGGCGGTACGCAGGTCGGGGGCGAAGCCGCCCTCGTCGCCCACGTTCACACTGTGGCCGGAGGCGAGGAGATCACCGCGCAGGGTGTGGAAGACCTCCGAGCCCATCCGGACGGCCTCGGCGAAGGTCGCCGCGCCGATCGGGGCGATCATGAACTCCTGGAAGTCGAGCGCGTTGTCGGCGTGGGCACCGCCGTTGATGATGTTCATCATCGGCACCGGCAGCAGGCGCGCGTCGACCCCGCCCACGTAGCGGTACAGCGGCAGGCGGTGGGCCGCCGCCGCGGCCTTCGCGGTGGCCAGGGAGACACCGAGGACCGCGTTCGCGCCGAGCACCGACTTGTCGGCCGTGCCGTCCAGTTCGATGAGCGTCGCGTCGACCGTCGCCTGGTCCTCGGCGTGGAGCCCGACGACGGCATCCGTGATGCGGTCATTGACGGCGTCGACGGCGCGCCGCACCCCTTTGCCGTGGAAGCGGGCGGGATCACCGTCGCGCAGTTCGACCGCCTCGCGCGCGCCGGTGGAGGCTCCGGACGGTACGGCCGCACGGCCGAGCGATCCGTCCGACAGTTCGACGTCGACCTCGATGGTGGGGTTGCCCCGGCTGTCGAGGATCTCTCGTCCTACGACCCGGCTGATAACGGTCACCCTGCTGCTCCTCACGTGCGGCCGTATGACGACGGATTTAAGTTCCGTCAGGGAACAAAGTGAGTCCCGAAAGGGAACTTACTATGGGTGGATGAGAATGCACAACGCTGACGAGACCTGCGGGATCGCCCAGGCGGCCGTCGTCCTGGGGGACTGGTGGAACGTTCTGGTCCTACGGGAGATCGCGCGCGGCCATGTCCGCTTCGACGCGCTCGCCACCGAGATCGGCCTCTCCCGCAAGGTCCTCACCGAACGGCTCGGCAGACTCGTCGCCCTGGGAGTGCTGCGCCGGCACCTCTATCAGCGACGTCCGGTCCGCTACGAGTATCTGCTGACGCACGCCGGCCAGGCGCTGCTGCCGGTGCTGGTGGCCATGCAGGACTGGGGCGACCGCTGGGTCCTCGGCGACGGCTCTCCTGTCGCCACGGCGGCCGAGGGCGGCGCTGAGCACGCCCGCGCGCACGCGCTGGCGGGCACCCGCGTGCCCGAGGGGCTTGTCCTGCCTGCCACGGACGGCACCGACCGGGACGTGGTGAGCCCGGAGGGGGCGACCGTGCTGTTCGCCTACCCCGGCACAGGCGTCGAGTGGGACGAGCCGATCCCGGGCGCTGTCGGCTGCGCGCTGGAGAACCGGCTGTTCAGCGACGCCTGGCCCCGGTTCCGGGAGGCAGGCGTGGAGCTGCGCGGAACGAGTACGCAACTGCCCCGGGAACAGGCCGAGTTCGCCCGCGCCGAGTCGGTCCCGTACCCACTGCTCTCCGACGCGCGGCAACATCTGGCCGCGGCCCTGCGGCTGCCCACGTTCCACGGTGTGGGCCGGCCGCGGCACAAACGGCTGATCCTCGTCATCGACGCGGAGCGGACCGTACGCCATGTGCTGTTCCCGGTCCTCAACATCCCTCAGGCGGTCGAGCGGAGCCTGAGCCTGGCCGCGGCGTGCGCGCGGACACCGTGACCGCGTATCGGGCCCGCCCGCTCAAGGCCCGCCTGCTCAAGGCCCGGTCGCTCAAGGCCCGGGCGCCGGGGAAGGGATGAGCGCGGTGCGCCGGAACTCGCTCGGGTTGGCGCCCCGGACCCGTTTGAACGCCGCGCTGAACCCGAACGGGTCGGAGTAACCCACGGCGCGGGCGACGTCCGCGACGGTCGCGGCCTCCTGGTCGACCAGGAGGTCCGCCGCGAGCGTCATGCGCCAGCGGGTGAGATAGGTCAGCGGGGGCTCGCCGACCAGCTCGGCGAACCGCTTGGCCAGCGTCGAACGCGACACCCCGGTGCGCTCGGCCAGCGCGGCGACCGTCCATGGTGCCGCCGGTTCGGCGTGCAGTAGACGCAGCGCGTCGCCGACCACCGGGTCCCGCTGGGCGGCCCACCAGGCCGGGGGCTCGCCGCCCGGCCGGTCGAACCACTCGCGCAGCGTGCAGACCAGCATCCAGTCCAACAGCCGGTCGAGCACTACCTGTTGGCCCGGGGCGTCGATGGCGGCCTCGGCGCCGAGATGGTCCAGCACCGAGTCGGCCGTGCCCCCGCCGCCCACGCGCAGCACGACGGGCAGCGCGTCCAGCAGCCGGCGGCTGATCTCCCCGCGCACCGGATAGGCGCCGACGATCAGGGTCGTCGCATCCCGGACGTCCCCGGCGTCCCCGCCGCGGTCGTGCCAGCCGAGCCGGTGCCGCGTCCCGCCCAGCTCGGGCGTCGCGCAGAACTCGCCGCACGCGATCGGTTCCGCCCGGGTATCGACCTCGTCGACGAAGGTGAATGTCGCGGGGCCGCGTACGACGATCGTCTCGCGGGCGCGCAGCGGCTCGGGCGGACCGTGCTCGGGCACGATCCAGCCCGCCCCGGTGAGGACGGTGCACAGGGTCAGCGGCGCGCCGTCCACGAAGTGCAGTGCCCAGGGCGGGGACAGGGTCGAGCTGCCGAACAACGAGCCGTGGGCTCGCACGCCCCGGATGAGATCACTGAACACGTCCACCTCAGCGAGGTTAGACGAAGAGGAAGTCGGACGAATACGCAGGCAATCCGGCTGCTCACCTATGGGTTCGTCCAAGTCGGCCGTGTTCAATCGGTGTCATGAGCAACGACACCACTCTCGTCAACGACACCACTCTCGTCCTCGGCGCGACCGGCAAGACCGGTCGGCGGATCGTCTCCCGGTTGCGGCTGCACGGCACGCCGGTGCGCGCCGCCTCCCGATCGAGCCGGACCCGGTTCGACTGGTCCGACCCCGGCGGCTGGGACGCCGCCCTGCGGGGTATCTCCGTCGCCTACGTGGTGGCCCCGCGCGTACCGGGCCCGGTGCACGAGTTCGTCGCCCGGGCCGAGGCCGCCGGAGTGCGGCGGCTGGTCCTGCTCTCCGGGCGCGGCGCCGACACCTGGGGCGACACCACCTTCGGGCTGGATATGCGTTCGGCCGAGGAGGCCGTACGCGGTTCGGCGCTGGAGTGGACCGTCCTGCGGCCGTCGAACTTCGATCAGAACTTCGACGAGGACGTCTTCCACGCTCCGTTGGTCGCCGGGGAGCTGGCGCTTCCGGCCGGCGCGGTTCCCGAGCCGTTCATCGACGTGGACGACGTCGCCGATGTCGCCGCCGCGGTGCTGACCGAGGCCGGCCGGCACGCGGGACGCGTCTACGAGCTGACCGGACCGCGTGCGCTGACCTTCGGTGAGGCCGTCGAGCTGATCTCCCGGGCGTCCGGGCGGTCCCTCACCTACCGTCGGATCTCTCCCGCCGAGTACGCGGCGACGCTGGTCGAGGAGGGCTTGAGCGAGGAAGACGCCGACGATGTCGCCGAGATGTTCGTCCTGATGGAACGCGGGCCGAGCGCCGCGACGACGGATGACCTCGCCACCGTGCTGGGACGGGCGCCGCGGACCTTCGAGGACTACGTCGTGCGGACCGCGGCGGCGGGAGCCTGGCAGCAGTGATCGTCCGGGGGTTCCGGCAGCTCCGCATGCGCGACCCTGATGGTCGGTTCCGGTCCGCGAGTACGATGTGATCTCACCGTTCAGGGTGGCATCCGCGGATCTGGAGGGGGCCGGCTGTGGCTGTTCTGGTGGTGCAGCACGTGGCGGAGGAAGGCCCGTACGAGATCGGTTCGGCGTTGGCGGCGGCCGGGCTCGGGCTGCGGGTGTGTCGGGTGTGGGCCGGCGACCCGCTGCCGGAAGACCTGTCCGGGGCCGAGGCGCTGGTGGTACTCGGCGGTCCGATGTCCGGGTACAGCGACTACGGCTTCCCCACGCGTACAGCGGAGTTGGGCCTGCTGCGCGCGGCGCTTGATGCTCAGGTTCCGGTGCTCGGCGTATGCCTGGGCGCGCAGTTGCTGGCGGTGGCCGCCGGGGGAACGGCCCGGCCCGGCACGGGAATTCAGGTCGGGTGGGGGCCCGTGCGCATGGGGTCAGCCGCCGCCGGGGACCCGCTGTTCGCCGGGGTTCCGGAGCGGTTGAGGGTGCTGCACTGGCATGGTGACACCATGGATCTCCCCGCCGAGGCGGTGGCGTTGGCCTCCTGCGACCGTTATCCGGTACAGGCGTTCCGGGTGGGCGCGGCGGCGTGGGGACTTCAGTTCCATCTGGAGGTCGACGCCGCCGCGGTCGGCGCCTTCGCGAGGGCGTTCCCCGAGGACGCGGCTGCCGCGCCGGACGGTCTGTGCGAGGACGCGCACGAGGAGTCGGCGGCGCTCGCGCCGTACCGGGACCAGGTGTTGGGGCGGTTCGCCGCGCTGGTGACGGGCCGGGCCGGCCACACGTCGACCCGTACGTTCTTCACGCCGATGGCCGCGACCTGGGAGGAGCGCTTCGCGGCCGACGGACCCCGCTACGCGGCGGCCGTCGCCCGGATGGGGCTCGACGAGGGGCGGACGGTGCTCGACCTGGGGTGCGGCACCGGACGGGCGCTGCCCGCGCTGCGGGCGGCGGTCGGCGACAAGGGCCTGGTCCTCGGGATGGATGTCACACCCGCGATGCTCGACGCCGCCGCCCGGCACGGCCGCGGGGACCTCGCGGCGCTGCTGCTCGCCGATGCCCGCCGCCTGCCCCTGTCCGCCGGGGCGGTGGACGGCATCTTCAGCGCCGGACTGGTCAACCACCTTCCGGAACCCGCCCCGGCGCTGGCCGAATGGGCCCGGGTGACCGATGCGGGCGGTGCCCTCCTGCTCTTCCATCCCTCGGGCCGTGCCGAACGAGCCGCCCGGCACGGCCGCCCCCTGGACCCCGACGACCTGTTGGCCGAGACCAACCTGCGGTCCGCGCTGGAGGTGGCCGGCTGGCGGCTTGCCCATTACGACGACGCGCCGCAGCACTTCCTGGCCCGTGCCGTACGCGTGGGCTGACCGACACCCGCGGTCGCTGCCGTACCGGACAGGACCTGGTCAGGGACGGCTGGTGAGATAGCCGCCCATGGCGGTGAAGTACTCGGCCGCGGGCAGCTCCTGGCCGTCCTCAGTCCGTACGCGGGTGATGGCCAGGCCATGGTTGCGGCCGGTCCGCGCGTCCGCTCCGGCGACTATCACCACGCCGTCCCCTTCGCGGTAGAAGACGCGGCCGGGTGTGCCTCCGTAACGCCCCTCCGAGACGACCGCGGTCAGGACCTCAAGACGCTTGCCCTTGTGGAAGGTGAAGGCGCTCGGATACGGCGCGGACTGAGCGCGGATCAGACGCTCCAGGGCGTCGGCGGGCCAGTCCCAGTTGATCCGGATGTCCGCCTCGGACCGCTTGTGGAAGAAGCTGGCCTGAGAGCGGTCCTGCTTGGTGAACTCGGTCTGGCCGGAGGCGATCAGGTTCAGGGCGCCGACCGTGACGGGGGCGATGAGGTCGACGGTCTTGTGGAACAGGTCGGTGGCGGTGTCCGTGGGCCCCACCGGCACCGCGCGCTGGTCCACGATGTCGCCCGCGTCGAGGACCTCGTCCATCATGTGGGCCGTGACGCCGACCTCCCGCTCCCCGTTGATGAGGGCCCAGATCAGCGGTGAGAAGCCGGCGTACTTCGGCAGGAGCGAGTCGTGGATGTTCAGCGTGCCGAAACGGGGAAGGCCGTAGATCCGCGGCGGGATCCAGGTGCGCCAGTTGTTGGCCACGATGATGTCCGGGTCGGCCTCCTTGAGCCGCTGGAGCAGCTCCTCGTCGTCCGGCCTGTTGCGGATGATCACCGGGACGCCGTGTTCCTCGGCCAGGTCGGCGACCGAGTCGCTCCAGATCTTCTCGTAGGCGTGCTCGCTCTTGGGGTGTGTCACGACCGTCACCACGTCGTGTTCGGAGTCCAGGAGCGCTTGCAGGGTGCGGTGCCCCCAGGTCTGGTAACCGAACATGACGACCCGCATGGGGTTCCTCCTCAGAAGAGCGAATGATCGCAGTAAGTAAAGCAAGCCTTACCTAAGGATGCAACGGGCCTCGGATGGGGGCCCGTTAGGTGTCAGGGCCTGCCGCTTGCCCGATTCGTCCAGTCGACAGGTCGACCCAGGTCAGGTTAGCTTTACCTAAGTTCGACTGGCCGGCGTGCACGGCGGGCTCGGCGTCTCGTTTCTTTTCATCCACGTCCGACAGGCGGCTGTCCCGCACGATGGGAGTGACATGTCACAGGTTCTTCCTGGCGACACACCTTTGATCCACGACCTCATAGGAATCGGCTTCGGCCCGTCCAATGTGGCCATGGCGATCGCGCTGAGCGAGCACAACGCGAGTGTCGGAAGGCAGGAGGCGGTCACCGCTCACTTCTTCGAGTCCCAGCCGAGCTTCGGCTGGCACCGCGGCATGCTGATCGACGACGCGACGATGCAAGTGTCGTTCCTCAAGGACCTGGTGACACTGCGCAACCCGTCCAGCGAGTACACGTTCCTGCGGTACCTGCAGAGCAAGGGCCGGCTGATCGACTTCGTCAACCACAAGAACCTCTTCCCGCTCCGCGTCGAGTTCCATGACTACTTCGAGTGGGCCGCGGCGAAGGTCGACGACATGGTCTCCTACGGCCACGAGGTCATCGCCGTCGCCCCCGTCGTACGCGACGGAGTGGTGGAGTACGTCGACGTAACGGCCCGTTCCGGGACGGAGACGGTGGTCCACCGTGCCCGCAACCTCGTCATCGGCACAGGTCTGCGCCCCCTCCTGCCGGAGGGTGTCGAGCGGACGGACCGGGTCTGGCACAACTCCGACCTCCTCGCGAAGGTGGACAGCCTGGAGGGCGCCGACCCCACTCGCTTCATCGTGGTCGGCGCCGGTCAGAGTGCCGCCGAGAACGTGGCGTATCTGCACCGCCGTTTCCCGGGCGCCGAGATCTGCGCCGTCTTCTCCCGTTACGGCTACAGCCCCGCCGATGACAGCAGCTTCGCCAACCGCATCTTCGATCCCGAGGCGGTCGACGAGTACTTCACGGCCCCCGACGACATCAAGCGCAAGCTGATGGACTACCACGGCAACACCAACTACTCGGTCGTGGACATCGATCTGATCGACGACCTGTACCGGCAGTCGTACCAGGAGAAGGTCCTGGGCAACGAGCGGCTGCGCTTCCTCAATATCTCCCGGCTCACCGCCGTCGAGGAGGTCGGGAACCAGGTCCGCGCCACCGTCACCTCCCTGGTGACCGGCGAGAAGGAGGTGCTGGACGCGGACGTCGTGGTGCTCGCCACCGGCTACAGCCAGGCGGACCCCCTCGGACTCCTCGGCGAGGTCGCGGACAGCTGCCGCCGCGACGGTCAGGGTCGTGTCCGCGTCGAGCGTGACTACCGCATCACGACGGACCCCGAACTGCGCTGCGGCATCTACCTCCAGGGCGGCACCGAGCACACACACGGCATCACGTCGTCCCTGCTGTCCAACACCGCGATCAGGGTCGGCGAGATCCTGGACTCGATCCTCGACCGCGGCCCCGAGCGCGCCCGGGGCGAGTCCCGGTCGGTCGTCGACGGCATCGGCTCCGTCCGCTGAGGGCATCCGCGTCCCCGAGGCTGAGGGCCTCCGCGTCCCCGAGAACGCTCGCCGAACACCCTCCTCGGTAGAACTTCCCAACCGCCACGCTCGACGAGGAACGCCGACGGGCGTGGCACGCACCGTGTAATTCCCGTGAAAGGAACATCCGTGTCCACTGGTACGCGCCCTATTCTGACGCGTTTCGTCAGATACGTCCCCCGGGTGGCCGCTGCCACTGCCGCCGCACTCGCACTGTCCGCCTGTGGGGGCGGTACCGACGAGGCCGAGTCCAAGCCCTCGGATGAGGCGAGCACCACATCGGCCGCTTTCCCGGTGACGGTGGAGCACAAGTACGGCAGCACGACGATCGAGGCCGAGCCGAAGAGGGTCGTCACCCTGGGCCTGTCGGACCAGGACGCGGTGCTGGCGCTCGGTGTCAAGCCTGTCGGAGCGGTGGACTGGTTCAAGGAGCAGCCGTACGGCAAGTGGCCCTGGACGAAGGACAAGTGGGGGTCCACGAAGCCGGAGATCGTCGGTGAGCGTGACGAGTACAACATCGAGAAGATCGTGGCGCTGAAGCCGGACCTGGTCATCGCGCAGTACTCGGGGATGAAGAAGGAGCAGTACGACACGCTCTCGAAGTTCACCAAGGTCGTCGCCCAGCCCAAGGGCCTGCCCGACTACGGGGCGTCCTGGCAGGTGATGACCCGGCAGATCGGCAAGTCCCTCGGCAAGGAGGCGGACACCGAGAAGCTGATCACCGGCATCGACGAGCGCTTCGAGGCCGTGCGTGACAAGCACCCGGAGTTCGCCGAGAAGACCCTCGCCGTCGCCGACAGCTTCGAGGCGGGCAAGTACTCGGGCTTCACGAAGACCGACCCGAAGGCGATCTTCTTCTCCGAGCTCGGTTTCAAGCTGAAGCCCGAGATGGACACCCTGGCGAAGCCGGGCTGGAACGTCGCGGAACTGAGCGCCGAGAAGCTGAACGTGCTCGATGTCGACCGTCTCGTCTGGGTCACCTCCAGCACCGAGGCCAACGACCGCATCAAGGCCGAGCCGCTCTACAAGAAGCTGAAGGTCCACCAGGAGAAGCGTGACCTGTTCGTGCCGTACCAGGACCCGGACATCGGCGCGGCCTTCTCCTTCAACACCGTTCTTTCGATTCCGTACGCCATCGACGAGGTCGAGCCGCTGATCGCGGCCATCAAGTAAGCGCCGGTCCAACGGCGTCCCGTCCGTCCGCCGGCAGTGCCGCGGACGGACGGGCGGGTCCCCGCGAGACACCTCACCGACGTACGTACCACCAGGGAAAGGCCCTTTCGAACGATGTTTGACGTCGAGTCTGACCGGACGTCCGCTTCCGGCATACCCGTCACGGGTGGGCAATCCGGTATCTGGCTTGCCCAGCAGATCGACCCGGACAGCACCGCCTACAACATCGTGTTCGCTCTGGACCTGCGCGGCGACCTCGACCTCGACCGGCTGGCCGCCTCCGTGCGGCGGGCCGTCGGGGAAGCCGAGAGCCTGCATGTGCGTATCGGCCCCGGAGACGGCGGACCGCGGCAGACGCCCGCACCCGTTCCCTTCGACGTCCCCGTCATCGACCTGCGAAGTGCCCCCGATCCCGAGCGGGCCGCCGCCGACTGGATGGACGCCGAGCGCGATCGCCCGGCCGATCCGGCCCGGGACCCCCTCTTCGGCCAGGCCCTGCTGCGCCTGGCCGACGACCACGTCACGTGGTATCAGCGCTATCACCACCTCGTCACCGACGGCATGGGCGTCACGCTCATCACACGCCGGGCGGCGGAGATCTACACCGCCGGTGACCGGCCTCCCGCCCCCCACGACTGGCGGATCTCCCGCTTGGTGGAGGCCGACATGGCCTACCGGGCCTCGGATCGCCACCAGGAGGACCGCGGCTACTGGCTGGCCCGTATGGCCGACCGTCCCGAGCCCGTACGCCTGGTGGAACGCGCCCCGGCGCTCATGACGCGGCGGCTGCGACGCACCTCCGAGCTGTCAGCCGAGGCCGCCCAACCCCTGTACGCCGCCGCCGAGCGGGCCGGTACCCGGATCTCCCGTCTGCTGCTCTCGGCCGTGGCCGCCTATCTGCACCGGGTCAGCGGTGAGCAGGACCTCGTCCTCGGGCTGCCGATCGCCGCCCGCCAGGACGCCGTGTCGGCCGGCATCCCCGGCATGGTGTCCAATATCGTCCCGCTGCGGCTGTCCGTCCGCCCGGGTACGACCGGCGCCGAACTGCTGGCCGATGTCCATGACGCGGTCACCGAGGCGGTCGCCCACGGGCGCTACCGCGCCGAGGACCTGGCCAGGGAACTGGGCCTGGCCGACGGCGTGCCCGAACTCGTCGGCCCGACCGTCAACATCCTGCCCCGCTCCGACGACCTGCGGTTCTCGGACCACGAGAGCGGACTCGAACCGGTCTGGGTCGGCCCGGTCAGCGACCTGGCCCTCAACTTCGTCGAGACCCATGGAGGGCTCGGCCTGCGCGTCCATATCGACGCCGACGCGGACATGTGCGACGAGGAGACCCTGCGCGCCCACGAGCACCGCTTCCTGGCCCTGCTGGCCGATCTGGCCGAGGACCTGAACCGCCCCGTCGGCCGCATCGAGCTGACCTCCGGCGCGGAGCGGGGCCAACTCCTCGACGAGTTCGGTGTGTCACCGCGCGAGACCGCCGAGCTTTCCTGGCCCGCCGCGTTCGAGCGGCAGGTCCGCCGTACGCCGGACTCCGTCGCCCTCGTCTGCGAGGAGCGGGAGCTCACGTACGCCGAGCTGAACGCGGCGGCCAACCGGCTGGCCCGCCTCCTCGCCGCCCGTGGCGTCGTCGCCGAGGACGTCGTCGCCGTGGCCATGCCGCGTTCCCCCGAACTCGTGGTGTCCCTGCTCGCGGTCATGAAGGCGGGGGCCGCCTATCTGCCGCTGGACGTCGACCACCCGCAGGACCGCGTCCTCTACATGCTCGATGACGCAGGCGCGCGCACCGTCATCACCACCCGCGAGCTGTCCGACGTCCTCCCGAAGGCCACAGGCGTCGGCCACCTGCTCCTCGACGACCCGTCCGTGGCCTCCGAGTACGCCGCACTCGACGCCTCGGACCCGGGTGTGTCGATCACCTTGGGCCAGGCCGCGTATGTCATCTACACCTCGGGCTCCACCGGCCGGCCCAAGGGTGTCGTCGTCTCTCACGACGGCGTCGGCAGCCTCATCGCCACCGCCACCGACCGCATCGGCATCACGTCCGACAGCCGCGTCGTCCAGTTCGCCTCCGCGGGCTTCGATGTGACGGTCTGGGACCTGATCATGTCGCTGTGCGTCGGCGGTCGTGTCATCGTCGTCCCCACCGAGCGGCGCGTCGCCGGGCCCGCGCTCACCGAGTACATCGGGCGCCACCGTGCCACCCATATGATCCTGCCGCCGTCCCTCGTCTCCGCCCTGCCGCAGGACTGCGACCTGCCCGACGGCGCCGTGCTGATCGTGGGCACCGAGGCCGTGCCCAGCGAGCTGATCGCCCGCTGGTCCGGCCGGCTCCGGGTGGTCGTCGCGTACGGCCTCACCGAGGCCACCGTCAACTCCACCCTGTGGATCGCCACCCCGGACAGGCCAGGGGCCGCCCCCATCGGCGAGCCCGACCCCAACACCCGTGCCTATGTGCTCGATTCCGCGCTGCGCTGCGTGCCGGTCGGTGCCGTGGGCGAGCTGTATGTGGCCGGACGCGGCCTCGCCCGCGGCTATCTGGGCAGGCCGGGGCTCACCTCGGAACGCTTCGTCGCCGACCCGTACGCGGCCGAGCCGGGCGCGCGGATGTACCGGACCGGCGACCGTGTCCGCTGGAGCGCCGACGGCAACCTGGAATTCCTGGGACGCGCCGACGGCCAGATCAAGATCCGCGGCCACCGCATCGAGCCCGGCGAGATCGAGAGCGCCTTCATGGCCTGCCCGGGCATCTCCCAGGCCGCCGTCCTCGTCCGCGACGACCATCGCGGCGCCAAGCGGCTCGTCGCCCACCTGGTGGCCGAGGCCGGTACGGACCCGGACGCCGCCGTGGCGCGGGCGCGCGCCAGGATCGCCGAGGCGCTGCCCGACCACATGGTCCCCTCCGCCGTCGTACGCCTTGACGGGCCCCTGCCGCTGACACCCAACGGCAAGCTCGACAGCCGTGCCCTGCCCGAGCCCCGGTGGACCGCGACGGCCGGCGGCGACGCGCCCACCACCCCCGAGGAGACCGCGCTCGCCGGGCTGTTCGCCGAGGTGCTCGGACTGCCGTCGGTCGGCGTCCACGACAGCTTCTTCGAACTGGGCGGCGACAGCATCGTCGCGATCCAGCTGGTCAACCGTGTCCGCGACGCAGGGCTCGTGATCACCCCCCGTGATGTGTTCCGGCAGCGGACCGTGGCGGCGCTCGCCAGGACGGCGGGCCGGGCCGGCGCGGGCGAGGCGTCGGCGGCCGACCGGACGGCCGCACGAGTGGCGCGCCTCGACGAGGACGCCCTGCCGGTCTCACCGCTCCAGGAAGGGTTCTTCTTCCACGCGGAGTTCGACCGGGCGGCCGGTGACCTCTACCTCGTCCAGGAACTCCTCGACCTCGAAGGCACCGTCGACCCTGACCGGCTGCGACGGTCGCTCCAACTGCTGCTCGACCGGCACCCGCTGCTGCGCGCCTCGTTCCGCCAGCTCCCTGGCGGCGAGGTCGTCCAGCGGATCGCCGACGACGCGACCCTGCCATGGCGCGAGGCCGACACCGCGGGCACCCCGCTGGAGGAACTGCTGCGGCGGGACCGCGCCGAGCGGTTCGATCTCGCCCGGCCGCCGTTGATACGGGCCACCCTCATCCAGGACGGGCAGCGCCGGCGACTCCTGCTCACGCTGCACCACATCATCGCCGACGGCTGGTCGGTCTCCGTCCTGCTGCGCGAACTCATCGCCGCGCACCAAGGCGTGGACCTGCCCGAGCCGCCCGCCCCCGGGCCGTATCTCTCCTGGCTGGCCCGCCGGGACCGCGACGCCGCTCGCGACGCCTGGCGGCAGGCCCTGGCCGGCCTGGACGGCCCCACCCGGCTGCCCGCCTCCGCCTTCGCGACCGGCGACGACGAGACCGGACCGGCCGCCCTGCCCGAGCGGGTGGACGTCCGGCTGCCCGAATCGCTCACCGCCGAGCTGACCGCCTTCGCCCGCGGCCACGGCCTCACCCTCAGCACCGTCGTGCACGGAGCCTGGGCGCTGCTTCTCGGCGGTCTGACCGGCAGCCAGGACGTGGTGTTCGGCACCACCGTCTCGGGACGCACCACCGAGGTCGAGGGCCTGGACAGGGCCGTGGGCCTGTTCATCAACACGGTGCCCGCCCGGGTCACCCTGCACGCGGGCGAGTCGCTCGCCGAGCTGCTGCGGCGCGTCCAGGACGAGCACGCCGCCCTCCTGGACCACCAGCACCTCGGGCTCGCCGAGATCCAGCGGATCGCGGGCGGCGGTGAACTCTTCGACACGCTCGTGGTGTTCGAGAACTTCCCGTCCGGTGACCAGTCCACCGGACAGGACGACGAGGCGTTGCGTATCACCGGCGCCGAGGTGTTCGACGCCGTGCACTACCCGCTCGCGCTGATCGTCGAGCCGGGCGGTGCCCAGCTGTCGCTGCGGTTCACCTACGACGCGGTCCGGCTCGATCCGTTGTCCGTGGCGGTGATCGCCTGCCGGTTCGAGACGCTGCTGCGGACTCTCCCGGCCGACCCCGCCCGCCCGGTCGCCGGGACCGGGATGCTGTCCGACAGGGAGCGGGAGCGGCTCATCGCGCTGAACGCCACGGCGCGTCCGCTGCCCGACGCGGATGCCACTCTCGCCTCGCTCTTCGCCGCGCGGGTGGCACGGACCCCGCACGCCCCGGCGGTCGTCTTCGAGGACACCACCCTGACCTACGCCGAACTGGACCGGCGCGCGGAGGCGCTGGCCCGGCGGCTACGGGCACGCGGCGCAGGCCCGGAGCGGTTCGTCGCCGTCGCGGTGCCCCGTTCGGCCGAGCTGATGGTCGCGCTGCTCGGCGTGCACAAGGCGGGCGCCGCCTACCTGCCCGTGGACCTCGACTACCCCGCCGACCGGGTGGCGTTCATGCTCGCCGACTCGGCGGCCCGTACCGTCGTGACCACCGGTGAATCGGCCCGGCGACTGCCCGACGTGCCGGGTCTCGAACACGTCGTCGTGGACCATGACGAGGAGGTGCCCGAGGCGCCCGGCGCGCACGCGGGCCCCGATCACCCCGCGTATCTGATCTATACCTCCGGCTCCACCGGGCGTCCCAAGGGCGTCGCCGTCACCCACCGCGCGATCGTCAACCGCCTCGCCTGGATGCAGGGGGAGTACGGCCTCACCGCCGACGACCGGGTGCTCCAGAAGACCCCGTCCAGCTTCGACGTGTCCGTCTGGGAGTTCTTCTGGGCCCTGGTCGAGGGCGCGACCGTCGTACTCGCCCGGCCCGACGGCCATCGCGACCCGGCGTATCTGGCCGAGCTGATCCACACCCGGCGGATCACGACGACGCACTTCGTGCCGTCCATGCTGGCCGCGTTCGTCCAGGCGATGGACGCCGCCGCCGACGCCCCGGACTGGACGGTGAGCCTGCGCCGGGTGTTCTGCAGCGGCGAGGCTCTGACCGGACCTGACGCCCGCCGCTGGTGGGAGCTGACATCCCGGCACGGCCGCGGCCCCGTACCGCTGCACAACCTGTACGGCCCCACCGAGGCGGCCGTCGATGTGACGTACTTCCCGTACGAAGGCGGCACCGAACTCGCCGTTCCCATCGGCCGCCCCGTGTGGAACACCCGGTTGTACGTACTCGACGCCTTCCTGCGCCCCGTCCCGGACGGAGTGCCGGGCGAGCTGTATCTGGCCGGAACCCAGTTGGCCCGCGGCTACCACGGCAGATACGGCCTGACCGCCGAGCGGTTCGTCGCCGACCCGTTCGGCGAGCCCGGCACGCGCATGTACCGGACCGGCGACCTGGTCCGGCGCCGCGCCGACGGCGCCGTCGAGTACCTGGGTCGCACCGACCGGCAGGTCAAGATCCGCGGCAACCGCGTCGAGCTGGGCGAGATCGAGGCCGCGCTGGCCGCCCTGCCGGGTGTGGCACGCTCCGCCGTGATCGTCCGCGACGGGACGCTCCTGGGCTACGCCGTGCCCGCTCCAGGCCCGGCCCCGGACGCCGAAGTCCTCCACAGGGCGCTCGCCGGGGCACTGCCCGCGGCGATGGTGCCGACGGCTGTGTTGGCCGTCGACGAGCTGCCGCTGACGCCCAGCGGCAAGCTCGACCAGAACGCCCTGCCCTCGCCGTCCCCCACCCCCGGGGCCGGTGGCCGGGCGCCCCGCGACGAGCGGGAACGCGCCCTGTGCGAGATCTTCACCGATGTCCTCGGCCTGGCCGGGATCGGTGCCGACGACGACTTCTTCATGCTCGGCGGCGACAGCCTCACCTCGATCGCCGTCGCCACCAGCGCCCGTGAAAGGGGACTGACCATCAGCCCGCGCGATGTGTTCGAGCGCCGCACCCCCGCCGCACTCGCCGCCGTGGCCGCGAGCGCGCCCGCGGAGCCCGCCGACGCCGACCCCGGCGGCCCCGAGGAGCCCACCGGCGGTGTGACCGTGTCCGCCGCCGACGCCGGGCAGGCCGCCGCGGCACTCCAGGCCATGCTCGCCCAGCAGCAGGGGTCCGGGGCCGCGGTCGACCCGGCGCTGAAGGCGCTGCTGGACCAGCTGACCGCCGCCGTGCCGGCACGGTCCCCGGCCCCCGCCCCGCTGGGCGGACTGGAGCTGTCCCCGGAGGAGAACGCCCGCGTCGAGGCCGTCGCCGGGCTGCCGGTCGCCGACATCTGGCCGCTCTCCCCGCTCCAGGAGGGCATGTACTTTCACGCCACCTACGACGCGGGGGACGCGCTCGACGTCTATCTGTCGCAGGAGACCCTGGACTTCGACCACCGCCTGGACCTCGCCCGGCTGCGCGCCGCCTGCCGGACGCTTCTGGAGCGCAACGCCGGCCTGCGCGCCGGATTCACCAGCGACGGCCTGCCCCGGCCCGTGTCGTTCGTCGTGGACGGTGCCGAGGTCCCCCTGGTGGAGACCGATCTGTCCGGGCTGGCCGCGGAGGATCAGCGCGCCCGCGTGGACGAACTGCTGGCCGCCGACCGCCGCAAGCGCTTCGACCTGTCGGCACCGCCCCTGTGCCGCCTCCAGCTGATCCGGCTCGGGGACGGCCGCGACCGGCTCGTCGTCACCCACCACCTCATCCTGTGGGACGGCTGGTCCGCGTGGCTGTTCCTGGAGGAGTTGTTCACGCTGTACGAGCGGGACGGCGACCCCACGGGTCTGCCCGCCCCGGGCTCGTACCGCGACTACCTGGCGTGGCTGGACGAGCAGGACACCACCCAGGCCATCGGCGCGTGGCGCGGCGCGCTCGCCGGTTTCGACGAGCCGACCCGCGTCGCGCCGGCGGGCCGCGACGCGGGGCCGGTCATCCCGGCCGACTTCGACGCGGTGCTGACCCGGGAGACCAGCGACCGGCTGCGCGCCCTCACCCGGCGGCACGGCCTCACTCTGAACACGGTGCTCAACGCCGCCTGGGGCCTGGTCCTCTCCGCGATGACCGGCCGCGACGACATCGTCTTCGGCACGGCGGTCGCCGGCCGGCCCGCGGAGGTGCCGAACGTCGCCGGCATCATCGGGATGTTCCTCAACACCGTCCCGGCACGGATCGGGTTCACCCCCGACGAGCCGCTGCTCGACCTGCTGCGGGGCATGCAGTCCGAGCGGGCCGCGGTCATGCCGTACGAGTACGTCGGACTCGGCACGCTCCAGCAGGAGACCGGCCACCGCCGGCTGTTCGACACGCTCTTCGTGCTGCGCTCGGCCGACGGCGAGGACCGGGCGGCGGCGCTCCGGCAGCGGTACGGCATCACCGATGTGTCGAACGTGGACGGCACCCACTTCCCGCTCACGCTGATCGTCACGCCCGGGACCCGGCTGCGGGTGACCCTGGCGGCCCGGCCCGACCTGTTCGGCGCGGAGGCCGCGACCACGATCCTCGGCCGGTTCACCACCGTCCTCGAACGGCTCGGGGAGGCACTCACCGCCCCGGACGCCGCGTCCGCCCGTACCGTCGGTGTGGACCTGCTGCTGCCGCCGGAGCGCGCCGCTCTGGCGGCCGAGTGGGCCGCCGGCCGGGAGCCCGTGCCGAACGAGACCATCGCCGACATGCTGACGGCACAGGTCGCCCGTACCCCGGACGCGGTCGCGCTGGTCTTCGGCGAACGGTCCCTCACATACGCCGGACTGGACGCGCACATCAACCGGATCGCCCGCCTGCTCCTCGCCCGTGGCGCGGGACCGGAGAAGGTCGTGGCGCTGGCGCTGCCCCGGTCGATCGACATGGTGGCCGCGCTCTTCGCCGTCCTGCGGACGGGCGCCGCGTATCTGCCGCTCGACCTGGACCACCCGGCCGACCGGCTGCGGCTGATGGCCGAGGACACCGGACCTCTGTGCCTCGTGTCCACCACGGCCGTCGCCCCGACCCTGCGCGGTGGCGCCGGCGCGGTGGCGCCCGAACTCCTCCTGGACGACCAGGCCGTGGCCGCCGAGCTGGCCGCCCTGCCCAGTGGGGAGATCGCGGACTCCGAGCGGTCCGCGTTCGCGCGCGATGTCCAGGACCGACTGGAGTACCCGGCGTACGTCATCTACACCTCCGGCTCGACCGGCCGCCCCAAGGGCGTGGTCACTCCCTACCGGGGGCTGACCAATATGCAGCTCAACCACCAGAAGGAGATCTTCGACCCGGCCATCGCCTCGGCCGGCGGGCGCCGGCTGCGCATCGCGCACACTGTGTCCTTCGCCTTCGACATGTCCTGGGAAGAACTCCTCTGGCTCGTCGAGGGCCATGAGGTCCATGTCTGTGACGAGGAGCTGCGCCGCGACGCCGAGGCGCTGGTCGCCTACTGCGACCGGCACCAGGTCGACGTGGTCAATGTGACCCCCACCTATGCCCAGCTCCTCATCGAGGAGGGCCTGCTCGACCGGGACGAAACGGCCGGGAAGCACCGGCCGGCCCTGGTCCTCCTCGGCGGCGAGGCCGTGTCCGACACCGTGTGGTCCAAGCTGCGCCGCACCGAGGGCACCTACGGCTACAACCTGTACGGGCCGACCGAGTACACCATCAACACCCTCGGCGGCTCGACCACGGACAGCGCGACCCCCACGGTCGGCATTCCCATCCGCAACACCCGCGCCTATGTGCTGGACACGATGCTGCGGCCCGTTCCGCCGGGCGGCCCCGGCGAGCTGTACATCGCGGGCACCGGTCTGGCCCGCGGCTACCACGACCGTCCCGCGCTGAGCGCCGAACGGTTCGTCGCGGACCCGTTCGGGGAGCCGGGCGAGCGGATGTACCGCACGGGTGACCTCGTACGGCAGCGGCCCGACGGTCTGCTCGACTTCCTGGGCCGTACCGACGACCAGGTGAAGATCCGCGGTTACCGGATCGAACTGGGCGAGATCTCCTCGGCCTTGTCCGCGCACTCCGAGGTCGCCCACGCGGCGGTCGTCGTGAACGAGAGCACCGGAACGCCGCGCCTGGTCGGCTACTTCGCGCCGGAGGACGGCACGGAGCGGGGGGAGCAGCTGCTCCAGCGGCTGCGTGACCACCTGAAGGAGGGACTGCCCGACTACATGGTCCCGTCCGCGCTCGTCCCCGTGGACACACTGCCGCTCACCGTCAACGGCAAGCTGGACGTACGCGCCCTGCCCGCCCCGGACTTCACCGGAACGGGCACGAGCCGCGTCCCCCGCACGCCGCGGGAGGAGACGCTGTGCGCCCTCTTCGCGGAGGTGCTCGGCCTGCCGGAGGGCAGCGTCGGCATCGACAGCGACTTCTTCGAGCTGGGCGGCCACTCGCTGCTGGCCACTCGTCTGGTCAGCCGTGCCCGCACCGCCCTCGACGCCGAACTCGCGATCCGTGACCTGTTCGAGGCGCCCACCGTGGCCGAACTGGTCGAGCGCGCGGCCCGCTCCGGTGGCGCCGCCCGCCCGGCGCTGACCGCCGGTGAGCGGCCCGACGAACTGCCGCTCTCGCACGCCCAGCAGCGGCTGTGGGTCATCCAGCAGATCGAGTGCGCCTCCGCCGCGTACAACTTCCCGCTGGTCCTGCGATTGCGCGGGGTCTTCGACGGCGAGGCGTGGAGCGCGGCACTCGGCGATATGACGGCCCGTCATGAAGCCTTGCGTACGGTGTTCCTGGAGCCCGGCGGACAGGCGATCCAGAGCGTGCTGCCCGCCGGGGAGGCACGGCCGGTCGTGGAGTGGCTGCGCGCCACCGAGGACGAGGTGCCCGCCCTCGTCGACGCGGCCGTCAACCGGCCGTTCGACCTCGCCGCCGAACTGCCGTTGCGTACCACGATCGTGGAGCTGACGCCCGAGGACCATGTCGTCGTCCTGCTGCTGCACCACATCACCACCGACGAGTGGTCGGACCGCCCGTTCCTCCGTGACCTGGCCACCGCCTACGCGGCCCGGGTCCGCGGCGCGGCGCCACGGTGGGAGCCGCTGCCGGTCCAGTACGCCGACTACGCGCTGTGGCAGCAGCGCCTGCTCGGCGACCCGGCGGACACGGGCAGCCTGGCGGCCCGGCAGCTGGAGTACTGGCGCACGGCCCTGGACGGCGCCCCCGAGGAACTGGAACTGCCCACGGACCGGCCGCGCCCGGCACGGCCGGCGTTCTCCGGCGCCGAACTGGACATCGCGTTCGACACCGACGTCCACGAGGGGCTGAAGCGGCTCGCCCGTGAGAGCGGCGCCAGCATGTTCATGGTGGTGCACGCCGCGGTGGCCGCCCTGCTGTATCGCATGGGCGCCGGTACGGACATCCCTCTCGGCTCGCCCATCGCGGGGCGCGGCGACGAAGCGCTGGACGATCTGGTCGGCTTCTTCGTCAACACGCTCGTGCTGCGGACGGACCTGAGCGGCGATCCGAGCTTCACCGAACTGCTGGCCCGGGTCAGGGAGACCGACCTGGCCGCGTTCTCGCACGCGGACGTGCCGTTCGAGTCGGTGGTGGAGAAGCTCAACCCGACGCGTTCACTCTCCCGGAACCCGCTGTTCCAGGTGATGGTCGGCTATCACGCCCGGACGGGCGACGGGCTGGAACTGCCTGGACTGCACGCGGACTACATGCCGTTCCGTATCCGCTCGGCCAAGTTCGACCTGGTGTTCAGCTTCACCGAGCACACCTCGGCCGACGGCGGGGCCGGCTCTCTGAGCTGCCGTCTCGAATTCGCCACGGAGCTGTTCGACCACGAGAGCGCCGAACGCCTCGGTGATCGCCTCCGGACGCTCGTCGGTGCGCTTGTCGCGGCCCCCGAGCAGCCGGTATCGCGGGCGGAGATCCTCGCCGCCGACGAGCGGCGGATGGTTCTGGAAGGCTTCAACGCCACGGCCCGCGAGGTCGACGAGGAGTCGTTCCCCGCGCTGTTCGCACGGCGGCTCGCCGAGCGCCCCGACGCGGTCGCCGTCGTCGACCGCTCCCGCTCCGTGACGTACGCCGGGCTCGACGCCCGTGCCAACCGCGTGGCGCGGCTGCTGGCCGCGCGCGGCGTGGGCGCCGGGAGCGTGGTCGGCGTGGCCGTGCCCCGCTCGGTCGACATGGTCGCCACGGTGCTCGCCACGATGAAGCTGGGCGCCGCGTTCCTGCCGCTCGACCTGGTCCACCCGGCCGACCGTCTGACGTACATGATCGAGGACTCGCGGGCGGCCCTCGTGGTCGGCACCGAGCCGGTCGCGGGGAAGATCCCGGAGGTGGCGGGCGTACCGGTGGTGCCGCTCGACGAACCCTCGGTCGCCGCCGAGCTGGACACTCTGCCGGAGACCGCGGTCGAGGGGCGGCGGGTCGGCCTCGACCAGGCCGCGTACGTCATCTACACGTCCGGTTCGACCGGCCGTCCCAAGGGCGTGGTCGTTCCGCACGAGGGCATCGCCAGTCTCGTCGCCACCGCGGTCGACCGGATGGGCCTCGAACGCGACAGCCGTGTCCTCCAGTTCGCCTCGATCGGCTTCGACGTCTTCGCCTTCGAGCTGTCCATGGCGCTGTGCCGGGGAGGCAGGCTCGTCCTCATCACGGACGAGGCGCGGGTCGCGGGCCCGGCGCTCACCGACTTCCTCGCGGACCAGCGCGTCACGCACATGATCCTTCCGCCGTCCCTCGTATCGGCCCTGCCGCCGGGCTGTGAACTGCCCGAGGGCTCGACCGTCCTGGTCGGTACGGAGACGGTGCCGCCGGACCTGTTCGAGCGGTTCGCCGACAAGGCCCAGCTGATCTGCGCGTACGGACTCACCGAGGCGACGGTCAACTCCACACTGTGGCCCGCGCGCGAGTACGGCGGACGCCCCTCCGGCCGGGTGCCCATCGGCCGGCCCGACCCCAACACCCGCTGCTACGTACTGGACGACAACCTCAGGCCGGTCCCGCCGGGTGTCGCGGGCGAGCTGTATGTCTCCGGACGCGGCCTCGCACGCGGCTACCTCGGCAGGGCAGGGCTGACCTCGGAGAGGTTCGTCGCCGACCCGTACGGCCCGCCCGGCGCCCGGATGTACCGCACCGGTGACCGTGCCCGCTGGCGCGCGGACGGCAACCTCGACTTCCTCGGCCGGGTCGACACCCAGGTCAAGGTCCGTGGCTTCCGTATCGAACTCGGTGAGATCGAGGCGGCCCTCGCCGGGCACCCCTCGGTCGCCCAGGCCGCCGTGGTGCCCGATCGCGACGGCGACATCGTCCGCCTCGTCGGCTATGCCGTGCCGGAGGCCGGCGGGCTGGACCCGCGGGAGCTGCGCGCCCATATGGCCGGTGTGCTGCCCGAGTACATGGTCCCGGCGCTCGTCGTACCGCTGGACGGCCCGCTGCCGCTGACGCCCAACGGCAAGCTGGACCGTAAGGCGCTGCCCGCGCCCGACTGGGCCGCGATGACCGGCGGCGCGCTCCCGGCCACCGGGACGCAGGCCAGGCTCGCCGAGCTGTTCCGCGAGATCCTCAAGCTGGAGAAGGTCGGAATCCACGACAACTTCTTCGCGCTCGGCGGCCACTCCATGGCGTCGATGCGGCTCCTGGCCCGTATCCGCGCCGAGTTCGGGGTCGAACTGAGTATCCGGGACGTCTTCGACGCCCTGACCGTCGCCGGTCTGGAAGGCAAGCTGAAGGGCGCGTCGACGGCCCGCCCGGCACTGCGCCCGGCGGAGGACCGCGGGCACCCGCACGCGGCGGCCCCGGTCCAGCGCTGGCAGTGGGACGCCCACCGCCGTCACCCGGGCTTCGACCACGCGCTCGTACTGCGCTCGTCCGGCGGTCTGGACGCGGACGCGCTGTCCGCCGCGCTCGCCGATGTGGCCGCCCGTCACGAGCCGCTCCGTACGGCGTTCACGGAACGGGACGGCGCGCTGTACCACCGGGTCGCCGAGCCCCCGGCCCTGATGCTGGAGGAGTGCGAGGACCTGGAGGCCCGCCTCACCGAACTGGCGGCCGGGGCACCGGAGCCGGTCCGTGAGGCACCGCTCGGGGCCCATCTGCTCACGGCGGCCACGGGGCAGCAGGCGCTGCTGCTGACCATGCGCTATCTGGCGGTGGACGAGTGGTCGGTCGTCCCGCTCTTCCGTGATCTGACGGCCGCGTACGCGGCCCGTCGGGAAGGCCGGGCCCCCGAATGGCAGCCGCTGCCGGTCTCGTACACCGACTACGCCCAGTGGGCCCGCGAGGTCCTGGGCGACCTGAACGATCCGGACAGCCGGGGCGGCCGGCAACTCGCCTACTGGCGCGAGACGTTGAAGGACCTACCGGCTGAGCCGGCTCTCCCGACGGACGCCGCGCGCTCGTCCTCGCCCGGCGCGGGCCATGTGGGCTTCGTCCTGGACGAGCGGACGCACGCGGCCGTGGACGACCTGGCCCGGGCGACCGGCACCAGCATGTTCATGGTTCTGCACTCCGCCCTGGCGACACTGCTCACCGCCCACGGCGCGGGCACCGACCTGCCCATCGGGACGATGGTTGCCGGCCGTACGGACGACCAACTGACCGACCTGGTGGGCTGCTTCTTCAACACGGTGGTGCTGCGCACCGACATGGCGGGCGATCCGACGTTCACGGAGCTGCTGTCCCGCGTGCGGGAGACCACGCTCAGCGCCCTCGACCGGCAGGACGTCCCGTTCGAGGAGGTCGTACGGGCGACCGGACTGCCTCCGGAGGGCCCGCGGGTGATGGTGATCCACCATGAGCAGGCGGACCTGGCGGGGCTGGAGGGCGGTGTCGGGTCCCTCGACGCCGTACCCACCGGTTCGACCCGGGCCCGGCTGACCCTCAGCTTCTACGAGCCCCATGGCGACGGCCCCGTCCACTGCGCCCTGATCCACGCCACCGATCTGCTCGGCACCGCCAAGGCACGGCGGCTCGCCGACGAACTCCAGAGGCTGCTGCGCACCGTGGTGGCCGACCCGGAACAGCCGCTCTCGGAGCTGTTCACCGCCCTGTCCACAAGGAGTGACAACGCATGACCACCAACCCGTTCGAGGATCCGCGGGGCCGCTTCCTGGTCCTGGTCAACGACGAGAACCAGCACTCGCTGTGGCCGTCCTTCGCGGAGGTTCCCGCCGGGTGGCGGACCGCCTTCGGCGAGGACACCCGCGAGGCCTGCCTCGCGTACGTCGAAGAGCACTGGACGGACCTGCGCCCGGCGAGCCTCATCGCTCAGCAGGGCTGACCCGCGTCCCGGAACGCCGCCGCCCGTGGAGAACCCTCTCCACGGGCGGCGGCGTCCCGTTGCGCGGTCCGTCTCCACAGTCCTCCGTCGACGCGAAGCTCCCGCCCGGATGTCATGGGCGGGAGCCTCACGCGAGGTACGGAGGGAACGAGGTACGGAGGGAACGGGTTCCTACGCCGGGACCGCCGGTTCCTGGCGGCTGTCGGACCACGCCGACCAGAGTTCGGCGTAGCGTCCGCCCGCCGCGACGAGTTCGTCGTGGGTGCCCGTCTCGACGACCCGGCCCTCGTTCAGGACGACGACGCGGTCCGCGGTCGCCGCCTGGGGGAGACGGTGGGCGACCATCACGCCCGTACGGCCCTCCAGCGCGCGCAGGGCGGCGGTCTCCAGCACGCGGGCGCCCGCGCTGCCGGCGTCGGCGGTGGCCTCGTCCAGGATCGCGATGGGCGGGTCGGCGAGAACGAGGCGGGCGAGGGCGAGTTGCTGGGCCTGGGTCACCGTGAGGCGGTGGGCGCCCTCGCCCACGACCGTGGCCAGGCCGTCGGGCAGCGCGTCGACCCAGTCCACCGCCTCCACCCGGGCCAGCGCGGCGCGCAGCTCCTCGTCCGTCGCCTCGGGGCGGGCCAGTCGCAGGTCCTCGGAGAGCGGGCCGGCGAAGACGTGGACCTCCTGGCTGATCAGGGTGACGGACTGCCGTACCCCGGCCGGTCCCAGCTCCCGGGAGTCCACGCCGCCCAGGGAGATCGCACCCGCCGTCGGGGTGTGGACGCCCGCGATCAGCTTCGCCAGTGTGGTCTTCCCCGCGCCGCTGGCCCCGACCAGGGCCACCCGTTCGCCGTCCCGTACCTCCAGGTCCACCGCGCGCAGCACCGGGTGACCGTCCACGTACGCGTGGCCGAGGTCCACCACCTTGACCGAGCCGTCCACCGGCGCGGTGGCCCGCTCGTCGGGCTCCCGTTCGGCGGGGAGGCTCGACACGCCGACAAGACGAGCAAGGCTCGCCCCGGCGGACTGGGCGTCGTCGATGAGGAAGAGCGCGGCGTTGATCGGGTTGAACAGGCCATGGAAGTAGAGCGCCGCCGCGGTCGCCGTACCGATGCTCACCGAGCCGTTGTCGACGAGGAGGAATCCGGTGACGAGGATCGACGTCATGCCGATGAACTCGGCGATGTTGAGGCGGGAGAAGAAGCCCGAGACGAGGCGCATGCCCCGCGCCGCCAGGTCGACGGACGCCTGCGACCGCTGCTCCAGCAGGTCCGCGTGACGTCCGTTCAGACGGAACGCCCGTACCGTACGCACCCCGCCGACGCTGTCGAGCAGCTGGTGCTGGAGGGCGCCGGTCGCCACCCGGTGGGCGGCGTAGATGCTCGCGGCGCGCGGGATGTACCAACGCACCGTGAGGACATGGACCGGGGCGGACACCAGCACCGCGAGCAGCAGCCGCCAGTCGAGGACGGCGAGACCCCCCAGCGTCAGCACGATGGTGAGGAAGGCCCCGATGAACTCGGGCAGGGCCTGCCGTACCGCCCTCGCGATCAGGGTGACATCACCGGTCACCCGCGAGGTCAGGTCGCCGGAACCGGCCTGCTCGACCCGTTCCAGCGGCAGTCGCAGCGCCCGCGCGATGAACCGTTCTCGCAGGTCCGCGAGGACCGTCTCGCCGAGCCTGGCGACGAGGGACTTGCCGATGGCGGTCGCGACGGCCCTGGCGACGGCGACCGCCAGCAGGAGCAGCATCGGTACGGTCAGCGCGCTCGCGCCGCGCTCGTCCACGACCAGGTCGACGATATGGCCGAGCAGCGGCGCGGTCAGCAGCCCGATGCCCGTGCCGACGACCAGTACGGTCACCGCGCCCACGGCCAGTGGCCGGTGACGGCGCAGTAGTCCACGGACGACGGCGAGAGTCTGGGCGCCGGTGGCGGTGGGCAGGAGTTCGCGCTCGGGCGTGCCGGGTCCGCTCATCGTCCGTCCGTCGTCCTTCTCGTCTCGGTGCCGAGGATCCGGGTTCTGCGGGTCGCGCGGGTTCTGGTCCCGCGGATCTCTGTTCTGAGCGGCCGTCATGCCAGCACCGCCGCGCGGTACGTCGCGTGGGCGCCGGCCAACTCGGGGTGGCTGCCCCGGGCGGCCACCCGGCCGTTGTCGAGCATGATCACGACGTCGGTGCCGGCGAGCAGGGCGGGGCTGGTGGTGACCAGGACCGTGGTGCGGCCCCGGCGCAGATCCCGCAGCCGGGCCGCGATGCGGGCCTCGGTGACCGTGTCGACGGCGGTGGTCGGGTCGTGGACGACGAGGACCGGCGGGTCGGCGGCCAGGGCCCGGGCCAGTGCGACCCGCTGGCGCTGGCCGCCGGACAGCGACCGGCCCCGTTCGGTGAGGACGGTGTCCACCCCCTCGGGCAGGGCCTGCGCGACATCGTCCGCCGCCGAGGCGGCCAGCGCCCGGCTCATGTCCGCACCCTCGGTGTCCGCTCCGGCCCGTACGTTGGCGAGGAGGCTGTCCTCGAACAGGTCGGCGTCGTGGTGGGCGACCAGGATCGCGCGGCGGACATCGTCGGGGTCGAGGTCGGTCAGTGGTACGCCGTCGAGCTCGACGGTGCCTTCGGAGGGGTCGAGTTCGCGGCCCAGGCAGAGCAGCAGATCGTTCGCGGCGGCCGGGTCACGGGTGACCACACCGACGAGGCCGCCGGGCGCGATGTCGAGATCGACGCCGCGCAGCGCGCCCTGGGTGACGCCCCGCAGCCGCAGCCGCCCGACGACCGGGTCAGGAAGTGGGGCCGCCCCGGCCACGACGGCCGGAGGCGATGCGAGGATCCCGGCGATCCGGTCGGCCGAGGCACGGCCCTGGGCGAACTCGCCGTTGACAAAGGTGAGGAGCTGGAAGGGACCGAGCAGGTACTGGGCAAGCCCGACGGCCGCCACCAGTTCACCCACGCTGATGGTGCCTCGCATCGCCAGATGAGCGCCGACGAGTCCGATGACCGCGATGAAGATGCCCGTCAGCGCGAGGATCGCGCCGTCGTGCCAGGCCCGGCTGCCGGCCGCCCGCAAGGCGGCGGACAGTGAACTCCGGCTCGTCCGCCGGTAGCGGGAGACCGCCGCCGACTCGGCGCCGATCCCCTTCAGTACCCGCAGGCCGGCGACCAGATCGGCGGCGACCCCGGACGCGTGGGCCGCGTGCTCCTGCTCGGCCTCGCTGCGCCGTTCGAGCGGGCGGCTGATGAGATGGCCGATCCACAGCAGGGGCGGCACGCCGAGGAGGACGAGCAGACCGAGCGGCACGGAGATACGGAGCAGTGCCACCGCGCTGATGACCAGCCCGGCGATCGCGGACAGACCGTACGTCAGCGCGGAGGCGACCGAGCCGACACGCCGGGCGTCACCGGTCGCGACGGCGGTCAGCGCGCCGGGCAGTCGCCCGGAGTCGGCGCCGCCCCGGGGATCGAGCACCCGGGCGGCGAGGTCCTGCCGGATCCGGTGCGCGGCGCCCTCGCCCGCGCCTTCGGTGAGCCGTGCCGAGTTCCGGTAACACGTGGACAGAACGAGGAAGAGACCGGCGAGCACCAGCAGCCAACGCAGGAGGGCGCCGGAGGATCCGGTCGCCACCGCCTCGTCGATGACCAGGCCGATGACCACCGGGACAAGGGCCTCGCACGCTTGGTGCGCCATGCCGAGGAGTGAAGCTCCGGCGATACGGCGGCGCTGGTCACCGAGCGCTCTCCGGAGGACATGGCCCCCCGTTGGTCCTCCAGCGGGCATGCGGCGCCTCCATAAGAACAGGGGGGATAGTTAGGTAAGCCTAGCTTAATTGCGACCCGTGCCAAGGGTGTGCGTGGAGCTCCGGCGGCGGCCCGTGGTACGGGCATCGGCGCAGGCCGCGCCCCCGCGTTGACCCCGTCGCGGTTGTACGGTTAGGCTCACCTAAGTTCCATCATTCGCATGTCATATCGGTTGCGGCACACCCATGTTCAACGCTTCGTGTTGACGCGCGGGGCGCGCGAACGCCGCCGGGGGAGTGGTCCTTGTCTGTCGAAGCCCGGGCGGCGTCCGGAAGCGAGACCGGTGATCCCGTCGTGCCCACGGCACGTCCGGCCGCGGCGGCCCTGCGCGGTCTCGGGCTTCTCGTGACACTCGGCGCGCTCGTCCTCGTCTCGCTGATCAGCGTCTGGGTGGGCACCAGAGGGATTCCGTTCGCCTCCACATGGGACCTCCTGTGGCGCCCTGACGGATCGGAAGCCTCCGTCATCGTCCATGACTACCGAATCCCCCGAACCCTCCTGGGCATCCTCGTCGGAGTGGCACTCGGGCTGTCAGGCGCCCTGATGCAGGCCCTGACCCGCAATCCGCTGGCCGACCCTGGACTGCTCGGGGTGAACCTGGGCGCCTCCGCCGGCGTCGTCGTGGCCATCGCGTTCATGGGCGTGGCCGCGCCTCTCGGCTATGTGTGGTTCGCCCTCGCCGGGGCGGCCGTGGCGTCGGTGGGTGTCCATCTCCTCGGCTCCTCGGGGCGGAAACTGGCCACCCCCGACCGGCTCGTCGTCGCCGGAGCGGCGGTCACGGCCGTGCTCTACGCCTTCAACTGGGCTGTGCTGCTATTCGATCCGGAGGCGTTCGACCAGTTCCGGTTCTGGACCGTGGGCTCTCTCGCGGGCCGGTACTACGACATCGTGTTCCTCGTCCTGCCGTTTGTCGCCGTAGGAATGATCATCGCCTTCCTTCTGGCCCCGTCCCTCAACGCGCTGGCGATGGGCGACCAGTTGGGGCGCGCCCTGGGCGTGCGTGTCGGCCGCACCCGCGTGCTGGCGGCAGTCGCCGTGATGCTGCTGTGCGGCGCCGCCACCGCGGCGGTCGGGCCGATCAGCTTCGTGGGTCTGGCCGTTCCGCATGCCGCCCGGTTCCTCTCCGGAACCGATCAGCGCTGGGTGTTCGCGTACTCGATGCTGCTCGCACCGGTCCTGCTCATCGGCTCGGATGTGCTGGGCCGTGTGCTCGGCGCCCCGGGCGAGGTGCAGGTCGGCATCGTCACCGCGTTCATCGGCGCGCCGTTGTTCATCGCGCTGTGCCGTCGTCGAAAGCTGGTCATGCTGTGAGCGCCGCCCGGGAGGCGGAAGCCTCCGTGCCCGGATCCGTCAACACCCCCGCCCCCCGCGTGATCAGCGGCCGGGTCGTCCGCATCGGACCGGGCGGAGTCTCGCTGCGCGTGCGGGGCCGTGTCTTCGCCGTGACCGCCCTGCTGCTCGTCGCGCTGGTCGTCGTCGTGGGTATCACCCTGACCACCGGTGACCTCCCGCTCTCCGTCGGAGAGGTGCTGAAGGCCCTGACCGGGAACGGATCCGCGTCCGCCGACTTCGTCGTCAACACCCTGCGCATGCCGCGCATCCTGACCGCGGTGTTCGTCGGCGCGGCCCTCGCGGTGAGCGGGGCGATCCTGCAGAGCCTCACCCGCAACTCGCTCGGCAGCCCCGACATCATCGGCTTCACCAACGGCTCCGCCGTGGGCGCGCTCGTCGTCATCATCGTGCTGCACGGCAGCATGACCCAGATCGCGTTCGGCGCGCTGATCGGTGGTCTCGCCACGGCGCTCGCCGTCAACCTCCTCATGGTCGGCCGCGGTTTGCAGGGTTTCCGGCTGGTCGTCATCGGCATCGGCGTCAGTGCCCTGCTGCTCGCCGTCAACTCGTACCTGGTCACCCGGGCGACCTTCCAGGAGGCGCTGGAGGCCCAGGCATGGCTGATCGGCAGTCTGGGAAACCGGCTGTGGACGCACGCCAACGCCATCGGTCTGGCCCTCGCCGTGCTGCTGCCGCCGGCCCTTCTCCTCTCCCGCCGTCTCTCCATGGTGGAGATGGGCGACACCACCGCCATGGCGCTCGGCGTCGATGTGTCGCGCACCCGCACGATCCTCCTCATCATCAGCGTCGCCCTCGCCGCGTTCGCCACCGCCGTCACCGGGCCCATCTGGTTCATCGCCCTGGCCGCGCCCCAGGTGGTCCGCAGACTCACCCGGTCATCCGGCCCGGTGCTGCTGCCGTCCGCGCTCATGGGCGCCGTTCTTCTCGCCCTGAGCGACCTCGTCGTGCAGCGGGTCTTCGCGCCCGCGCTCCTTCCGGTGGGCACGGCGACCGGCGCCATCGGCGGGCTCTACCTCATCTGGCTGCTGATCACCGAGTCGCGAAAGAGCCGCGCATGACCGCGAAAGAGCCGCGCATGACTGGAAAGAACCGCCCCCAGCCCCGGCTGCGTGCCGAGGACCTCACGCTCTCCTACGACCAGCGGACGGTGGCCACCTCCCTGAGCGTCGACATCCCCGACCACTCCTTCACGGTGATCATCGGGCCGAACGCCTGCGGCAAGTCGACACTGCTCACGGCGCTGGCCCGGATGCTCAAGCCGAAGGCCGGGCAGGTCTATCTCGACGGCGCCGCCATCGCCTCGTACCGTTCCCGTGAGGTCGCCCGCCGCCTCGGACTGCTCCCGCAGTCCTCCAGCGCGCCGGGCGGCATCACGGCCGGCGACCTCGTGGCCCGCGGCCGGTATCCGCACCAGCGCCTGCTGAAGCAGTGGTCCGCCGAGGACGAGGAGGCTGTCACCGAGGCGATGCGACAGACCGGCGTACTCGAACTCGCCGACCGTCCCGTGGACGACCTCTCCGGCGGACAGCGGCAGCGCGTCTGGCTGTCCATGGTGCTGGCGCAGCAGACCTCCATCCTCCTGCTGGACGAACCGACCACCTTCCTCGACATCGCCCACCAGGTCGAGGTGCTCGACCTCTGCGCCGAGCTGCACGCCCGCAAGGGCCACACCGTCGTCGCGGTGCTGCACGATCTCAACCAGGCCTGCCGCTACGCCACTCACCTCATCGTGATGCGGCCCGGCGGAATCATCGCCGCCCAGGGAGACCCTGCCATCGTCATGACCGCCGAGCTCGTCGAGGACGTGTTCGGCCTGCCCTGCCGGATCATCCGCGACCCCGAGACCGGCACACCACTGATGGTGCCGGCCGCTCCCAGGCGGTACGAGCCCGAGACGGCCGCGGCCGACATCCCGAACCGGACCACTGACGCCATGCTCGCCGAAACCTCCTAGGGACGGACGGATGGACTCCGCATGACGCTGTGCACAAGGCTGACGAACGCGCGCGTCCTCACCATGGACCCGGAGCGCCCGGTCGCTCACGACCTCGGCGTCTGGCGGGGGCGGATCGTGGGCCTGGACGAGGCCGTGACCTCGCTGCCCGCCCGCGAGGTGATCGATCTCCAAGGCGCCACCGTCCTGCCGGGATTCATCGACAGCCACGTCCACCTCGCGTGGACGGGGCTCAAGGCGAGCTCCCCGAGCATCGCCGGCCTCGAACGCGTCGAGGACGTTCTCGCCGTCGTGGCGGACGCCGCCGCCCGCACGCGCGCACCCGGTGAGTGGGTTCACATCGGTGGGTACGACCAGCGAGTCCTCGGGCGGCATCTGACCGCGGCGGATCTCGACCCGGTCAGCCATGGCCGCCGGGTGTTCGTGATGCACGATTCCGGTCACGCCTGTGTGGTCAACAGCGCCGTGCTCGACCTCCTGTCGGCCGAAGTCCCCCATGACAACGGCGTCCTCGTGGAGGGCGCGATGGGCGCCGTACGCAGTCTGCGCCTGCCGTACTCGCAACGGGAACTCGCCGACGCCATCGAGTACGCCGCACGCGCCTGCCTCGCCGAAGGCATCACGGCCTGCGCCGAGGCCGGTATCGGCGGCGGCCTGCTGGGCCACAGCCCCGTCGAGCTCGGTGCGTATCAACTCCTGCGCGACGAGGGCCGACTACCGCTGCGGGTCCAGCTCATGCCCGGCGCCGACACCCTGCGACCGCTCGGCGCGCACGAGGACGACGGCATCCCGCGCGCGCTCGACCTCGGCCTGCGCACGGGGTTCGGCGACGACTGGCTGTCCATCGGCGCTCTCAAGATCTACACCGACGGCGGCATGATGGCTCGTACGGCCGCCCTCACGGACCCCTACGAGGGAATGACCCACACGGGCCAGCTCCAGGACGACCCGGAGCACCTCACCTCCCTCATCGTCGACGGCCACCTGGCCGGCTGGCAGCTCGCCGTCCACGCCATCGGCGACCGGGCCGCGGATCTCGCCCTGGACGCCCTGGAGCGGGCGCGGACGCTGAGGCCCCGCACCGACGCGCGCCACCGTATCGAGCACGCCGGGCTCATACGGCCCGACCAACTGCCCCGCTTCGCCCGGCTCGGACTCAGCGCGGTGATCCAGCCCAACTTCCTGCGCTACTTCGGCGACGACTACGCGACGATCATGGGCGCGGAGCGTGCGCCCTGGATGTACCGCGGCCGGGGCTTTCTCGACCACGGCGTCACGCTCGTCGGCAGCTCCGACCGCCCCGTCACCGATGGATCGCCGCTGCGGGCCATTCAGTTCATGGTCGAGCGTGCCTCGCTCTCGGGGCAGCTCATCGGGCCGGACGAGGCGATCACCGTCGACGAGGCGCTGCGCGCCTACACCGTCGCCGGGGCGTACGCCTCGCGATGGGACGACAGCGCCGGCAGCCTCACCCCCGGCAAGCGCGCCGACTTCGTCGTCCTGGGCGACGATCCGCGTCGCGTCGATCCCTCCACGATCGGCGACATCGAGGTCGTCGCGACCTTCGTGGACGGACGCGAGGCGACGGAGGGACGGAAGCTGTGAGCATGTCTCCGGTGTGACGAAGACGCGACTTGGCTACTTACTTAGGTAAGGCTAACCTTACTCTGACTGTGTTTCATCGAGGTGAACCGGCGCACCAACAGGGTGTCTCACGCGATGGAGCCGAGGAAGGAACGCCTTGATCACGGCCAGGCCGCGCCCCGCGACGCGGCTGTCTGACGCGCCCCACCCGATACGTCCGCCTTCCACGCCCGACAGCCGGGTGCGTCCCGCCTGCTCCGAGGACGCTTCGGCGCTCGCCGCGCTCTCCGAGCCGTTCGTACGCTCCGGCGCACTGCGTGCCCGGCCGTTCCAGGTCTACGTCTGGCACGCCGGTGACTTCCTGGTGGCCGAGGCGTCCGACGGAACACTGGACGGCTGCCTGGCGCTCCGTGTCCACCCCGGACCGACGCGGGACGGGCGTGCGACCGGCGTTCTGTACAACTTCTGCGTCGCGCACGGGCGACAGGGCAGCGGCCTGGGCGCACGGCTCCTGACCGCCGCCCTCGCCGAGGGGCGTTCCCGGGCGCTGGACACGCTGTTCACCGCGACGACCGGGAGCGGCCGGCTCTTCCTCGGCCACGGCTTCGCCCCGGTCTCCCCGCGCCGTGCCCCGGAGACCTGGGCGCGGTCGCTGGATCCGCGGCGCGGAGCGAAGGTCCTCGCCCGCGTTCTGTGACCACGTACCGGCAACCGGCCGGCACGACAACGACGGGGAGGGCCCGAGCCGGCCGGCCCGGGCCCTCCCCGTCGTGACGGCGTGTCCGCGTGGAGCGCGGGTGCTGTCGCCGCCGGTCGCCCGTGGTCCTACCCGGCCTCGGGCTCCGCGTCCGGGACGATCGTCGTGCCCGGGCTCTCCTCGGCGAGGACACCGCGCAGTACGGCATGCGGCACGCGGCCGTCCAGTACATGGGCTTTACGGACACCCGCGCGTACCGCCCGCAGGCACCCCTCCATCTTCGGGAGCATGCCACTGGCGAGCCCCGGCAGCAGCGCGTCCAGTTCACCGGCCGTGAGCCGGTCGATCACCTCGGTGCTGTGCGGCCAGTCCGCGTACAGCCCCTCGACATCGGTCAGCACCACCAGCCGCTCCGCGCCGAGCGCGGCGGCGAGCGCCGACGCCGCGAGATCGGCGTTGACGTTGTAGACCTCCCCGTCCGCACCCCGCGCGATGGGGGAGACGACGGGGATGCGGCCCGCCTTGAGAAGTGCGCCGATGGTGTCGGTGTTCACGGCCACGACCTCGCCGACGAGACCGATGTCCACCGGCCGCCCGTCCACCCACACCGGCCGTCGTACGGCTGTCATGGTGTGCGCGTCCTCGCCCGACATGCCCACGGCGTACGGGCCATGGGCGTTGAGGGCGCCGACCAGATCCCGCTGGACCCGGCCGGTCAGGACCATGCGGACCACATCCATGGTCTCGGGCGTGGTCACCCGCAGCCCCGCCTCGAAACGCACCTCCAGGTCGAGGCGGTCGAGCATCGCGCTGATCTGTGGTCCGCCACCATGCACGACGACCGGACGCAGACCCGCGTGCCACAGCTCCACGATGTCCTGCGCGAACGTCCGGTGGAGCGTGGTGTCCACCATGGCGTTGCCGCCGAACTTGACGACCACCGTGGGGTTCTGGAGATCCTGGAGCCACCGCGGAGCGGCGGCGGCCACACCGCTCGCGACGAATCCCTGGGCAGCGGTCACACTCACGGAGCCACTCCATTCGTGGGCGGGCCCAGCCGTTCCGGCGGGCCGAGGGCGTTCAGGAAGGCCGTGTTGTGGCGCATGTTCGCCGGCAGCTGTTCACCTGGGCGTGGGGTCAGCGGGCTGAGGACGAGAAGTGCCGCCCGGTCGGGCATCGGATGGGACGCGATGACCGGCAAGCCCATGACTGTCCCTCCCCGGATGACGCGCGTGTCCCCACCCCGATTGAACTCAGCTAAGCCTAGCCTAACTTGCATTGCTGTTTCCGTGCGCGGCCGGCTCTTATCTCCGGGGGCTGATTCCCGCCACGGTCAGGCCGAGCAGTCGGTGCGCCTCGACGGCGGGGTCCGGGTGGTGTTCCGTGGCCAGGGCGATACCCGTGACCAGAGTGATCAGATCGGCGACGGTCACGCCCGGCGCCACCGCGCCGGCCCGCACGGCGTCGCGCAGCAGCGGGTCGGCCGCTCCGCTGAGCTTCGCCGAGCAGGCGTTCACATGCTCCGGATCATCCATCCCGTCCTGGGTCAGCGCGTCGGCCATGCCCCGCGCGGAGGCGGCGTACGTGGTGAGCGCGCCCAGCCAGTCCAGCAGCGCGGCCCGCGCGTCGGCCGCCCCGGTCAGCTCCACGGCGCGGGCGCACAGGGCCTCGATCCGCTCGCTGAACACCGCCTCCAGCAGCGCGCTCCGGCTGGGGAAGTGGCGGCGCACGGTGGCCGAGCCGACCCCCGCGGTACGGGCGATCTGTTCCAGTGAGGCGTCGGCGCCGTGCGCGGCGACCTCTTCCTCGGCCACGGCGAGGATCCGCGCGTAGTTGCGCCGGGCGTCCGCCCGTTGAACGGTCATGGCGTCATCTCCGAGCTTGCTAAGTGGCGGGGCCCTCCGTATCGTACGTGAAGCTAAGTGGCGGGCCTCGCCACTTAGCTGCGTGCTACCGCGTACCCCCTGCGTGCCACCCCGAGGAACACCATGACCGCAGAATCAGTGACATCGGAATCCGCACCCGTCCTGGTCACCGGCGCCACCGGCCGACAGGGCGGCGCCACCGCCCGCGCCCTGCTCGCGACGGGCGTTCCCGTCCGGGCACTGGTCCGCGATCCCGCGACCGACCGGGCGAAGGCGGTCGAAGCGCTCGGCGCAGAACTGGTCACCGGCGACCTCTACGACCGCGATTCCGTGACCAGGGCCGCCGCCGGAGCCCGGGCCGTTTTCTCGGTCCAGATGCCTGACCTGAGCGGACGCGCCTTCGAAGGCGAGGTTGCCCAGGCTGTCGGTCTGATCGAGGGCGCGAGGGCCGCCGGAGTGCCGCAGTTCGTGCACACCTCCGTCTCCGGTGCCGGGCAGCACACCAGCTGGATCAAGGACCGATGGGCCTGGATGGAGCCGTACTACACCGCGAAGGCCGGGATCCAGGACCGGGTGCGCGCGGCGGGCTTCAGGCACTGGACGCTCATCAAACCGGGCTTCTTCATGGAGAACTTCCTCCCCTCCGAGGAGATCATGTTTCCTCGCGGGGTCGAGGGCGGCCTGGTGAGTCTGCTGAAGCCCGCGACTCGACTCTCCCTCATCGCGGTCGAGGACATCGGCACGGCAGCCGCCGCGGCCATCGCCGAGCCTGAGCGGTTCGACCGTGTCGAACTGGAGCTGGCCGGAGACCACTTGGCGATGACCGACATCGCCGAGGTCCTCTCCCGCGGCCTGGACACCGAGCTGACCGCGCCCGACCTGACGAAGGAGGAGGCGACCGCCGCCGGGATGCCCGGCATGGGTCTCGGGCAGGCGATGCTCAATGAGTACCCGCAGCCCGCCCGGCCGGAATTCGCGCGGGACCTCGGCCTCCCTCTCACCGGCTTCGAGGCATGGGTACGGAAACACCTGCGGGCCGGGGCCTGACGGAGCCGGGCGCGGTGCCAGGTCGCGTGCCCGGCGGTCACGTGTCGCGTGCCCGGCGGTCAGCTGTGGGCGGTCGATGTCCTGTCGTGCTGAACCCCGCCGGTGTGGCGGGCTGCCAGGAATCTGAGCTGGAGGGCGTGGATCACCTCGGCCACGCCCAGGATGATCAGCCAGAGGCCGGACACCAGAGCGAGGGCGGCGAGTGAGCCGAACGGGGAGACGATCAGCACAACACCGGCCACGAAGGTGACAACCCCGAGGAACAGTTGCCAGCCGCGGGCGGGCAGCCCCTTGGTGGAAGCCGCCACGACGATCAGCATGATCCCGCGGAACAGCCAGCCGAATCCGATCCACAGGGCCAGGAGCAGCAACGACTGCGCCGCTCCGCGGAAACAGAGCAGTCCGAGCAGCACACTCAGCGCTCCGGTGACGAAATGCAGCGCCCGCATCCCGCCGGGCACGTGCGCCCCGAACGCGCCCGCCAGTTGAAAGACGCCGTTGACCAGCAGATAGATACCGAAGAGGACGCCGACCACCACCAGGGTCGCCCCCGGCCAGGCGAGGATGCAGACACCCAGGGCGATCGCGGCGATGCCCGCCGCGAGAAGGATGATCCAGCCGTGCTTGGCGAGCTTGCCGAGCGCGCTTCCCGATACATCGTCCGAGAAGCCGGGGAAGGAGGCCATGGCCGCGCCTTTCGTGGACAAACCTGTGGACAGGCCTGGTGACATGCGGATTCCCCTCCATCTTCTGACGCTTCGGACTTCCTCGCATCGCGGAGTGACGGTGGGAAGAGCGCTCCGGAGTCGCCGTCGTGAGGTCAGCCGCGGGTGGCCGAGGCCAGATACGCGTCGGTCGCCGCCGGGTCCGCGAGCCAGTTGGTGAAGTCGGAAGGGTCCGCGTACACGTTGGCGAACCGGCGGGCGACCGCCTCGTGCGTGACGGCCGTGGACAGGACCCGCAGCATGTGCTCGGGCAGTGGCCCCAGCATCATGGTGGTGAAGGCCGTGGTGTGCCGGGCGTGATCCCAGAACGCGTCGAACGTGCGCCGCATCCACGCGGGATCGAAGGCGCCTTCGCCGCGTTCGAGGATCGCGCGGAGGTAGATGTCCGCGCAGCGCGCCGCGTTGTTGGCGCCCTGGCCGGTGACCGGGTCGTTGACGACCACGACATCGGCCATGCCCAGCACGTGGGTGTCCGGGGAGAGACGGGCGACCGGGTGCCGGACCGTGGGGGTCACCGCGCCGAACAGTGTGGCGCGGGCGTCGGTCGGCTCAGCCGCCGCGCAGAGTTCGTACTCCCACGGCAAGAAGGTGCGCAGCAGGTCGAGGGAGCGGGCGAGGTGCTCCCGCGGCGACGGACGGTCCTGCCAGCAATCCAGCGGGCCGCCGGGCACGGCTTCCCACAGCAGGGTGGTGCAGGGGCCGCTGGTGGTCAGAGCCGGTTGCAGGAAGACCTCGCCCACACCCGGTACGACATGGATACGTACCTGGGGCAGTCGCGGGCCGCCGGGCATCCGCACCCCGTGCAGATACACGCAGGAGAGCGTACGCCGCGGCCCGTCGAACCGGGGCCGCCGCTCGTCCCGCGCGAAGACCTCCGCCAGCTCGCCCCGGCCCGCCGCGACCAGCGTCAGGTCCCGTTCCGACGCGAGGCGTTCCAGCTCCGCTGCGTCGACCGCCCGATGGATGACCCGGCCGCCCCTGGCCTCGAACAACTCCAGCCAGTCGGCCATCTTGACCCGTTGGTCGACGGACTGCTGTGCCTCGTCCAACGGTCCGGTGAACGCCAGCGCCTGGCTGCCGGGCCCCTCCGCGACAGCCGCCCGGATGGCCAGGACCTCAGGGGTCCGCCGCTGCCAGAGGTTCAGCCCGGCCTCGCGTTCGAGCCGCAGCGCGGGCCCGAACATGCCCTGAGTCGACATCACTCGCCCCGACCGGATCTGCTGTGCGTCACGGGCCGCGACCACGGTCACGTCGTAGCCGCGCGCGAGCAGGCCCAGCGCGAGCTGGAGTCCGGCCTGCCCCGCCCCTACGATCGCGATCTCACGCACGCTGTCTCCTCGACCACGGACACGGGGAGCGCTGCCGCGTCCCGTCCCGAAGAGAACTATCCAGAGGGCCGATCTCCCTACCGGGTGTCACCCTCACGCCCCACCCCGGTACGGCGGTCCTGCTCGGGGCCGCGCCGTGTCAGGCGGGGCGCTCGGCCCGTACCCGCTCGTGGTGTGCCCCGTTGTCATGCCGGGGGAGCAGGAGCGGGGTTGTCAGGAGGAGGAGACCGGCGATCGCGATCGCCGTGCGAGGGCCTGTGAGGCCCGCCAGCAGGCCCCACAGGGCGGTCAGGGTCGCGATGGTGAGTTTGCTGGTGACCGACCACGCGGACAGGGTGCGGGCGACTCGGTCCGTCGCGGTGTTCTGGAGCCGGTAGGTGGCGAACACCGGATTGAACACACCCATGCAGGTGATGAGCCCGAACTCGACGACCATGACGAGGACGAGCCCGCCGACGCCGGGGCGGATGAACACCAGCCCGAGCAGCCAGCACGCGCGCAGTGTCCCGGCGGTGAGCATGACCCTGTGCTGTCCGAACCGAGCGACCAGGGGGCGGGACAGCCGTGCGCCGATGAGCCCGCCGACGCAGGGCACGGCGAAGGCGAGGCCGTACTGCCAGGGCGCGAACCCGAGGTGACTGAGCATGAGGACGGCGAGCACCGGGGAGATCGCCATGATCAGGCCGCTGACCAGGACCGTGTTGAAGAACAGCGGACGCAGCGCCGGATGGGCCAGGATGTACCGCCATCCGTCGAACAGATCGCCGGCCCGGAAGCGCGGCGCGCTGGTCCGTACGGGGCGCGGCTCCCCGCCGCCGATCGCGCGGATCCCCGCCGCGGAGAGCAGAAAGCTGACCGCGTTGGCCACCACGGTCATCACCGGGCCGAACAGCCCGATCGCGGCCCCGCCGAGCGGCGGTCCGAGCACCGACGCGGTCCAGGTCGTGGACTCGAACCGGCCGTTCGCGACGAGCAGGTCCTCGGGCCGTACGAGCGCCTTGAGACACGCACCGCCGGCCGCCGTGAAAGCGATGTCGGCCGCGCCGACGACGACCGCTACGACCAGGAGTTGGGCGAAGCTGAGCAGGCCGAGCGCGTACGCGGCGGGGACGCTCATCAGCGCGGCGAACCGGACCAGGTCCATCGCGACCATCACCGGCCGCTTACGGCGGAACTCCACCCATGGTCCGAGCGGCACCGCGACGACCGCGCCGACCGCCAGCCCCGCCGCCGCGAGCAGCGACACCTCGGTCGTTCCGGCGTGCAGCACGAGGATCGCGATCAGGGGGAACGCGTCGAACGCCAGCCACGTGCCGAACGTACTGACCCCGTACGCCGCCCACAGCCACCCGAACCCCCGGCCCAGCGACTTCCCGATCATCCGTCCCCGCCTGTCCGCCGCGCGATGCCCACTCCCTCCCCGTGCGAGTGGCGTCCCGCAGTATGTCAGTCGGCCGCCCGCGTACGGCACGGAGGCCGGACCGCCGTGGGGTCCTTGGTCAGGAAGGTGCCGGGCATCCGGACCGTCCCTCCGGAATCAGGATCGCTCCCGCTGATCTCCGTTCCGGGACTCCCCGAGGGCCACGTAGTAGGGACGGTTGTGCGCCGCGACCGGGGGTGACTGGTACGTCCACGCTCCGGCGGCCGGTGTGTCCCCGATGAGGGTGGCCAGGTCGGCGCCGACGGGTGAGGACGCGTCGTGGACGGTGAGGCGTACCCGGTCGGTCTCGCCGGTCAGGTCCCGGTATTCGTAGGGCTGGTAGACGTTCATGGGGCCGGCGATCGGCCGGCCGTCCGGGTCGGTGCCATAACCGGTGATGGGGGTGTTGTTGACCGGGGTACGGGCCAGTCCGGTCAGGTCGGCCGAGAAGGAGAACAGGGTCCGCTCCTCACGGTCGATCCCCCCGCCGGTGCGTGCGTGCGTCGCCGCCTTGCAGGCCACGGTCCAGCTGTCACCCGCGGGCCCGTTGAGGGAGGGCATCGTCGCCTCGAACCAGGCCGGGTACTTCGGCTCCCCGAAGAGCTTCGTGCCGGCCTCGATGGCCAGGGGGTTGTCGCACAGCACATGGAGCCGGGCGATGCCGAGCAGCTTGGTCTGGTCATAGCCCCGTGCGAACTGCTCGTACGACAGCCGGGCCAGGCGCCCGGCGCTCGCGGTGGGGTGGGCGATGATGCTGTACTCGATCTCCTCCGTGATGCCCCCGCCGTTCGGGTACTGGGCGAAGTACAGCTGGTAGTTGAGCGTGACACACGCCTGGCCGTCGAAATCGGCGGCGCTCAGGTCGGGATAATGCTCGGCCAGCGTCTTGAGCACCGGCGCGGGGTCGACCAGGTAGTCGAGGCCGATGTTGTGCAGAGCCCCGTAATGGAACGGCAGTTGGTACGGGGCGGCGACGGGCGGCAGGGTGAGGTCGTCGGTCACGGGGCGTGAGTCTCCTCGGGGGTGGCCGGGCCCGGGGAGCGCCCGGGGGCCGACGGGCGGATCGTGACGCGCTGTTCGGACAGGTCGCGGTCGATCTGTTCGGCGCTGCGCAGAGTGATCGCGGCCATGGTGAGCGTGGGGTTGGAGGTGCCGAGCGAGGGCATGGAGCCGCAGCCCACCGCGTACAGATTGGGGTGGTCCCAGCACCGCTGCCAGGAGTCGACGACGGAGTCGGCGGGGTGGTCGCCCATGATGTGTGTGCCCGCGCCATGGCCCGCGCCGCGGTAGGCGTAGGGCCGGCCGCCGTACTCGAACCACCCGGGCTGGGACGGCCCCGGCTCGTACCGGCTGTGGTCCTCCGCCCCCAGGAGGGCGAAGATCTGGTCGGACACGGACTTGGCCGCGGCGATGCCCTGTTTCACATGGCAGGACAGGTCATAGGTGAGCACCGGGCGCGGGTTGCCCAGCGCGTCGCGACGGCGGGCGTCGAGCGTGACGCGATTGGCGGGATCGGCGCTCTGCTCCATCTCGAACTGCAGGGCGAACTGCCGCCCGATCCTGTCCCCGGCCGCCCGCCGCAACGCCGTGCCGAACAGCGCCCCGCCCTCGCCGGGCGTCGCCGGGTCCGTGGGGCGCAGCAGCGCGGCGACCTCGTGGCCGGGCGGACCGACCGCCCAGTTCCAGCCCCAGTTGCCGATCTCGATACGGAAAGGGGCGCGGGCGGCGCGGGCCGGGCCGAAGCGGAATCCCTCCAGGCCGGAGGTCGAGCCGGGGCCCCGGTAGGGGCCGACCGGCTGGGGCATGAGGCCCCAGGTGAGCAGGACGGGGTGATCCATCAGATTCCGGCCCACCTGATCACTGGAGTTGGCGAGGCCGGAGGCGAGCAGGAGCCGGGCGTTCTCGATGGCGTGGGCGGCCAGTACGACCGTGTGCGCGTGGACCGTTCGCCGGCTGACGGACCCGGGGCGGGCGGGGTCGTCGTAACGCTGGTACTCGACGCCGGTGATCCGGCCGCCGGCGTCGGCCAGGAGCCGTCCGGCCACCGCGCGGGTGCGCAGGGTGACGCTCGGACCCCAGCGTTCCTGGGTGCGTCGCGGAGTGTATTTCGCCCCGGTGGGACAGATGGGGATGCAACTGGCGCTGCCCTCGCACACGGGACCGTGCTCCTCGGTGGCCGTGCTGTTGCGCGCCTGGGGCGTCCCGACGACCCGTAGCTCGGTGGGGTGCGGAGACGAGGGATCCACGGCCTTGTGTCCGTTGAGCCGTTCGGCCAGCAGCCGGTCCAGATAGCTCGCGGGGAGCGGACGGTGCGGGAAGGCATAGCCGTCCGCGAGCGGCAGACCGACGTGGTCCCGCTGCTCCACCGGATCGGCGGCGACACCCAGCTCGCGCTCGGCGGCACGGTAGTACGGCTCCAACTCCGCGTAGCCGATCGGCCAGTTGCGGCCGTAGCCGAAGTCGGCGGTGCGGAAGTCCTCCGGGTGCATGCGCGGGGCCAGACCCGTCCAGGCCGTGCCTGTACCCCCGTTGACCCGCAGATATCCGCTCGCGTACGGCAACGGGCCGTTCTGGACGAGATAGCCGTCGGACCGGTAGCCACCTCCGGGGCGGCCCGCGAGATCCAGTACGTCGGGTGACGGCACCAACGCGTTGTCCGCGATCGCCGCGCTGGGAACCTTCACGGGCGCGGACAGGAACCGTTCCACGTCCGCCGCCCGTTCGCCACCAGGCCCGCTGTCGTCATCGCCCACACCCGACTCCAGGACCAGGACACGCCGACCGCGGTCCCCCAGCCACCGCGCCATCAACGACCCCGCGATACCGGCCCCGACCACGATCACATCGAAACGCTCCCCGGCGGTCAACGCTCCCCGCCTCCCGCCACACCGGCGGGACGCTCGGCCCAGGTGCCGTAGCCGGGCCGGCCGGCGCCGGGGGCGTGGCCGCCGAAGCTGCTCCACACCAGCCCGTGGGCATAGCCGCGCGACGGGTGGGGGAAGGCTACGGTCCGGCCGTCGTCCGCCCGCGGTTCCGGCCATGTCCCCAGATACCAGAGGTGACATATGGCGCGTGAGAGCTCAGCCAGCTCCTCGTCCTGGTCCGCGACCGCTCCCGGGTCGGCCCCCGCGTCGGCCAGCGCGTCCACCAGCCGTGCGTAGAGAGGCGGTTCGACCCGCCCGGCCACGAACTCCCGGTAGATCCCGGCCATTCCGGTCGCTGTGAGCTCGGCGGCGTCGAACCCCGTCAGCGCGACCGAGAGCGTGATGAACCGCTCGGTCAGCGTCATGGACACCATCCCCCCGCTTCGAGCCGGTCACCGGAGACCGGACGCATCAGCCGGGATCCCTACCTCGATCAGGACCCGTTCATGCCTCGGAGCCTCGCCGGCTGTGAGCATGGCTGAACTTAGAGTGACGGAAGGGTCTCCGCGGTGCCCTGCGCGGAGGAAGGGGACTACGAACGACGGCCGGGTTTGCCGCGTCGGCCGCCCTTGGGACCACCGGAACCGCCGGAACCGCCGGAACCGCCGGAACCGCTCCGCGGATTCTTGCCCGTCGACTTGCCGGTCGACTTGCCCGTCGGTTGACCGGCGGATCTGCCGGTCGACTTACCGGCCGCCGGCTTTCGCCGTGCGCCGCCCGTATCGGGGCGCTCACGCTTCGGCTGCGGAGGGGTCGGACGGCCCCGTGAGCTGTTGACAGTGCGCCCGCGCACGATCCCGATGAAGTCCTCCACCAGTTCGGTGGTTTCGTCCTCCGGCCACGACAGAGCGACGCGCGACTCAGGCGCGTCCAGGACCGGCCGGTACGTAAGGTCCCTGCGGTGGTGCAGGCGGGCCAGCGACTGGGGGACGACGAGCAGTCCCACCCCCGCCGCGACCAGTTCGACGGCGTCCGCCGTCGTGGCGGGGCGCGCGTTCGCGGGCCGTCCCGGCCGGAGCTCCCAGTCGAGGGTGTCATCGAGGGGATGCAGCACGATGTCGTCGGCCAGATCCTCGGCGGAGACCTCGTCGACCGCCGCCACCACATGGTCCTTCGGGACCACGACCACCGTCGTCTCGGTATAGAGAGGGATCGCGCTGAGGTCCGTCCGGTCGATCGGCAGCCGTACGAAACCAGCGTCGGCGCCGCGCTCCCGCAGAAGATCCGGCGCCTCGGCGGCGGACACCGTGACCAGGGTCAGCGGGATGTCCGGCAGCCGCTCGTTCCAGATCCGCACCCACTTGGTGGGCGTCACGCCCGGAACGTACGCGAGCCGGAACGAACGGGGTACTTCCGAGCCTGTCACGCCACCAGGCTACCGGCCGTGGTCAGAGGTATCGCACACGCTCGCTACCCTTGACACCATGACGTCGCACCAGACCACCCAGACAATGAAGCCCGCGACCGCGGCGAAGAAGCTGGGTGTGTACCTTGAGGCCACCCCCGCCGACTTCCAGGAGGGTGTCGTCTCGCGCACCGAGCTGAACGCGCTGCAGGCCGATCCGCCCGAGTGGCTGCTGGAGCTGCGACGTAACGGCCCGCACCCCCGGCCCGTCGTCGCGGCGAAGCTGGGCGTCTCCATCTCGGGTCTCGCACGCGGCGGAGTCACGGACGCCCTCACCACGGAGCAGATCGAGGCGCTGAAGACCGAGGGCCCCGCGTGGCTGCGGCAGGAACGCGCCACGCAGGCCGAGGTCCGGAAGGAAGCACTCCGTATCAAGGAGAAGAACGCGGAGCGAGACGACCAGGCCCGCCGGCCGCACTCCTGACCGTCCCCGCCGTCCCCGCCGTCGGCGCGTGGTCGTCGTCGTGGACGTCGACTTCGACCACCGTGCCGGCCACCCGGGCCCGTTCCGCCGCCCACACCACGCGGTGGGTGGCAAGACTCTCGGCGGCGTCGGAGAGCAGCAGGGACGCGTCGCCGGTGGCGACTGCGCTGAGGAATGCGTCGGTCAGCGCCTCGTCCCCGCCTCCGTGGCCGTCCTCCGACGAAGGCCCCGGGTTGCCCGTCGCACTCGTCCGTGTGTCGATGATCTCCTCGGAGCCGTCGCGGAAATCGACCAGCCGTAGTGTGCTTCCGTCCCCGTCGATGAAGCCGTGTGTGCCGAGCAGCCGGGTGCGGCGCTGTTCCATGGGGGTGAAGGCGCTCATGGTGAACGAGCAGGTGGCGCCGGATTCGAACTCCATGGTGACCACCTGATGGTCGACCACGTCGTTGTCGCACGCGTACACACAGCGGCCGTACGGCCCGTCGCGCAGCGCGTCCAGTACGCCCGCCTCGGTGTGCTCGTCGGTCACCGCGGACAGCGGCCAGAACTCCCGCTCCGGATCGCCCAGACAGCCCAGATAGAGCCGCTTTGCCGAGTAGGGACAGTCGGGCTCCAGCGGGCAGTCGAGGCAGCGGTCGGTCGCGCCGGCGGGGGCGCCCTCGGGGCGGAAGTGCGTGAGGCTGCCGAAGGAACCGATCTTCCGGGGCGTATCTCCGAACAGATGGACCAGCCAGTCGATGTCGTGGCACGACTTGGTCAGCAGCATGGGGGCGGAGGTGTCCTGGCGGCGCCAGTTCCCCCGTACGAACGAATGGGCGTGATGCCACCAGCCGACGGGCTCCAAGTGCTGGACGCTGACCAGACCGCCGATGCGGCCGTCGGCCAGCAGTCGCTTGAGCAGCCGGGTGTACGGCGTGTAGCGCAGCACATGGCAGACGGCCAGCAGGATGCCGTTGCGCCGCGCCGCGTCCGCGATCGCCGCGGCCTCGTCCTCGCTGGTCGCCATCGGTTTCTCCAGCAGGATGTGGTAGCCGAGATCGGCCAGTGCCACCGCCGGTTCGGTGTGCGATCGGTCCTGGGTGGCGATGACACAGGCGTCGGCCGACTTGCCCGCCGCCACCACCTCGCTCCAGTCCGCGTACACCCGCTCCGGCGGCACCCCGAACTCCTCCGCCGCCCGCGCCCGGCGCCGCGGGTCAGGCTCGGCCACGGCGACCACCCGGCCCGCTCCCGTGGCCAGGGCGTGCCGGGCGTATGTCATGCCGCGGAGTCCGGCTCCGACGAGGACCATCGTCACCTGGGACATGGGCTTCTCCTTCCTTGAGTGCGTCGAGTGCGTCGAGTGCGTCGAGTGCGTTGAGTCCGTTGGGTCCGTCGAGTCATGTCAGTTCTCGTGAGTTCTCCGCATCCTCACCTGCTGGGGACGCGCTCGTCCCGCCCCTGGCCGATCAGCCGCAGCAGCCGGGCGACCTCGTCCGTCACCGCCTCCCGCGCGGGCCGCAGATAGGCGCGCGGATCGACGGTCTCCGGCCGGGCGGTCAGCAGGTCGCGCGCCGACGCGGTGAAGAGGGTGTTGAGATGCGTGGCGATATTGATCTTGCGCATCCCCGCCCGCACCGCGGCGGCGAGATGGCTGTCGTCCACCCCCGACGAACCGTGCAGCACCAGTGGGACGGGCACCGCCGCGTGCAGATCACGGATGAGGTCCAGATCGAGCAGCGCGGTACGCCGGGTCATCTGGTGGGACGATCCGACCGCGACGGCGAGCGCGTCGACACCGGTGTCGAGGACGAACCGGGCCGCCTCACCGGGGTCGGTGCGTACCCCTGGGGTGTGGGCGCCGTCCTTGCCCCCGATCGCGCCGAGTTCCGCCTCGACCCATACGCCGTACGCGTGGCACCAGTCGGTCATCTCGCGGGTACGGGCGACGTTCTCCTCCCAGGGCAGCTGAGCGCCGTCGTACATCACGGAGGTGAAGCCGCGTCGGACCGCCTCTTCGATGAGTTCGGGCCGGGTGGCGTGATCCAGGTGCAGCGTGACGGGTACGGAGACGGCGGCGATGGCCTCCTGCGCGGCGGCGGCGAGTGGCCCGAGGGAGCCCCGGTACGCGACGGCGTTCTCACTGATCTGGACGATGACGGCCTCGTTCGCCTGCTCGGCGCCCGCGAGGACGGCCTCAAGCTGTTCGAGGAGGACGACATTGAACGCGCCGACGCCGTGGGTGGCTTCGCCGAGGATGTCGCCGGTGGGGACGAGTGGCATGTTCTGGTTCCCGTGCTGGACAGGTGGGGGGTATCGGATGTGGGGACTGGGACTGTGATTGGGGGATGACGGATGAAGGGATGACAGGTGAAGAGATGACGCACAGGTAAGGACGCACGGAAGCGCCCCGCGGTGTCGCCGGTGTCGCCGGTGCCGCCGGTTTCAGAACGTCCGCTCCAGGACGACCGAGCGCGTCAGATGGGCCGGCCGGTCGGGGTCACGGCCGGCCGCGGTGGCCAGCTCGACCGCCAGACGCTGTACGACGACGAGTTCGGCCAGCGGGTCGAGCCGGGGGTGACGCAGATGGGCGCCCGTGGCACGGATCTGGTCGGCGAGCGGCCCGGGCAGGGACGAGAGCGCCCAGACCGCCCGGCCGGGCGCGGCCACGGCGATGGGGCCGTGCCGGTACTCCATGACGGAGTACGACTCGGTCCACCAGGCCGCCGCCTCCCGCACCTTGAGCGCCGCCTCCGCCGCGATCCCGACGCTCCAGCCCGTGCCGAGGAAGGAGATCTGCCCGGCCCGCAGCAGTTCGGGTTCGATCTCGGTGGTGAGGGCCGTTTCGGCATCGGCGAGCGCGCGGACGGTGGGATGCCCCAGGTGGGCCCGGAGCAGCAGGAGCTGAGTGGTGGGAAAGCGGGTCTGGACGACGGACCGCTCGTCCGCGTAATCGAGGCAGATCACATCATGGGCGGCGGCGGCCGCGGGGGAGTCGCCGACAGCGGTGACGACGGTCGTACGCACACTGGGCGCGAACCCGTCGAGCGCGGCGAGGACTTCGGTGGTCGTACCGGACCGGGTCAGGGCGAGCACCCGGTCGTAGGCGCGGTGTGGCCTCACCTCCGAGGCCGGGTACGCGTCCGTGAGCCCGAGCCCGGCCTCCTCCCGGAGGTGGGCGTATGCCTGCGCCATGAACAGCGAGGTTCCGCAGCCGATGACCGCCACGCGCTCGCCCGGTGCGGGCAGGGCCGGGGCGTGGTCGGGAAGTTCCTTGAGTACGCGCTCCCAGCAGTCGGGCTGAGAGGCGATTTCTTCGCTGGTGTGGTGCTGCGACATGGTTCTCCGACGAGGTGTGAGGTCGCGGTACGGGATACCGGATGCAGGGGGCAGGGGCAGGGGCAGGGGCAGGGGTGCGGGAGCGGGAGGGTGGCGAGGAGCGCTCAGTGGCCGAGCGTCGTACGCAGGGACGGCTGGAGCAGATCCGTGTGCGCGCGCACCATGTCGTCGCACAGGTCCCAGATGCGTTCCACGGGCAGGGCGGCGGCGGTGGCCGGGTCGGCCATGGCCGCCTGTCGGATGGAGCGCGGGTCGTCCTCCAGAGCGGCCCGGACGACCAGTTCGTTCATGCTCAGATAGCCCCGGTTGAGCGCGGCGCACTGGGCGGGGAGCGAGCCGACCCGGGTGGGCTGCACGCCCAGGGCGTCCACCAGACACGGCACTTCGACGGTACCGGCCGACGGAAGATTGTCGATCAGCCCGTGGTTCGGGACATTGCCGTAGACCGTGCGGGGCGTGCCGGTGGTGATGCTGTGGATGATCTGGGGGGCGTACTCCATGGTGCCCTCGACGGCCAGTGGGGCTCCGCAGGCCAGCGCGTCGCGGGTGCGCTCGTACTCGGCGATGTTCTCGTCGACGATGCCGAGATAGGCGCCGACGGGCAGACGCAGCCGCTCGATCTCGCTGTCGTGGTGCAGATACCAGGGGACGTACTCGGAGGAGTGCTCGCTGGTCTCGGTCGGGTAGTAGCCGAGGCGTCGGTACATGTCGACCCGTACCCGGCGCCGTAGCTCCGGGTTCTCCGCGACGAGGGCGTCCAGGCGCGGGTAGAGGTCGCTGCCCCGGTGCTCAAGGCGCAGCACCCACGCCTGGTGGTTGACTCCGGCGGCCCGGTAGGTGACCTCCTCGTGCGGGACGCCCAGGAGATCGGAGAGATCGCGGATGGTCCAGTACACCGAGTGGCACAGACCGACGACCCGGGTCAGCCCGGTGGCCCGGGTGAGGTACTGGACGTTCATCGCCATGGGGTTGGTGTAGTTGAGGAGCCAGGCGTCGGGGCAGACCTCGGCGATGTCCTCGCCCAGCGACTTGAGCAGGGGGAAGGTACGCAGCGCGCGGAAGATCCCGCCCACGCCGAGGGTGTCCGCGATGGTCTGGCGCACGCCGTGGCGTGCGGGAATGTCGAAGTCGACACGGGTCGACTCGCGCATGCCGACCTGGACGATGTTGATGACGAAGTCGGCGCCTTCGAGTGCGGCGCGCCGCTCGGTGTGGGCGGTGATACGGGGCGTGGTGCCGCTCGTCCCCGTCAGCCGGTCCGCGATGTGGCGGGCGGCGCCGTGGGCCGTGGCGAGCCGTTCGGCGTCGATGTCGTGCAGCGCGATATGGGCGCCCTTGAGCTCCGGGAACGCGAAGAGGTCCGCCAGCAGGCCCTGGGTGAATACGACGCTTCCCGCGCCGATGAACGCGATCTTCGGGGTGGTGATGGTCATCAGAGGTTCTCTCCGTTACGGGTGAGGGCCGTTCCGGCCTCGTCCCAGGTGGGCTGGGCGGTGGTGCCGCCGTGCGCCCGGGTGGACAGAGCGCCGCAGGCGGCGGCGAATGCGAGCGCCTCGACGGTGGACAGGCCGCGCAGCAGCGCGGCGATGAAGCCGGCGTCGAAACTGTCGCCCGCGCCGACGGTGTCCAGCGGGCGGGCGGGGATTCCGGGGGTGCGCAGCAGGGTGCGCCCGTCATGTACGAGGGCGCCGTCGGCCCCGTTCTTGACCACCACTCGCGGCCCGCGCGCCGCGAGTGCGCCGGCCGCCTCCTCCAGGGAACCCGCGGTGGCGGGCGAGCCGGCCGCCGCGTCCGCGGATCCGGCGGCGGAGGCGAGTGCCAGCGCCTCCTGCGCGTTGGGCAGCAGGAAGTCGGTGACCGCGAGCGTGGCGTCGATACGGCCGGGTGCCCACTCGCCGGAGGGGTCGTCATTGGTGTCGAGCGAGGTGGTGACGCCGTGCGCCCGTGCCGTGGCCAGCAGTTCGGGCAGCGCGTCGGCGAGTTTGGGCAGCAGGAAGTAGGAGGCCGCGTGCACATGCCGGCTGCCGGTGAGCAGCGCCTCGGGGACGTCGTCCGGTCCGGTGGCGGACAGGGTGCCGGGGGAGGTGAGGATCGTACGGTCGCCGTCCCCGCGCGTCACGACCACCGTGAGCGGTGTCGGCAGCCCGGGATCGACGCGCAGGGCGTCGGTGTCGACGCCCCGGGCGTTCAGCGCCGTACGGACGAAACGCCCCGCGTCGTCGTCCCCGACGCGCCCGGCGAAGGCGACCTTCAGCCCGAGCCGGGCGGCTCCGCACGCCATGATCGCGGCGGAGCCGCCGAGCGTGAGCAGGCCGGTGTCGACGAGTTGTTCGCGCTGTCCGAAGGCGAGCGGCGTGTCGAGCGGTCCCAGAACGATGTCGGGGTTGGCGTCCCCGATGACAAGCAGGTCGAAGGTGTGCGGCATACGGCTTCCCAGAGGTGTGGTGTGTACGCGGGGGCGGGACTCTCAGCCCTTGAGACCGCTGGACGTGATGGACTGGATGAAGGACTTCTGCGCGAAGAGGAAGGCGAGCAGCACCGGAAGAACGGTGATCACATTGCCCGCCATGACGGCGGACCACTGGGTGTGATGCTGTCCCTGGAAGGTCGTCAAGCCGAGCTGGAGCGTGTACTGGGTGTCGTGGTTGATGGCGATCAGCGGCCAGGTCAGGTCGTTCCAGGTGGTCAGGAAGGTCAGAACCGCCACGGTGCTCAGGGCCGGTCGCGACAGCGGAAGCACGATGAGGAACAGCACCCGTAGCCGTGAGCAGCCGTCGATCCAGGCCGCTTCCTCCAACTCCCTGGGCAGGGAGAGGAAGAACTGACGCAGGAGGAACACGGCGAACGGTGTGACCAGCGACGGGACGATCAACGCGCCCAGTGTGTCGATGAGTCCGAGACGCTTCATGACCAGGAACGTGGGGATCATCGTCAGCTGGAACGGGATCGCCATCGTGGCCAGCATCAGGCCCAGCAGGACACGGGAGCCGGCGAACCGCATACGGGCGAACGCGTACCCGCCGAGCGAGCCGAGCAGCAGGTTGGACACCACCGCGACCACCGAGACGATCAGTGAGTTGGCGAACCAGCGCGGGAACATCGCGTTGCCGAGCACATACCGGTAGCCGCCCAGATCGATCCCCGACGGCCACAGGGCCGGCGGGAAGCGGTTGATCTCCGCGTTGCTCATCACGGAGCTGAGCAGCAGCCAGATCAGCGGGATCGCGAAGATCAGCGTGAGGGGGGCGAGCAGCAGATGCCAGGGGCTGAACGGCAGCCACCGACGGCCGCGCGAGGAGGCGGGAGAGGGGGCGGAGGTGGAAGCGGATGTGGCCGTCATCGTGCGGCTCCTTCGAGGCGGTGGTTCTCGCGTCGGCTCCGTACGGCCCGTGCCACCCGCGGGACCGCGGCGACCAGGAGCAGCGCGAGTGCCAGCGCGTAGGCGGCTGCCGCGCCGTAACCGGCGGTGAAGTTCTTGAAGGCCTGCTCCCAGATGAAGTAGACGATCACGGTGGTGGAGCCGAGCGGTCCGCCCTTGGTCGTCACATACACCAGGTCGAAGACCTGAAGCGCGTTGATGGTCTGCCACAGCAGAAGGAACACGATGACCGGTGTGAGCGCGGGGAGGATCACATGCCGCAGCAGGTGCCATCGCCCGGCGCCGTCCAGCCGCGCCGCCTCGATGAGGGACGGAGAGACATCCTGCAAAGCGGCGAGAGTGACCACCACGCAGAAGCCGGTGCCGCTCCACAGCGAGATCGCCACCAGGATGAACAGGGCCTGTCCGGGGTCGGTGAGGAAGCCCTGGGCGGAGATGCCGAGCTTGTGCAGTACGGAGTTGGCGGCCCCGAACTCCGGGTCGAGGATGAAGGAGAAGAGCACCCCCTGCGCCGTCGCCGAGATGACGAACGGTACGAACATCAGTGTGCGGTAGATACTCACCAGCCGGATCCGCTGATTGAGTACGAGGGCGAGCAGCAGCCCCAGGCCGATGCTCAGCGGCACATAGAGCGCCGTGTACAGCAGTGTGTTGCGCACCGCTTGGCCGAAGTGCGGGTCCCGCACCAGCGCGTGGTAGTTGCCGAGACCGACCCAGCGGCTGGGTGTGACCAGGTCGTCGGCCTGGAAGGACAGCAACAGCGACCAGGCCACGGGGATGACGCTCAGACCGAGAATGATCAGGACCGAGGGCGAGACGAACGCCCAGGCGGTCGCGGTCTCCCCGCGCAGCAGGCGCCGGAGCGAGCGCGGTCGTGCGCTCTTCCCTGTGGCGCCCGACGCCGTGTCGCGGTTGTTGTCATCGCCGTGGGCATCGGTTGCCGGGCTGTTGTGGTCGTTGTGCTTGTGGCCGTGGTCCGGAAGCGTGAGCGGAGTGGGCAGGCGCGACATCGTATTCCTCTCAACGCGGGATGAGCAGAGCGGCGTTGGCCTCGTCCGCGCACGCGCGCAGGGCCTTGACGGGGGTACTCCTGCCGAGGAGTACGGCGGCGATGGCCTGGCCGAGCGCCTGCGAGATCTGCGGATACGCCGGGTGTACGGGACGTACGCGCGCCGTATCCAGCGCCCGGGTGAACACCGGCAGCCCGTCGGTCCTGGCCTCCTGCGCCTGCCACGCGGGCAGGGCCTGCGTACCGCGGCTCAGTGGCAGGCTGCCGGCCATGACGTCCCAGCGCACATCCTGGGCGGGCCGCGACAGCCAGGTGACGAAGGTACGCGCCGCCCGTACGCGCGCCGGACCGTTGTCGAACACGGTCCAGGTGTCGGGTCCCGAGATGGTTATCGGTTTGCCGCTGTAGCTGGGCAGCGGTACCACGTGGTAGTCGATCTTCGCCTGCTGGACGTCGGGCAGCTGCCACGGTCCGGTGACGACCATGCCCATCCGGCCGGAGAGGAAGACCTGGTACATCTGCTCGCTGCCCGGCTTGGGGTCGACGTAGACGCTCTTGTCCTTCGCGAGAGCCGCCACCGTCTCCAGGGCCTGTACGCCGACGTCCGCGAACCCGATCCGCCGCCCGTCCGCGCTGACGACATCGCCTCCCAGGTCCCACACCATCGGCCACAGCCGCCACACCGTGTCCTCGTCACCCACGCCGGGCCAGCCCGTGCCGAAGGTGCCACGCCCTCCATCGGTCAGCTTCTCGGCCGTCGCCACGAACTCCGCCCAGGTCCAGCCCGGCTCGGGAAGGGGCAGGCCGGCCTCGCGGAAGAGCTTCTTGTTGCAGACCACGGCGAGCGAGTCGATCAGCGCGGGAGCCGCCCGTACCTGTCCGTTGAGTGTGACGGCCTCACGGGCGGGAGCCCAGAAGTCGCTCCAGGGGAGAGGGCCGGAACGGACCGTGTCGGTCAGATCCACCACGGACGGGCTGCGCGCGACGCTCGCCAGATCGGAGCCGAAGACATAGGCGATGTCGGGGAAGGACCCGGACGCGATCGCCGCGGTGATCTTCTGCAGCATCGCGTCGGCCAGCACGCCACCGCCGGGATCGACACGGATACCGGGATGCGTGCGGTTGAACTCCGTGACCAGTTTCTCGATCGCCTCGCGGCCGGTGTCCGTCTGTCCGTGCCAGAGTTCGACCAGGACCCGGCCGTCGGCTCCGACGCCGTCGCTCATGTTCGTACCGCATCCGGGCAGGGCCGTGGTGGCGGCGGCGCCGAGCGCCAGCCCTGTGCCCCGCCGCAGGACCGTACGGCGCGAGAGCCCGGCGGGAGTACCGGGAATGCGGTGTGCTGCGGCCATCTGAGCCCCCAGGGGAAACGCGGTACGGGACGTCACGCGAGGTGCGTCCCCGCACGGTGAGTGATGTGCTGTGCGGCAGTGTGCTGTGCGGCAGTGTGTTGTGCGGCGGTGTGCTGTGACTGTGTTGTGCTGCGACTGTGTGGTGAGTGTGCGGTGCGTCGGAACCGCTCGACGGGCTGATCCGGACGGTCGGGTTCAGCAGGTCTTGCGGACGTACGCGCGGTCGCCGGGGGCGGTGACATCGACGGACCGGACACGGTTCCCGAGGGGCATCTTGAGCTCCAGAAGGATGGGGGGTACGTCCCCGCCTCGGACACCGCGATGATCGCGGGGGTCCTGGCGACTCAGTCCGGACTTACGGCGCGTGGGCCGCGTTACCGGCTGGGCGTACCTCTGGCGCCGGGTGCTCAACTCTGGCGTTGCATGGAGTAAAGCGAGCAAGTTTCGGCATGTCAACAGATCGAAGCTGCGCACTTTGCGCATATGGGCAGAGGGTTCGGTGTTCGACGGCCCTGATTACTCGCCGAGCTGCGCGTTCCTGTGCGGGGTTATGCTCATCTCATGCTGAAAACTGAGCGCCATGCGCGGATACTTGAGCATGTCTCCGCGCGAGGCGGCTCCGACGTCAATGAACTCTCGCGGCTGCTGAACGTCTCGGGAGCCACGGTCCGGCGCGATCTGCAGCATCTGAGCCGACTGAATCTGCTGCGCCGTACGCACGGTGGAGCGGTGGTCGGCAGTGTCGGGGCGGAGCTTCCGGTCCAGCACCGTACGGAGCGCTGCCGGCCCGAGAAGCAGGCCATCGCCCGCGCCGCGGCCGAACTGGTGCCGGAAGGCGCGGTCGTCGGCCTGACCGGCGGCACGACCGTCACCGAGATCGCGCGTGTGCTCGCCGCGCGCGGCCCCGTCACCATCGTGACCAACGCCGTCAACATCGCCGCCGAACTGGTGCCGCACAGGGATGTCACGCTCGTGGTCGTCGGCGGCTACGCGCGCACCGCGAGCTATGAACTCGTCGGCCCCATCGCCGAGAAGACACTGGCCGACCATCACACCGACATGACATTCCTGGGGGTGGACGGGATCAGCGCGGCCCACGGCTGTACGACCCATGACCAGCTCGAAGCGGCGACGGACCGCGCCTTCGCCGCCAACAGCGGCCGGACCGTCGTCGTGGCGGATCATTCGAAGATCGGGAAGGTCACCTTCGCGAAGATCTGCCCGCTGACGGACATCGACCACCTCGTCACCGACAGGGGAGCCCCGGCCGACCCCCTGGCCCGCATCGCCGAGGCGGGCGTCGCGGTGACGGAGGTCTGACCCGGCCCGACGGAGGTCCGGCCTCTGTCCACGTCCCGGCCCCCCGGGTGGCCCTCACTCACCCGCGGTTTCCCGGTAACCGAGAGAAACCACTCGGGGTGAGTGACCCGACGGGGGGTACGAAGATCGCCCGTCCGTGCGCATCGCGTGACGCGGTGGGACTATAGGGGGGCAAAGGGGATGGTGAGGCGGATGTCAGCGGCGCGCAGGCAGTCGAGCCCGAGTCCCGGCGCTCAGCCGCCCGCGCGTTCGGAGGTTCCTTTGGACGCATCCAATGGCGGGACCGCGGTGGTGGACGCGGTGGGCAGGATCGTTGCCTGGACCCCGGGGGCGGAGGAGATCCTCGGCTATCCACCCGCGGAGGTGGTGGGCCGGTCCGCGGCCCTGCTCCTGGCTGATCCGGGCGACCGGGTGCGTGCGATGGCGATCGCGGAACACTGTCGCGCGGGGGCCGGGTGGAGCGGGGTCGTCGCGGTGCGGCACCGCGACGGCCGGCGTCTCGACATGAGGCTGCGCGTCTCCACCTCGTTCCGTATCGGTGGTGATGAGTGCTTTCTGATCTCGGCATGGGAGGAGAGGGCCCAGTGGGCGATGGGCCAGTCCGTGCTGGACGGGTTCGTGACCCGGTCGCCCGTCGGCATGGCGGTCATGGATATGGACCTGCGCTACATCTGGCTCAACGACACACTGGAACGGTTCGGCGGTGTGCCCCGTGAACAGCGCCTGGGCCGCCGTCTGAGCGAGCTGCTCCCGGGCCTCCAGGCCGACATCATCGAAGACCTGATGCGCAAGGTGTCGCAGAACGGCGTGCCGGTCACCGACTACGAGTACCTGGGCTGGAGCTGGGCGGATCCCCATCGGCAGCACGCCTACTCCACCTCGTTCTTTCCGCTGGTCGACGCCGATGGAGACGTCACAGGTGTCTGCTACATCGTTCTCGATGTGACCGACCGGTGGAACGCCCGCGAGCTGCTTGCCATGGTCAATGACGCGGGAGCCATGGTGGGCAGCACCCTGGACGTGACAAAGACGGCCCAGGAACTCGCCGATTTCGCCGTACCCCGCTTCGCCGACTTCGTCACCGTCGACCTGCTGGAACCGATCCTCAGCAACGAGGGGCAGGGGACCTGGCTGACCGACGCAGGACCGGCGGTCACGGAGTCGACGCTGCGCCGGGCGGGCATGACCTCCGTACGGGAAGGATGCCCGGAGGCCGTTGCCCGGATCGGTGACCGGGTCGACTCCATTCCCCCGCCGCACGGCCCTGACCTCCTGGTCAACGGTGAGCCGATCCTCATAGAGGTCCTCGACCCCACCAACCCCCAGTGGGTGTCCCGGCAGCCCGCCAGGGCCACGGCCATCCGCCAGTACGGACTCCACTCGCTCATCTCCGTGCCGATGCGGGCGCGGGACACCGTGCTGGGTGTCACCACGTTCTTCCGCTCACTGAACCCGGTGTCCTTCAAGCCGGACGATGTCCTGCTGGCCCGGGAAGTCGTCGCGCGGGCGGCGGTGTGTGTGGACAACGCGCGCCGCTACACCCGTGAACACAACGCGACCGTGACGCTTCAGCGCAGCCTGCTGCCGCACACCCTGGCCGGCGGGGCCGCCGTGGACGTGGCCTCCGTCTATCTGCCGGCGGGCGCGGGGGACGGTGTGGGCGGGGACTGGTTCGATGTGATTCCGCTGTCCGGCGCCCGGGTGGGCCTGGTCGTCGGTGATGTGGTCGGGCACGGCATCAGCGCCGCCGCCACGATGGGGCGGCTGCGCACCGCCGTCCAGACGCTCGCCGACATGGACGTGCCTCCGGACGAGTTGCTGGCCCATCTCGACGATCTGGTGCTCCGCCTCAGCGAGGAGGAGCCGGCCAACGATGTGCCCGACCCGTTCCGTACGACCGTGGTCGGTGCCACCTGTCTCTACGCCGTCTACGACCCGGTCACCCGGCGTTGCACGCTGGCACGGGCCGGGCATCCGCCGCCCGTCGTCGTCACTCCGGACGGGCACGTCAGCTTCCTGGAGCTGCCCGCGGGACCGCCGCTGGGACTGGGCGGGCTGCCCTTCGAGTCCGCCGAGGTGGAGCTGGCCGAGAACAGCCTGCTCGGCCTGTACACCAACGGTCTCATCGAGGCCGCCGACCGGGACGTCGACCTCGGGATGTCCCGGCTCGCGCACGCCCTGGCCCAGCCGGGCCTCTCCCTCACGGCGCTGTGCGCCGCCGCCGTGGAGCGGCTGACCTCCGTGGCGCAGCCCGACGACGTGGCGCTGCTGCTCGCGCGTACCCGTGCCCTGAGCGTCGAGCATGTCGTCTCCTGGAACGTGGCCTCCGAACCCGCCGCCGTCGCCGGAATCCGAAATCTGGCGACCCGGCAGCTGGAGGAGTGGGGCCTGGACGAGCTGGTCATGACGACCGAACTCATCGTCAGCGAGCTGGTCACCAACGCGGTCCGGTACGGCACGGGACCGATCCGGGTCCGGCTGATGCGCCAGTCCCGCCTGATCGTCGAGGTCGCCGACGCCAGCAGCACCTCTCCCCGGCTGCGGCACGCCCGCACCACCGACGAAGGCGGCCGAGGGCTCTTCCTCGTCGCCCAGCTCGCCCACCGCTGGGGCACCCGGCACACCTCCGAAGGCAAGATCATCTGGGCGGAACAGGAACTGCTGTGACCCCGCGGAGGCGGCGGTCCCGGGCGGCGCGGTGTCAGACGAACGCGTCGTGCATGTAGCACCAGCGCCAGTCCTCCCCGGGCTCCAGTGATGCCACGAGCGGATGACCGAGGGAGGCGGCGTGGGCGCGGGCGTGCCGTAGCGGGGACGAGTCGCAGCATCCGACATGGCCGCAGGTCAGACAGAGCCGCAGCCGCTCCCAGGGCGCGCCGAGCCGCAGGCACTCCTCGCAGCCGTCGGGGGTACGGGGGGTGACGGGGCGCACCATGGAGAGATGCCAGTCGGAGTCCGTGGTCACGGCCCTCACCGGAGAGGTGACGACCTGTCGGTCCATTGTCCTCACGCCGCCTTCCGCGCCTCGGGCCCGGGCGGGTCCTGATACGTCACGACCAGCTCGCCGTTCTGGGCGTCCACCTTGATGTGCGATCCGTCCTCCGCCTCACCGCGCAGCAGCGCGCGTCCGACCAGCGTCTCGACCTCGTGCGAGATATAGCGACGCAGCGGCCGGGCCCCGTACACCGGGTCGAAGCCCTGGTGGGCGATGAGCTCACGGGCCGGCTCGGTGAGTTCCACGGTGATCCTGCGCTCCGCGAGCCGCCGGCGCAGTTCGTCGAACTGGAGATCGACGATTCGCTCGATCTGGGTCAGGCCCAGCGGCTTGAAGAGCACGATGTCGTCCACGCGGTTGAGGAACTCCGGCCGGAAGTGCGCGCGGAGTTCGCTCATCACCTGCGCGCGGGCGTCGGGCTTGATCTCGCCGTCCGCGCTCGCGTCCAGCAGATACGGGGAGCCGATGTTGGAGGTCATGATGACGACGGTGTTGCGGAAGTCGACGGTCCGCCCCTGGGCGTCGGTGATCCGGCCGTCGTCGAGGACCTGGAGCAGGGTGTTGAAGACATCGGCGTGGGCCTTCTCGATCTCGTCGAACAGGACCACCGAGTACGGCTTGCGCCGGACGGCCTCGGTGAGCTGGCCGCCCTCCTCGTACCCGACGTATCCGGGCGGGGCCCCGACGAGCCGGCTGACGGTGTGCCGCTCCTGGTACTCGCTCATATCGAGGCGGACCATGCTCTCCTCGGAGTCGAAGAGCGCCGCCGCGAGGGTCTTCGCCAGCTCCGTCTTGCCCACACCGGTCGGGCCGAGGAAGATGAACGACCCGATCGGACGGCGCGGGTCACGGATCCCGGACCGGGCCCGGATGATCGCGTCGGCCACCAGCTGTACGGCCTCGTCCTGCCCGATCACCCGCTCCTGAAGGATCTCGTCCAGCCTCAGCAGCTTCTCGCGCTCGGCCTCCTGGAGACGGCTCACCGGGATACCGGTCCACGCGGCGACGATCTCGGCGATCTCGTCCTCGGTGACCACCTCGCGCAGCAGCCGGGTCTCGCCCTGTTTGGCGCGCAGCTGCTCCTCCTCGGCGGCGAGGCGGCGCTCCAGATCGGTGAGCGTCCCGTAGCGCAGTTCCGCGGCGCGGTTGAGGTCGTAGGCACGTTCGGCCTCGTCGGCCTCCTGACGGACCCGTTCCAGTTCCTGGCGCAGCTCCTGGACCTTGCGGATGGCCTGGCGCTCGGACTCCCACTGGGCGTGTCGGGCGTCGGCGTCGGCCCGCACATCGGCCAGCTCCCCGCGCAGCTCCTCCAGTCTGGTCACGCTGGCCGGGTCGGTCTCCTTGGCGAGGGCCGCCTCCTCGATCTCCAGCCGGGTCACCCGCCGCGTCAGCTCGTCCAGTTCGGCGGGCATCGAGTCGATCTCGGTACGCATCCGGGCGCAGGCCTCGTCCACCAGATCGATCGCCTTGTCGGGCAGGAACCGGTCCGAGATATAGCGGTGGCTGAGCGTCGCCGCGGCGACCAGCGCCGTGTCCTGGATCCGTACGCCGTGGAAGACCTCCAGGCGCTCGCGCAGTCCGCGCAGGATGGAGACGGTGTCCTCCACACTCGGCTCGTCCACCAGGACCTGCTGGAAGCGGCGCTCCAGCGCGGCGTCGGACTCGATGTGCTTGCGGTACTCGTCCAGGGTGGTCGCGCCGATCATGTGCAGCTCACCACGGGCGAGCATCGGCTTGAGCATGTTCCCCGCGTCCATCGCCCCTTCGGCGCCGCCCGCGCCGACCACCGTGTGGAGTTCGTCGAGGAAGAGCAGGATCCGTCCGCCGGCCGCCTTGACCTCGCCGAGCACCGCCTTGAGCCGCTCCTCGAACTCACCGCGGTACTTGGCCCCCGCCACCAGCGCGGCCATGTCGAGCGCGAAGACGGTACGGTCCCGCAGCCCCTCGGGTACGTCGCCCCGGACGATCCGCTGGGCGAGCCCTTCGACGATCGCGGTCTTCCCGACCCCCGGGTCGCCGATCAGCACCGGGTTGTTCTTGGTCTTGCGGCTGAGGATCTGGGTGACCCGCCGTATCTCCGCGTCCCGGCCGATCACCGGGTCCAGACTGCCGGTACGGGCCTCGGCGACCAGATCGCGGCCGTACTTCTCCAGGGCCTCGTACGCTGCCTCCGGGGTCGCGGAGGTGACCCGCTGATTCCCCCGGACCCGGGTGAGCGCCGAGAGGAACGCCTCCTTCGTGAGCCCGTGGTCCTTGAGCTGACGCCCCGCGGCGGTGGCGGAGCCCTCGTCGGCCAGCGCCATCATCAGATGCTCGACGGAGACATACTCGTCCTTGAGCCGCTTGGCCTCCTGCTCGGCGGTCTCCAGCAGCCGCGACAGCCGCTGGGTGACGAACACCTGGCCGGGCGCGGCTCCCGGGCCGGTCGACCCGGGCCTGCGCGACAGCTCGCTCTCCACGGCCGTGCGCAGCGCGGACGGATCGACACCGGACTGGTCGAGCAGCCGGGGGACGAGCCCGTCCCGCTGGTCGAGCAGCGCGAGCAGCAGATGTTCACCGTCGACTTCGGTCTGTCCGAGGCGTACGGCCGCGCTCTGGGCGTCTTGCAGGGCTTCCTGGGACTTCTGGGTGAGGCGGTTCATGTCCATGGCAGGTCGTCACTCCTCGCGCCGGTGCGGCGCAGCGCCGTCTCCAGCAGACTGATCCGGTCCAGCAGGTCGAGTACGAGCCCGATGGAGGCGTAGTTGAGGGGGAGTCCGGCCCGCAGCCGCTGGATACGGGCCAGCGTGCGCGGGGCGGACAGGTCGAACCAGAGCCGGCCCGCGGGGTCACGGGTGGCGTCCACCAGCCCCAGCGTCACCATGCGCCGGACCATGTCCGGATGCAGGCCCGAGCGACGGGCCACGCTCTCCAGACTGAGCCTTGGCACGGGCGCCAGCTCGTAGACCCGGACGGTTGGCGCGTCCGGCCTCCGCTGCCGTTGATCGGACGTCATCCCGGCCTCCTCGGGTCGAAGTCGGACGCGGCCGACAGTTCCTCGAACAGCTCGCGTTCGCGGTCGGTGGGGCGCGCCGGGACCATCACCCGGATCTCGGCGTAGAGGTCGCCGTCGGTGCCGCGCGGGTGGGGCATGCCCTCGCCGCGCAGCCGCAGCCGGCGCCCGCTGGAGGAGCCGGGCGGGACGGTGACCTTGGCGGTGCCGCCCGGGGTGGCCAGCGGCACGGTCGCGCCGAGCGCCGCCTCCCAGGGCGTCACGGGCAGCGGGACATGGATGTCGCGGCCGTCCAGCCGGTAGCGCTCATGAGGTGCGATACGGACCCGCAGATAGAGATCGCCCGCGGGTGCGTCGGGGCTGCCCCGGCCGCCCTCGCCGGCCAGCCGGATCCGCTGCCCGTCCCGCACGCCCCGGGGAATGGTGACCTGGTAGTCCCGCCGGCCGTCCGGCCCGGCGAGGCTGACCCCGCGCCGGCCGCCGCGGTACGCCTCCTCCACGGACAGCTCCACCTCGGCCTCCTGATCGGCGCCCGGAACGGTCCGGCGGGGCCCGCCGCGCCCGCCGAACAGGCCGCCGAAGAGATCCTCGAAGTCCACGTCCTGGTAGGCGCCACCCGCGCCCCGCGCGAAGCGCACCCCGCCGCCGGTGGAGGCCCAGCCCCCGCCGCCGCGCCCGGCACCCGCCGCCACCCGCTCGTCGTAGTCCTCGGGGATCTGCCGGAAGTCCGGGCCGAACCGGTCGTAGCGCGCCCGGGTGTCCGGGTCGGCCAGGACGTTGTACGCCTCGTTGACGTCCTTGAAGCGTTCCTCCGCCTTCGGGTCCTTGTTCACGTCCGGGTGGTGGCGACGGGCCAGCTTCCGATAGGCCTGCTGGATCTCCTCCTGGCTCGCCGAGCGGGGGACGCCGAGGACCTCGTAGTAGTCCTGTGCCATGCGCCGTCACTCCCGTCGCTGACTGACCGCCACGGCCATCGGACGCAGCTGGCGGCCGTCATCCCCGTATCCGGGACGCAGAACCTCCACGACGGTCCCCGGCTCGGTGTCCGGATCGTCGACCACCCGGACCACCTCGTGTCTGCTCGGGTCGAACGGCACCCCGTTCTCCTCCTGGCGCGGGTAGCCGAGCCGCGCCAGCACCTCCACGGCCTGGTCCCGTACGGCCTCGACGCCCTGGATCACCGAGGAGGGATCGGCGTGGGCGTGGGCGAGGGCCAGTTCGAGATGGTCGAGCACGGGGAGCCACTCGGCGGCGGTACGGGCGCGCTCGGCCTCCCGTACCCCCTCCAGCTCCCGGGCGTGCCGCTTGCGCAGATTGTCGAGATCGGCGAGCGCGCGCCGCCAGGCGTCCTGTGCCTCGGCCAAGTCCTTCTGGACGTCATCCGGCTGATCGGCGCTCGGACCCTCCCGCGCGGGCGCGTTGTCCGTTTCGTCCGGCGGCGGTGCCGGTTCCGGCTCGGTGGCCATGGCGTGACCTCAGCTCCGGTCGAAGTCGGCGTCCACGACGTCGTCGTCGCCTCCGGTGCCGCTCGCCGGGGGCGGACCACCGGGCTCCGACGAGCCGCCGGCGGGACCGGTCGGCCGGGCGGCCAGCGCCTGGTAGACCTGCTGGAGTTCGGAGGTCAGCGATCTGACCCGGTCCAGCGTTTCCTCGCCCTTCACCGCCTGGCGGGCGTCGGAGACCAGCAGCTGGGCCCGGGCACGCTCGTGCTCGGGCGCGTTCTCGCCCAGCTCGCCCAGCCTGCGTTCCACCTGGTAGGCGATGGCGTCCAGCTCGTTGCGGGCGTCCACGGCCTGTCGCAGTGCCTGATCCTCGCCGCGGTTGCGCTCCGCCTCGGAGATCATGCGGTCCACCTCGGACCGTTCCAGGTTGGAGCCCTCGCTGAGGGTGATGCCCTGCTCCTTGCCGGTGTCCTTGTCGCGTGCGGTGACATGGAGGATGCCGTTGGCGTCGATGTCGAAGACCACCTCGACCTGCGGCTCCCCGCGTGGCGCGGGACGGATGTCGGTGAGCTGGAAGCGGCCGAGTACCCGGTTGTCGGCCGCGCGCTCGCGCTCGCCCTGGAGGACGACCACATCGACGGCGGGCTGGTTGTCCTCGGCCGTGGAGAAGGTCTCGGTACGGCGCACCGGGATCGTGGTGTTCCGCTCGACGATCTTCGTCATCACACCGCCGCGGGTCTCCACGCCCAGCGAGAGCGGGGTGACGTCCAGCAGCAGTACGTCCTTGACCTCGCCCTTGAGCACCCCGGCCTGCACGGCGGCGCCCAGCGCCACCACCTCGTCCGGGTTGACGCTCATATTCGGGTCCTTGCCGCCGGTCAGCCGCCGGACCAGCGCCTGCACGGCGGGGATCCGGGTGGAGCCGCCGACCAGGATGACCTCGTCGATGTCGCTGTCGGTCACCTTCGCGTCGGACAGCGCCTGCTGGACGGGGCCCAGACAGCGGTCCACCAGATCGGCGGTGATCTGTTCGAAGGTGGAGCGCATGATGGATTCCGTCAGATGCTTGGGGCCGGTGGCGTCGGCGGTGATGAACGGCAGGCTGACCTGAGTCTGGGTCACCGAACTCAGCTCCGTCTTGGCCTTCTCCGCCGCCTCGAACAGCCGTTGCAGCGCCTGGGTGTCATCGCGCAGGTCGATCCCGTTCTCCCGCTGGAACGTGTCCGCGAGATAGTCCACCAGCCTGCGGTCGAAGTCGTCGCCGCCGAGGTGGGTGTCGCCCGCGGTGGACCGTACCTCCACCACGCCGTCCCCGACGTCCAGGATGCTCACGTCGAACGTGCCGCCGCCGAGGTCGAAGACGAGCACGGTCTCGTGCTCCTTCTTGTCCATGCCGTAGGCCAGGGCCGCCGCGGTCGGCTCGTTGATGATGCGCAGCACTTCGAGGCCGGCGATCCGCCCGGCGTCCTTGGTCGCGGTGCGCTGGGCGTCGTTGAAGTACGCCGGTACGGTGATGACCGCCTCGGTCACCCGCTCGCCCAGCGACTTCGAGGCGTCCTCGGCGAGCTTGCGCAGGACCAGCGCGCTGATCTCCTCCGGCGCGTACTGCTTGCCGCGGATGTCGAACCGCGCGACGCCGTTCTCGCCCGGTACGACGTCGTAGGTCACCGCCTTGATCTCGTCCGCGACCTCGTCGAAGTGCCGGCCGATGAACCGCTTGGCGGAGTAGATGGTGCCCTTGGGATTGAGAATCGCCTGCCGCCGGGCCAGCTGGCCCACGAGCCGTTCCCCGGAGTCGGTGAAGCCCACGACGGAGGGGGTGGTGCGGGAGCCCTCGGCGTTGGGGAGGACCGTCGCTTCACCGCCCTCCCACACGGCGATCACCGAATTGGTGGTGCCCAGGTCGATGCCGACTGCCTTGGCCATGAGGTGCTCCCTTGCGTCCACTGCCTTCGTTCGCTGGCTCCGTCCGCTGCCCTCGGGGCAGGGTCACGTCTTCTCCAGGGTGGCGGCGGCGCCGGGCCGATTCCTGCTCCTGAGAGGTCGAAATCCCGGCGGTGACTGGACCTGCCGGCACAGGCCGCCCTGGCGCCGGCCCCGGGGCGGACCGGATGCGCGTCCCCCGTCGCTCGGTAAAGTTGTTCCTGGGGGCGACTTTCTTCGGGAAGGTGTCGGTCCAGGGAGATGAGCACGGCCGCCGGAAGAGCCGGAGCACCGGACACCCCGGGCAGCCGGTCCTCCCGCCTCCAGCGTCTGATGGCGCTGTCGGGCGCCTTGTCCGACGGCGACGACACGCATGAGGTGATGCGGCTGGCCGCTTCCGGTGTCGCGCGGCTCGGCCCCTGGTGTACGGAGGCCGGCTATCTGCGGGCCGACGGGCGGCTGGTCCGCTGTCCCCCGGACTTCTCCCTTCCGCCGGGTTCCTCCGCCATGAGCCGGGCGCTGGACAGCCAGGTCAATGGACTCGGCGGCCGGGACGGCGCCGTCCGGCTCCCCGGCCGGGAGTGGTCATGGGCGTTCGCGCTCCGGGCGCCCGGCGGGCGAACCGGAAGCTCCCCGGCCGGATATCTGGTCGTGAGCGCCGGGCGGCGGCCGGACGACGACGACATCGCGCTGCTCGGACTGCTGGCGCGGCAGACCGGCGCGGCCCTGGCGGGCGCCGCCACCCACCGCCGGGAGCGGGAGTACGCCACTGAGCTGAGCCGGGCCCGGCGGGACGGGATCGCCGCCCGTGCGCGACTCGCCGCCGTGGAGTCCGAGCTGATGTACCGGCGGTCGGTGCACGACGCGCTGAGCGGTGCCACGGCCACCGGGGACACCGAGGCCGGGATCGCCTGGACGGTCCACCGGCTGACCGGCTTCTCCGCCGTGGTGGAGGACCAGTTCGGCAATCTACGGGCCTGGGCCGGCCCCGGCTGCCCCGACCCGTACCCGAAGCCCGACCCGGGACGCCAGGAGCAGCTGATCCTCGACGCGATCAGGGACCCGCGCCCGGTGTATGTCGGGCACCGGCTCACCGCCGTCGCCCGCCACCGCGGCGAGATCCTGGGCACCGTCTCCCTGGTCGATCCCGAGGGCGCCGCGGGGGAGCGGGAGGAGTTCGCGCTCGGTCACGCGTGTGACGCGCTGGCCCTGGAGATGGCGCATCTGCGCAGCCTGGCCGAGATGGAGCTGCGGCTGCGCCGCGAGCTCGTCGACGATCTGATCACCGGTACGGACGACGAGAGCGCCTTCGCGCGCTCCGCGGCCGTCGGCCACGATCTGCACGGTGCACAGCACCTCGTCGCGGTGGCCTGGACCGGGCTGACCGCCGACGACGCGTTCGTGCGGGCGGTGGCCGGTGCGGCGGCCGGTCTGGGGCTCCGGTCGCTGGTGGCCAGGCGCTCGGGCCGGGCGGTCCTGGTGGTCCAGGGACGCCCCAAGGGTGAGGAGTTGTATCTGGCGGTCTCCCAGGAACTCGGCTCGCGCGCGGGCGCCATCGGGCTCGGCAGCCGCTGCGACTCCCCGGCCGAGATCCCGCGTTCCTACCAGGAGGCGCTGCGCGCACTGGAGGTACGGCAGCGTTCGCGCGTACCCCACGGCGCGACCTCGTTCGACGACCTGGGCCTGTACCGGATCATCGGTACGGGTGACGACTACCGGGAGATCGAGGGGTACGTCCGCGAGTGGCTCGGTCCGCTCCTCGACTACGACGCGGCCCACCGGGGCGATCTGGTCCGTACCCTCTCGCAGTACTTCGAGGCGGGCGGAAACTACGACGGCGCGGCCTCCGCCCTCGGCATCCACCGCAGCACGCTGCGCTACCGGCTCCAGCGCCTGCGCGAGATCGGGGGCCACGACCTGGGCGATGTCGAGACGCGCCTCAATCTGCACGTGGCGACCCGGGTGTGGAAGGTCCTGGGCGGCGAGGCCTGACCTTCCGTCGTCCCGCGCCCCTCGCGGTCACCGCGCGGGGCCGGGACAGTGGCCCCCCGCAACCGCGTACGGCGGCGTGCCGCACGCGCGGGGGCCACTGGACGGTAGTCCGTACGGAGGAGTCTCCCGCTCAGGACTGGGGGCGTCGGCCGTGGTTGGCGCCGTTCTTACGACGCGCCTTCTTCTTGCGGCGCCGCTTCGATGACATGACGTCTCCTCTCGCGAGTGGTGATTCGTTGCCGGATACGCACCGTTCTACCGTGTCTGCCGTGCTTTCCACCGGCGGGGCACGGAGCGCTTACCCCACGCTCACGATCCTCATGCGCCGCGCCGTTTGTACGGCATCCTCTGCTGGAGGGTAGAACGTGCCCGGGACGGAGGTCTTCCTCTCCCGTGCCCGTACGGTAAAGGACCGAGAACTGATGGCTGACGACAATGCGGATCTGCTGGCGTTCGTGCGGGCGCGCCTCGACGAGGAGGCGAGACGCGCGCAGGAGGCGGGCGGGGAGCGCTGGCGCTGTCCGCCCGAGATGCCGGGCGAGATCCACGACCGTACCGGCGGGATCGCGTTCACGGTGCGCACGCGCGGCTACGACGAGCACATCGCCCTCCAGAACCCGGAGTACACCCTCCGGCGCGTCGAGACGAGCAGGGTGCTCCTCGACGAGTACGAGGAGGTGTGCCACCTGGACACCGACCGTCCGGCCGCCGACTTCCCGTCAGGCCGAGCCGTCGGACTGGGGTTCGTCGTCCGGCAGCTGGCGGCGGAGCACGCGGGCCATCCCGGCTACCGGGCGAAGTGGCTGCCTCGGTTCGTCCGTTAGGGCCTGTCGTGTGAGGGGCAGCACGCTTGCCCCGAGATATGCCCGGGCGGCGCTTTCGGTGCCTATGGTGTGGATTATGAGTACACACTTTGATGTCGTGGTCCTCGGCGCGGGACCGGGCGGATACACCGCGGCGGTCCGCGCGACGCAACTCGGGCTGCGGACAGCAGTCGTCGAGGCGAAGTACTGGGGCGGTGTCTGTCTGAACGTGGGATGCATCCCGTCGAAGGCGCTGCTGCGCAACGCCGAACTCGCGTACATCTTCACGCAGGAGGCGAAGACCTTCGGAATCCGGGTGGAGGGCCGGGTCGGCTTCGACTACACGGAGGCGTTCAAGCGCAGCCGTAAGGTCGCCGACGGCCGGGTCGCCGGTGTGCACTATCTGATGAAGAAGAACGACATCGCCGAGTACGACGGCCGTGGCACCTTCATCGACGACCGGACGCTCCAGGTGGCGCTGACGGAGGGCGGTACGGAGACGCTGTCGTTCGACCACTGCGTCGTCGCCACGGGGACCACGACCCGGCTGCTGCCGGGTACCTCCCTGAGCGAGCGGGTCGTCACCTACGAGGAGCAGATCCTCTCCGACACTCTCCCGGAGAGCATCGTCATCGCCGGCGCGGGCGCCGTCGGCGTCGAGTTCGCGTATGTGCTGCACAACTACGGGGTGAAGGTCACGATCGTCGAATTCCTCGACCGGCTCGTGCCGTTGGAGGACGCCGAGGTCTCCAAGGAACTCGCCAAGCGCTACCGGCGTCTGGGTATCGAGGTGCTGACCTCTACCCGGGTCGAGTCGATCGACGACAGCGATCCGTCGGCGAAGGTACGGGTCACCGTTTCGCGGGACGGACAGCGGCAGGTGCTGGAGACCGACAAGGTCCTTCAGGCGATCGGCTTCGCGCCGCGTATCGCGGGCTACGGCCTGGAGAACACCGGCGTCCGGCTGACCGAGCGCGGAGCCATCGAGGTGGACGGACGCGGCCGTACCAGCGTGCCGCACATCTTCGCGATCGGGGATGTCACGGCGAAGCTGATGCTGGCCCACGCCGCCGAGTCCATGGGGGTGATCGCGGCCGAGACGATCGGCGGCGCGGAGACCATGGAACTGGATTTCGTGATGATCCCGCGCGCCACCTACTGCCAGCCGCAGATCGCCAGTTTCGGCTGGACCGAGGAGCAGGCACGCGAGCGGGGCCATGATGTGAAGGTGGTGAAGTTCCCCTTCACCGCGAACGGCAAGGCCCATGGTCTCGGCGACCCGGTCGGTTTCGTGAAACTGATCAGCGACAACCGCTACGGTGAACTGCTCGGCGCGCATCTGATCGGCCCCGAGGTCACCGAGCTGCTGCCGGAGCTGACGCTCGCCCAGCAGTGGGATCTGACGGTGCATGAGGTGGCGCGCAATGTGCACGCCCATCCGACGCTGGGCGAGGCGGTCAAGGAGGCTGTCCACGGTCTGGCCGGACACATGATCAACTTCTGACGCCCGGCGGCGGTGGATCAGTCGGATTCGTTCCGCATCGCCAACGGCCCTCTGCCGGAGGGCTCTTGACGGGCGGTTGGTCCAGTCCTATCTTCCACTCAACCATTCAAAATCAGAGCCAGCGTTCATATATGTGGAGTGCGGGCTCTGATGGCGTCCCCCCCACCAGAAAGGTGAGTGAGACATGTTTTCACGCCTTCGGACGTTCACGGTTCTCGCCGCAGTGGGTGCTTCCTCATTCCTCGCCGTCCCACAAGCCTCCGCCGAGGTGGAGCCCGGCGGCTGGACCTCCGTCTCGCCCACCTTCACGGTCCAGGAGCGGGGGTGCGGCCAGGTCGACGGTCTGACGTTCACGCTCACCTGCTCCACCGCGAGCGGCGACCAGCGCGCCGAACGCAGGTATGCCACCTACACCGGGGGCACCCGGCAGTTCGAGGGCTACTTCCGCATCAGCAGCCTGAGCGGTACCCGCATCAGTCTCAAGCAGACGTTCAACGAGTCGGCGGCCGGCCCCTACTTCATGCTGGCCGCCGAACGCGGCGGGCGGCTGTACGCGGTCCACGGCGGCGACACACTCTCCAACGCCGGCACCGTCGGCGCGACGGTCCGCGTCAACACCGTTCACCAGGTCGGCACATCACACCGCACGTACATCAACGGATCGCTCAAGCACACCTACGACAGCCCCGGCGGCAGCTTCTACGACAAGTTCGGCGCCTACCGCACCAACAGCGGCAACGGACCGGCCACGGTGGTCTGGAGCGACATCCGCTTCTGGCGCAAGTAGCGGACGCCCGTGCGCCCAGCGATCCGAGCGGCGGTGCCGGCCGTCGCGCTCGCGCTGGTGGCAGCGGCGTGTTCCGCGCAGCCGCCGGCCGAGCGCCCCGCCCGAGGACCCGCCACGTCCCCGGGCGGGGCCGCCGCCCCGGAGAACCCGCCGCCCGGCGGAGGACCGGCCGCCACGCTCCGCGCGGTCCTCACCACACCCACCGATATCGATCTCAGCTGGCGGGGCGGCGGGCCCGGCGCCGCCGGCCATGTACTGGAGTTCGCGACGGACGAGGCGGGCCCGTACACCGTTCTCCAGTACCTCTCACCGGGCGTGACGACCTACCGTCACCCCGATCTGATGCCGCGCACGACCTTCTACTACCGCCTCCGGACCATCGACGGTCCGGCGTCGGCGCCGGTCGACGTCGCCCTGCCGCCGGGCGAACTGACCACGCGGGACCAGGAGTCGGACCACGACTGGCTGGCTCCGCGCCGGGACCCCGGACGGTCGGCGACCGGTCGTTCCATCCGGGACGGGGGAGCCGCCGCACCCTCCGGGCTCAAGGCCGTGGTCAAGCATGCGAACGGCATTCTCTTCACCTGGACCGATCACGCCTCGGACGAAGAGGGGTTCCTGCTGGAGGCGCGTACCCGGGGCGGTTCCGCTTACGCGCCGGTCGCCGTCGTCGACCCCGACATCAACTCCTGCGGTCTGATCACACTCCCCACCGAGAAACGGGCCTCGTACCGGGTCCGCGCCTTCAGCTACGGAGCGCGGTCGAACGTCCCCCGGCTGACGACCGGGCAGGCGGGACTTTGAAGACCGGACCCAGGGCCCTCCGCCGCTCAGGCGGACGCCCTGACCACCAGCTCGGGCGCGAACAGTTCCGACCGTACGGCCTGGCCCGGCCGGGCGATCCGGCGCAGCAGGAGCTGGGCCGTCGCGGAGGCCATCTCCTCGACCGGCTGCCGTACGGTGGTCAGCGGCGGGTCACAGGACTGGGCGGCATGGCTGTCGTCGAAACCCACCACCGCCACATCCCGCGGCACGTCTCTGCCCGCGCGCTGGAGGACCGGCAGCGCACCGAGCGCCATGAGGTCGGACGCCACGAACAGCCCGTCCAGATCCGGCCGCAGCGCGAGCAGTTCCCGTACGGCCGAGGCGCCCCCCGTATGAGTGAAGTCGCCCTCCGTCCACGGGATATCGCGGACGCCGTGCTCGGCCAGGGCCGCGCGGAACCCCTCCAGCCGCTCCCGGGCCGCGGGCATGTCCTGCGGTCCGGCCACCGAGCCGATCCGGGTGCGGCCCAGTGACACCAGATGGTCGGCGGCCAGCCGGGCTCCCGCGCGCTGGTCGGCCTCCACGAACGCGAGCGAGGAGTCGTGCTGCGGGCGCCCCGACAGGACGGCGGGCAGCCGGGTGTCGGCGAGCAGCCGCGGCAGCGGGTCGTCCACATGCGATGAGATCAACACCACTCCGTCCACATGCCCTTGGCGCAGATACGAGAGGGTCTGGAGGCGGGAGGCCTCGTCGTCCACCAGCATCAGGACGAGATGGACGCCGGCGGGCCGCAGCACATCGACCAGCCCGCTGACCACCCGCCCGAAGTGCGGGTCGGTGAAGACCCGGCCGAGGAAGGGAGCGGCGGCATGGCGTTTCTCCTGCTCGGAGACCACGAGCGCGACCGACCCCGTCCGCCGGGTCACGAGCGAGCGGGCGGCGCGGTTGGGCACGTACCCGGTGGCGGCCACGGCCTTCTCCACGGCGTGCCGGAGCGTACGGTCCACCGTGGGTGTCTCGTTGATGACCCGGGACACCGTGGCCCGGGACACACCGGCGACGCGGGCCACGTCCTCCAGTGTCACCGGGCGGGAGGGCGGCGGGGAGTCGGCATCCATGAGGTCTTTTATATCCGCGCCCTCCCCGTCGTCACACCGGCGGCCTCGCCGTACGGTGTGCCCCCGCCGTACCGGGCGGTCACCCGCCCAGCGAGGAGAGCGTCTTCAACTGCTCGGCGCGCGCGTCGGCGATGCGCGCGGCGAGCCGCTTGGCCTCCTCGCCGCCGCCGGCCCGGGACTCGGAGCGGGAGACGCGCCGCGACTGTTCGAGGTGTGCGCGGATCTCCTGGCGCACGAAGCCGTCGAATTCCGCGCCCGTGAGCCCGCGGGCGCGGTCGAGATCCGCCTCCGTGACCATGCCCGGCATGTCATGGCCCTCGTGCACATTGGTGTCGGGCAGGCCCATGCGGCCCAGCAGCCGGCGGAACTGGGTCAGTTCCGTACGGTGTTCCTTCGCGAGGGCGGCGGCCCAGGACGACAGCGGCGGTGCGGACTCCCGGGCCGAGGCCAGCGCGAGAAGCCGCCCGGCCTGCTCGTTCATCGGGGTCATCAGCTGGATCCAGCCGGAGTCGGTCGCGGTGAACGGCGCGCTGGACGAGGGGGCGGGGGAGGAGGAGCTGTCGACGGTGGCCGGCCGCTCGGCGGTGGGGGAGCAGCCGCTCGACGACAGGAGCGGAAGAGAGAGCAGAAGCAGGGCCGACAGGAGTGTGACACGTCGCTTCATGGTGGTTGTCCCGTGAAGGGCCCGCCCGGGGGAGACCCGGGCGGGCGGTGTGGAGAGGTGGGTGACGGGCAATCAGGGACGGCCGTCCGCACCGCACTTGATGATGGGGTTGATGCAGTCGCGCACGCGGCGCTCCATCTCGGCGGCGGGCCAGACATTGAAGAAGTCGCCGTGCATGGTGTATCCGGGCCCCGATGCCAGCCGGAACCGCGCGGGATCTCCATTGACGGGATACCGGAGCACCTGCCGCAGCTTGGGCACGGGGACCGGGTGCGTGGAGGGACAGGCGCCCGCCACCGGATAGGACATATGGCTCTTGTGGTCCGCGGAGTCGAGGTCCCTGCCGTTCCAGCACTGCGGGAAGTCGAGATAGGACTCCAGCATCGAACCGGCCGGGCAGTTCACGAAGTTGGGGGAGGATCCGACCTCACCGTGGTGCAGACACGACCAGCGGGAGATGGTGTTGTCGTTGGGACCGGTCGCCTTGGCGTTGCCGGCCACGATGCGCAGGCCCCTGGGCATCGGCTGGATCTTCGCGATGATGTCGTCGCGTACGCCTTCACCCAGGTAGTAGAAGGTCGTCCCGGTCGGCTCGATCTCGGTGTCACCGTTGTACAGGGTCGGCACCCAGTACGACGAGAGGTCGGTGGCTGGGCTGCAGTTGCTGGACGCCCGTTCCAGACTGGCCAGGTCCGAGTGGGCGTTCGTGGAGGTGTTCCCGAAGAAGCTGTGCATATGGGACGCGCCGGGAAGGCCGGGGAACACGATGGGGTCGTCGGTGGCCCGGTGGCTGTAGGGGCACTCCGCGAGGAACTCGGCGACGCGCACCACCTCCTCGGCCTGGGCGGCGGGCGCGGCCTGGGCGGGCGCCGCCTGCGCGGACGATGCCTGCGCGCGCTCTCCCGGGTAGCTGAAGCCGGCGATGAGCAGAGCGGCCACGGACGCCGCGACGAGCCCTGTCAGCCGGCGCCAACGGGGCCGGGAGGACACGGTGGGGGGAGCGAGGATCCTTCTCACAAGGGGTCCAATCCATGGGTTGCGGTGATGTGTGGGGCGGTGGTCCCGTATCAGCCCTTCTGTTCGACCCGCACCCAGTCGATCTCGGCCTGGATGCCGCCCTGGGCGATACGGTCGACGCTGGACTGCGGCAGCCCCCAGTACGGCGTGGTGACCTTGTTCCAGCCGGCTGGATAGGCGCCGCCGAGAGCGAAGTTGAGAATCACGTACTGGTTGTGGTCGAAGACCCACTGGCCGCGCGTGGACTCCAGCTTGTTGCGCGTCGTCTCCTGGACGATCCGGTCGTCCACGAAGAACCGCATGGTGGTGGGCGTCCACTCGACCGCGTATGTGTGCCACTGGTCCGCGCTTCCCCCGCCGGGGTAGTACTGCTGCGCGCCGATGTTGCCGTCGGCGGAGTAGCCCGGTCCGTGCAGGGCGGTGCTGGTCCAGTTGCCGTAGCCGATGTTCTCCATGATGTCCGTCTCGCCCGAGGCGGGCCAGGACACTGCCGGGTCGTCGACATTGCTGCCCAGCAGCCAGAAGGCGGGCCAGTATCCGTCGCCCACCGGGAGCTTCAGCCGGGCGCTGACCTTGCCGTACGTGAAGTCGAACTTGGTGTTGGTGTCGATACGTCCCGAGGTGAAGTCGTATGTACCGCCGCCCGCCTGGGTGCAGCCCTTGCAGTACTTCGGGCTCAGGATCAGACTGCCGTTCGCGGTACGGATGGTGTCGGGGGAGTCGACATACGCCTGCGCCTCGCCGTTGACCGAGCCCATCTCCTGGCCCGTCCTGACGACCCGCCACTTGGAGCGGTCGAGCGAGGCTCCCGTGAAGTCGTCGAAGAACGTCGTGCGGTACGCGCCTCCCTGCTCGGCGGGGAGCGCGGGATAGCCGGCCGCCGCGCTGCCGCCGGTGCCCCACACCTGGAACTCGTAGAGGGAGTAGCCGAATTGGGCCGTGGCGGGCGCCGGATTGTAGAAGGAACGCCGCTCCTTGCCGAGCATGCGCACATAGCGCCCGGTGGCGGGTGCGGAGAGCGTGATGGTGTCATGGCGCCCGGCCGCCTCGGCCGGGGACTTGATGTCGGCGCGACGCGCGGCCACCTCGGCGGCGGACGGGCGGTGCACGGTGCGCCAGGTCCTGTTGTCGTCGGAGACCTGGATCTCGAAGTCGACGGCGTACGCGGCTTCCCAGTACAGGTCCACACTGTTGATGGTGGAGGTCGCGCCGAGGTCGACGGAGACCCAGCGAGCGGCGTTCCAGTCGCTCGCCCACCGGGTCTGGTCGCCCTTGAGGGCGGCGGGCCAGCCACCGTCGGTGACGAACGCCGGCGAGTTCCCCGCGTGCTGGTAGAGGTTGCTGTAGGCCGGATGGTGGAGCGCGAGATTGGTCCGGGTGGTGGAGGCGGGTGCCGGGTCGCCGCCGTAGATCTTGAAGGAGTACAGCGAGTAGCCGTAGGGCGTGCCGCGTTCGACGCCGCGCAGACGTACGTACCGGCCCCTGACCTCCTGCGGGTAGGTGTGGGCGGTGACGGTCCCGCCGGTGCCCGCGTCCTCGGTGTAGAAGGGCCGCCAGGTGGTGCCGTCGCCCGATACCTCCAGGACGTACTTCTTGCCGTAGGCGGCCTCCCAGTCGAGGGTGACCCGGTCGATACGGAGGGTCCGGCCCAGATCGACCCGGATCCAGGCGTTGTCGACGGCGTCGCTCGCCCAGCGGGTGGCGCCGTTGCCGTCGAAGGCGGCGCCGGGCCCCAGGTCGGGGTTCTCGCTGCCGGAGGCGGTGGCAGCGGCCGGGTTCGCACTCTGGGCCGCCGCCGCGAGGTCACTGTCCCAGGCCGCGACCGCGGCTCGGGGGGCGCCGGTCGCGCTCGGCGCCGTCGCCGCCGTCAACGCGGCGACGACCGCGGCGGCGGAGGCGAAAAGAAGACGTGGGCGCATGGCTCTCCTTCGAGAGGGGTGGGGGAGCTCGGAACACAGCCCGTACGGAGGGGCGGGGCTGAGGAGACCACAGCGAGAGAGCGCTCTCGTGGAACGTAGAAGCAGCCCCAGAAGGTGTCAAGACACCGGTGGCACAGAGATGCCTGTCCGGCAGAATCGACACTTCATGAATACAACCCCTCACGCCGGGAAGCATGCTCAATCCACCTGGAAAGCTCCCCATATCCCTTTATCTCAGGGGCAGTTGGGCCTCGTTGGGTCCCGGAACCGGTCAGCTCCCTTGACGTGCTGTTCACATGCCGTGAACATGCCTGAGTGAGAGAGCGCTCCCTGCCACCCCCACCGTTCACATCCTGAACAAGGAGAGCCGCCATGCCAACTCCCCCCACGCGCCGTACCGTTCTCGGTGTCATGGCCGCCGCCGCGTCCGCTCCGAGCATGCTCGCCCTGTCCTCGCCCGCGTCCGCGCATACCGGCGCCGCCGCCCTGCCGGGCGGTGGTGATCTCGGGCCGAATGTGGTGGTCTTCGATCCGTCGACGCCGAACATCCAGGGCCGGCTGGACGAGATCTTCCGGCAGCAGGA